>NZ_JBHILP010000005.1:0-160675 GCF_042193375.1 Bartonella sp. TT67HLJMS
TCTTCCCATGATCAACGTGACCAATCGTACCAATATTAACATGCGGTTTTGTTCGTTCAAACTTGCTCTTCGCCATCGCTATTAATCTCTTGTTTTATTCCCTATTTTTGTTAGCACCTAGGGACAGTCCTGCAAAACTCAATCCGACTAGGCTGTAACCAGCTCAATCACCACAACTCTTAGACGGAAAACCCCACCCAATCTATAAATGGAATATCCTCCATCATACCTATTTGCCCAATCACCAACAACTATTTGGAGCGGGTAGCGGGAATCGAACCCGCATATTCAGCTTGGAAGGCTGCTGCTCTACCATTGAGCTATACCCGCATGACTCACATACAAACTCTCCTTCGATGAATGGTGGAGGGGGTTGGATTCGAACCAACGTAGCATACGCAACGGATTTACAGTCCGCCCCCTTTAACCACTCGGGCACCCCTCCATTACACCGGTAAAGTCGCGCAATGAGACATTACGAAAACCATCTTGAATACCCATTCAATTCAATCTGATTGCGAAGTGGTTATGACGATTACTATTGTATCTGTCAACAGAATAAATACAATTCTGTACAAATTTCCTGCTCATAACTTTAAATCACAGATTTTTTCTCTCTATTTTTCTTATTAACACGCTATAAAGAAGCTATGAAAGAAAAAACATCACAAAATTCTCATTATGCTCGTTTACGTCGCCGATATCGTGATACAAAAGGCTCTCCTTCTCGATCTTTTACACACCTAAAGAAGAAAGCTGCTTCTTTACAGCAAGGAATAATCCATCTTTATGGCATTCATTCTGTTCAGGCAGCTTTAGAAAACCCAAAAAGAATTTTAAAATGTCTTTACGTTACACAAAATGCCTTAAAACGATTAAATATATCCGAATCAGATTATCCTTGCTCTGTTACATTATGCACCCCCAAATATCTTGATTCGCTTGTTGGAAGTGAGGCTGTTCACCAAGGTATTGTTTTGGAAACTTTACCCCTCAAACCATGCAAACTTTCGGAACTAACCAATACTGATCTGGTCATTGTCATGGATCAAATTACCGATCCGCATAATGTTGGCGCTATTATGCGCTCTGCAGTTGCATTAAAAGCTAAAGCGCTTATTACAACTTGCCGTCACTCTCCCCACGAAAGCGGTGTTCTTGCGAAAGCGGCATCTGGAGCTCTGGAAATGATTCATTATATTACCGTACGAAACCTCGCTGAAGCTCTTCAAGAACTTCATCAAACAGGTTTTACAAGCTTTGGTCTCGATTCAGAAGGGGACAAACCTCTAGAAACAGCATTAACAGGAAATAAAATTGCTCTTGTTTTAGGAGCAGAAGGTAAAGGTTTACGTAAAAAAACACGTGAAACAGTTTGCGCTTTAACACGCCTTGATATGCCTGGAAATATTAAATCATTAAATGTTTCAAATGCAGCAACAATAGCGCTTTATGTGGCACATAAATATCTTAGATTCTAGTTTTTAATTTTTTTGTGAAACATCAAAAAAACCAACCAACAAAAAACCCGCAAGAAACCCGCCAATATGAGCTTCCCATGCTATTGAGATGCCATTTTCTTCAAACAAAATAGAAGAAATACCTATGATAAAATCAGCCATCAGCCATACACCCATATAAACAAGCACCCCCTTAGAGCACAGAGCTTTTTTAATGGACAATAAAGGTCCAAAAAGTTTTTCGTTCTGCGCATTGACAGCTAGATAACCACTAGAAAAACCGTAACGTGCAATAGCACCCATCATTCCAGATACGGAACCTGACGCCCCAATAAGTGATATGGTACTTTCTTGATGAAATGTAAAATAAGTCAAAACAGAAATAACTGCCGTTAACACCCAAAAAATTAAAAAACGTAAAGCACCAAAATGCCTTGCTAAAGGAGAGCCAAAAACCAAAAGCCAAACCATATTAAGAGCAACATGTTTAAAACTACTATGCATAAATGAATAACTCACCATGGTATAACAGAGTGCTACAGGATCCCTCTTAAACAATGCTGGTATAAATGAAAAAAATTCAAGACTTTCAACATAAACCTTATGAGAAAAAAAATACTGCGAAATGCAATAAAGACAAAAACAAAAAGCTATCAAAACAACTATAATAAATGGAACATTCAACAAGGGTTCTTTAGATTGTTTCGGTAATCGAGAAACATTATTATGTTGGTGACTAGAAACTTTCATTTTATAAAATCTCGTATTCTTTAGAGAATGGGTTATTCTTTATACAAAATAAATATACCACTCCCAGTGATGCAGAATCTTTTCAACGCCTCTTCGAAGCCCCTTTTTAAATTTTCAATAGCTCTACATGAAAACACGTGTATTTTATACAAAAGATTTTAAAAAGCATGGATATCAAGAATATGATTTATAAACTTAGCGGTATCCTGCTTATTAAAATGTGAAGTTATCATGTAATATACAAGAACTTACGAATAGGCAAACTTACTTATGTAGTGGTGTATAATAAAAATATATAAACATTGTTTTTTTACTAGAAATATATTGATCACGGCATTTTTAACCAAGCTATACTTCGATTGATAAACTTTAAATAATCTTAAATCTCAATTTTTCCATTAATATAGCTTGTATTTCTTCTACTCTTTGAATGAAAAACGACATCTCTATGAGAAAAAACTATCAACACAGCTTTCTCTAGATATACTCATTAGTGTTTCATGATGAACTACTCACTTGATAGTCTGTTTCCCTCATAAATGCAAAAGCTTCAGTTCATCTCTTTAACAAATATCAACAAGCCTTTCATTTCAACCTCTAACAAATATAATTCAAGAACTGTCTCTTATGAAACACTGCAAAATATGTTGATTTTAATGATGCATCTTTGAATTTAAACAGTTCATGAAGGAAATTTTTATTCCTTATCTTAGAGAATCTTATCTGCACATCCGCCACTTGTAATGCGCAAGAGAATAATTTGGATTAATTCAATATAGAAAAATTTTAAATGAGGCAATCATAGGAAATTGAACCTCTTATTAAGTTGTAAAATGATAAAGGGCCATTATAAATCAATGTATTATAATAGATAACACACTAATCATTGAAGAGGAAGATCTTGAGAATTCTGCTTGCAATCCTTTAACCACACATCATAAATAGGATGCTCAACAGCGTTCAAACCAGGACTATCTGCAAACATCCATCCTGTAAAAATACGCCGTACTTTTTTATCTAATGTCACTTCATTGACTTCAACAAAACCAGTTGTACGCGTTGGTTCATCTTTAGAGCTCGTATAACACGCACGTGGCGTTACCTGTAATGCACCGTACTGATAAATTTTACCAAGAGTAACTTCAAAACGTGTGGTCCGCCCCGTGATTTTGTCAAGACCTGCAAAAACAGCAATTCCATTGCTAATACGCTCAGCCCGCACTCCACTATTTAAGGATAAAAATACTAAAACTCCCATTAAAAAAATATATATAAAATGCTTCACCCCTAACAATAAAAAAAATCTCATCATATCAAAATCAATCGCATCTTAAAAAATAATTCTTTTCATAACATAGAGTCAAATAAGACAAAAATACACGCGCACACTAAAATCTTTTATTTTTTAGGTGACCACGCATCATAATCTTCATGCACACAAGACCGCTCTCCATTGGAGGTGATAGCCCCCTTTGGTCGATAGTACTCACTTGTTCCTGTCATATTTGCAACATGAGGCTTTTCCCATTCATAAGGATGATAATCCTCCTGTGTGGGTGGGCACTCACAGCGATGATGAATCCAGCCGTGCCAACCTGGTGGAATAGTAGAGGCCTCAGAATAGTCTTTATAGATAACCCAACGGTGCGGATAACCATCCTTATGAAGTCCCCCTTCATAATATATATTTCCAAATTGATCTTCCCCTATCCGCTTACCTTTGCGCCATGTGAAAAAACGCGTACCAATGGTATTGCCATTCCACCATGTGAAGATTTGCTTAAAAAAACGAGCCATCTGCTATTCCATTCATTTAGTGCGCTCATGAAATTAATCGTTGGAATAAAACTGTTAACGATTGAAATTACCGAAAAAGTTACTAGTAAATTCAGCTACAATTCCAATTGATAGGATAACGTGCTATCCCTTAATTTCAAGAAGATATCATATGTATGGCTTCTTCTCCACCCCATAAAATTTAATCTATGCCAAGTTTCATCTTAACCAATTCATTAACAGCTTGAGGGTTTGCCTTACCACCTGTTGCTTTCATTACCTGTCCAACAAACCAACCAGCTAAAGCGGGTTTCTGTTTTGCTTGCGCAACTTTATCAGAATTATTAGCAATGATTTCATCAACGGCTCTTTCAATTGCCTTTGTATCTGTCACCTGCTTCATATTTCGCTCTTCTACAATTTGGCGTGCATCTCCCCCCTCATTCCAAATAATCTCAAAAAGATCTTTGGCAATTTTTCCAGAAATAACTCCTTCTTTTATGAGATCAATAATGCTTCCCAATTGATTTGGCGATACCGGTGACTCTTCAATCTCACGATTATCTTTATTTAAAGCCCCTAAAAGGTCATTAATCACCCAATTGGCAACTATTTTTCCATCACGCCCACGCGCTACTTCTTCAAAATAATCAGCAATAGCCTTTTCTGTCACAAGAATGGAAGCATCATACACTGTCAATCCCATTTCCTTAACAAAACGTGCTTTTATAGCGTCAGGCAATTCTGGTAAGTCTGCTGCCAAAGCATCCACAAATGCTTGATCAAATTCTAATGGTAAAAGATCAGGATCAGGAAAATAACGATAGTCATGTGCTTCTTCTTTTGAGCGCATAGAGCGCGTTTCACCTTTAGCCGCATCAAAAAGCCGAGTCTCTTGATCTATGACGCCTCCATCTTCTAAAATTGCGATCTGACGACGCGCTTCATACTCAATGGCTTGACCAATAAAGCGAATAGAGTTAACGTTTTTAATTTCACAGCGCGTTCCAAAATTTTCACCAGGACGACGAACAGATACATTAACATCTGCACGCATAGAACCTTCATCCATATTGCCATCGCAAGTGCCCAAATAACGAACAATTGTACGTAATTTTGTCATATAGGCTTTGGCTTCATCTGCTGAACGCATATCCGGTTTAGAAACAATTTCCATGAGAGCGACGCCAGCACGATTAAGATCAACAAAAGACATTGTTGGATGCTGATCATGCATCGATTTTCCTGCATCTTGTTCAAGGTGTAATCTTTCAATCCCGACTTCAATATCTTCAAATTGGCCATTCGAATCTGGACCAACAGATATGGTAATCTTTCCCTCTCCCACAATGGGATAGCGAAATTGAGAAATTTGATACCCCTGCGGTAAATCTGGATAAAAATAATTTTTGCGATCAAAAATAGATTTTAAATTAATATGCGCCTTTAATCCTAACCCCGTTCGAACTGCTTGACGGACACATTCTTGATTAAGAACAGGCAACATACCTGGCATGGCTGCATCAATGAGTGATACATGATTGTTCGGCTCTGCACCAAATTTGGTTGATGCTCCTGAAAAAAGTTTCGAATTTGATATGATTTGCGCATGAACTTCCATGCCAATGATGACTTCCCAATCACCTGTAACTCCAGAAATAAAACGCTTAGAATCAGGAGTACGCGTATCAATGATGCTCATTGCCAATCCACTACCAATATTTTAAAATATACTCATGGCTTATCTAAAACCATTCTCTCAGTGCAATCTTAGGATATAAATCTTACAAAAAGCCCGATTCTATCAGGCTTTTTCTGTTTGCATAAATATTAAGCTTTTTTAGGAGCTTTTTTCTTAGCTGATGTTTTCTCTGTAGACGTTTCTTTCACTGCAGACTTTTTCTTTGCCGGCTTTTCTTCAGGGACATCTGATTCGTCATATTCTTTCATCAACTCTTCAACCGTCACTTCCTTATCTGTGACTTTTATCTGTGCTAATAAATGATCAATGACCTTTTCTTCAAAAATCGGAGCACGTAGATTTTCAACAGCTTCCGGAGTCCTGCGGAAAAAATCCATAATCTCTTTCTCTTGTCCAGGATACTGGCGAACCTGATCAAAAACGGCTGCTTTTAGCTCATCCTCACTAACTTTAACACCAACCTTCATTCCAATTTCAGAAAGCACCAAACCAAGACGAACACGACGTTGCGCAAGGACACGATATTCCTCCCGTGCCTTTTCTTCTGTAATACCTTCATCTTCAAAACTGCGCCCAGCCTTTTTCAAATCATCATTAACCTGAGCCCATATATTGTTAAACTCAATCTCTAAAAGTTCCTCAGGAATCTCAAAATTATAATCAGCATCTAAAGCATCAAGAATTTGACGCTTAACTTTTTGACGTGTCACTGAACCGTATTGGCTTTCAATCTGCCCACGAACGACCTCACGTAAGCGATCTAGAGACTCTAAACCAACTTTTTGTGCTGCTTCATCATCAATTTTTAATTCATCTGGTTTAAAGACAGCTTTGACAGTAATGTCAAACTCTGCTTCCCGTCCGGCCAAATGTGCTGCACTGTAATTATCAGGAAATTTAACAAAAATCGTTTTTGCATCCCCAGCTTTCACACCAACCAATTGCTCTTCAAAACCAGGAATAAATTGTTTTGACCCAAGAATCAGTTGTGCATCACTATCTGCCCCACCTTCAAATGGAGCGCCTTCAAGCTTACCTTGATAATCTATGGTAATACGATCACCTTCTTCAGAAGCCCCCTCTTTTAGGGAATAATTACGCGTAGAAGAAAGGACGCGATTGATTTGATCATCAATATCCTGTTCAGGAATAGTTGCAATTTCACGGATAACCTTAATATGTTCAAAATCTTTAATTTCAATTTTTGGTAAAACTTCATACTTTAAACTAAAAGTAAAATCAGCTTTGCCATCTAGAATTTTTTCATCTTCATCTATATCAATTTTCGGCTGCATCGCTGCACGTTCATTGCGATCTGCTAAAATAGACCGAGGCGCATCACTGAGTATCTCATTGAGAATCTCCGCCATAAAGGATTTACCATACATTTTTCGCAAATGCCCACTAGGCACTTTACCGGGACGAAAACCATTAAGCTTGATTTTTCCCTTGGTATCATCCAATCTTTCATTCAGCTTTTCTTCTAAATCTTTCGCTGGAACCACGATCTTAATTTCGCGCTTCAGTCCTTCATTAAGCGTCTCGGTAACCTGCATTAAACACCTTCATTTTCCTAAGGAGAGGGATAAACCCACTCTAATAATCATTACATTCTAACACTTCGAGTGTTACATTTACCATGAAGCGGAATTTCAGACACGTAGAAATCCGTAGCACTTAAGGGATTGCTTTGGTGCGGATGGAGGGACTCGAACCCCCACGGTCTCCCGCCAGAACCTAAATCTGGTGCGTCTACCAATTTCGCCACATCCGCTCAAACTTACAAGCTAATAACCTTATACAAGCGGCGTCTCTATACCATTAATTACGGGAAAAAAGCAAACAAATATATTAAAAAAAACAAAATCTATGCTTTTCATACATAACTGCTTACGCTAAAAGTCAATTATGTTAAAGACATTCGATATCCCAATTCATATCATCGGTGGCGGTCTTGCGGGGTGTGAAGCAAGCTGGCAAATCGCTCAATCAGGAATTCCTGTTGTTTTGCATGAAATGCGACCCGAAAAAAAATCAGATGCCCATAAAACCGATAATTTGGCAGAACTGGTTTGTTCAAATTCATTTCGTTGCGATGATTCATTAACAAATGCCGTAGGGCTTTTACATGCTGAAATGCGATTAGCGAAATCGTTAATTATGAAAGCTGCTGATGCCAACAAAGTTCCCGCAGGTAGTGCCCTTGCTGTTGACCGTGATGGATTTTCAAAAACCGTTACAACAGCAATCGAAAACCATCCTCTTATAACAATCAAACGTGAAGAAGTTCAAAAAATTCCTAAAGCTTGGAAACATGTTGTCATTGCAACGGGTCCCCTTACATCACCTGCACTTGCTCAAGAATTACAAGCAATAACCGGTATAAAAGCTCTTTCTTTTTTTGATGCGATTGCACCTATTATCCATACCGATAGTATTGATATCAACATTTGTTGGTATCAGTCTCGCTATGATAAAATTGGTCCTGAGGGAACTGGAAAAGATTATCTTAATTGTCCCCTCAACAAAGAACAATATAAAACATTCGTTGAAGCATTAAAAAAGGCTGAAAAAACAGAGTTTCGTGACTTTGAAAAAACGCCCTATTTTGATGGATGCCTCCCCATTGAAATTATGGCTGAGCGCGGACTTGAAACGTTAAGACACGGTCCTATGAAACCTATGGGCTTAACCAATGCCCATAACCCTACAGTTAAACCCTATGCTGTCGTTCAATTACGCCAAGATAATAAACTTGGAACGCTTTACAATATGGTCGGCTTTCAAACAAAACTGAAATATGGTGAACAAATTCGCATTTTTAGAATGATTCCCGGTCTTGAAAAAGCAGAGTTTGCGCGTCTTGGTGGTCTTCACCGCAATACCTACCTCAACTCGCCAATTATTCTTGATCAAACCCTTCGTTTAAAACAAAAAAAACAACTACGCTTTGCAGGGCAAATTACCGGATGTGAAGGTTATGTAGAATCAGCGGCAATAGGGCTTCTTGCTGGACGTTTTGCTGCTGCCGAATATCATCATATTTCCCCTTGCCTACCCCCACAAACGACAGCATTCGGAGCCCTTTTGAATCATATTACAGGGGGACACATCATAGATGAAAAAGCAGAAACACAGTCCTTTCAGCCAATGAATATCAATTTCGGACTCTTTCCCCCTATTGCTTCTATTAGACATTCAGGAAAACGCCTAGCAAGTAAAGAAAAAAAATTAGTAAAAAAACAAGCCATCACAGCAAGAGCTCTCAATGATTGTACTCAGTGGTTAGCAGATAAAGAATCAAAGAGTTCCTTATAAAAAACACACGATTCGCCTCTCATCTACTGAATAGATCTTTATGACTCTCGTGAAAAAATCATTCTAAAGCCTTTTAAAGACTGTCTCCCCCAATCAATAAATACTACTCTACGTTTCATCATTTATTTAATTATTTAGGTGCTTGTAAAATAACTTTTGGCTATAAAAGACCTTTACCGCTATCAACAATTTAATATGATTTAATGACTAAAAATAAAATAATTATATCAATATATTATGAATAATAAAAATTTAAATAGATGGAAAATAAACAAGCAATACTGTATTATCTTTATTAATATTTTTTATATTACGTAATATACATTATTTTATAAGAGTAATTTTTCTGTTTTTTAACTTCCTTCATCAAAATTTGTGTTATTCTCTCACTTTAACTCTTGTGTGATGAAGAAAAAACGCTCGCTTGCATATCACAAGTGAAATAGGGATATGGAAAAAATATTTGTAGGATAGAGCTGGATCTATCTCTTCCCTCTCAAATGCCAAGAAAAATCACAATATTGAAAGTGAAATCTGAATATCATAAGATTCTTTCATTTCAGAATCTCTTATAATAAATCAATAAAACTTATCCTCTTGGTGCGTCACAAGCAAGGTTGGCGTATAAGTAAAAGAATAAAACTATTCCTTATGCACTCATCTCAGATGTTGAGGGCTAATCGCAACATTATAGGAACTGAGAAAAACAGTACGGTGGCACCAACATGCACTTTTATTAAGCGTAAATGGTGGTATATAATAACTTTTATAGACTTTACAGAGTTTTTTGCCTCATACTATTTACGGATCTTGTTTTGAAATAAATACCTTAACACTTCAGCGTAATAAAAGTTAACATTACATTTTATAAGCCACACCGGTACTGCACTAATACAGTGCAATATTTTACTGAAAAGGCTAAAAAATATATTTTAAGCTGACAGTATTTTATACAACACTTAAAATTATTTTCAAAAATACAAGTAATACATGAAAATAAAAAATACCGCAAAAATCTCAACGTGTTATATGAAAAATGGGCATAATACATGTGCTAAAAAAAACCCGCTTATAAATAAATCGGGTTTTTTTATGTAGCTTAAATTATTTTTTATTAACTGCTTCTTTAAGGCTTTTTCCTGCAGAAAATTTAGGTACAGAACGTGCTGGAATATCGATTTCAGCACCAGTTGAAGGATTACGCCCCTTTGTTGCAGCACGATGAGAAACTTCAAAAGAGCCAAAACCTGGAAGACGAACATCTCCCCCTGAAGCCAAAGCTTCTGTTACAGAAGCCATAAAAGCATCAACAACAGCACCAGCTTGCGCTTTCGAAACACCTGCCTTTTCAGCAACGGAGCTAACCAATTCACTTTTATTCATAAAATATTTCCTTTCCCTATATTACCTGACAACATGACTTAATCATGTTATTGGTCAGTTTATTGAAAAGTACAGCAAACAGAAGTCTTATTTTTATCCAAAACATTGTTTTTTTAGCAATAATCACAGTTATTCACGGAATTTTTCACTTTTTCCAACAAAAAACAGAACAATAATCTCAACAACGCCTTCTGCCACCTAAAAAATGCCGTTATAAATGAGATAAGTGAATCAGTGCGCAATCTGTATTCCTTCACTATCACTGCCCTCTGACCGGATTGGGACAGCCACCGTAGAGGGTTCTTTCCATTCAATAGTGTCTGGAAAACGAACCAAAGCGTGTTTCAAAACTTCACTCACATGATTTACCGGAATAATTTCCATATTATTTTTGACATCGTCAGGAATATCAACCAAATCTTTTGCGTTTTCTTCAGGAATAAGTACCTTTTTTATCCCTCCTCGAAGAGCTGCTAGGAGTTTTTCTTTTAATCCACCAATTGGTAAAACGCGTCCACGTAAAGTAATTTCACCAGTCATTGCAATATCTTTATGCACAGCTACTCCTGTAAGAACCGAAACAATTGCTGTCACCATTGCAATCCCAGCAGATGGTCCATCTTTTGGCGTAGCACCCTCTGGAACATGAACATGGATATCGCGTTTTTCAAAAAGTGGAGGTTCAATACCAAAATCAACAGCACGAGAACGTACATAAGATGCTGCCGCTGAAATGGATTCCTTCATAATATCACGTAAATTTCCAGTTACAGTCATCTTACCTTTGCCGGGCATCATAACTCCTTCAATGGTCAATAACTCTCCACCGACTTCTGTCCACGCAAGGCCTGTCACAACACCAATTTGATTTTCTCCTTCAATCTGATTGTAATGATAACGTTTAACACCCAAGAAATCATGAATATTACTTTCTGTAACTTTTACAGATTTTTGATGCGTTTTGAGAATTTTTGTAACAGATTTGCGGGAAATTTTCATGAGTTCACGCTCAAGGTTACGAACGCCTGCCTCACGTGTATAAAACTGAATAATTGACCTTAGTGCTCCATCAGAAATACTGAGTTCTTTTTTAGACAAACAGTGATCTTTTAGTGCCTTTGGTAAAAGATGCTGTTTAACAATTTCCATTTTCTCACATTCAGTATAACCAGCAATACGAATAATTTCCATACGATCCATTAACGGACCTGGAATATTAAGCGTATTGGCAGTTGTGATAAACATGACATCAGAAAGATCATATTCAACTTCCAAATAGTGATCAATGAATGTACTGTTTTGTTCAGGATCAAGAACTTCTAATAAAGCGGATGAAGGATCTCCACGAAAATCTTGTCCCATTTTATCAATTTCATCAAGCAAGAAAAGCGGATTAGATTTTTTTGCTTTTTTCATAGACTGGATAATTTTTCCAGGCATCGAACCAATATATGTTCGGCGATGTCCGCGAATTTCTGCTTCATCCCGCACGCCTCCCAATGAGATACGAACATACTCACGCCCCGTCGCCTTTGCGATAGAGCGCGCTAATGATGTTTTCCCTACACCAGGAGGACCTAACAAACAAATAATAGGACCTTTTATCTTTGACGCGCGACTTTGTACAGCCAAATATTCAATAATTCGCTCCTTAACCTTTTCAAGACCGAAATGTTCATTATTCATGACCTTTTCAGCAAAATCTAAATTGTTTTTAATCTTAGATTTTTTACCCCAAGGCATTGCTAATAACCAATCAAGATAGTTACGGACAACTGTCGCTTCTGCAGACATAGGAGACATATTCCGTAATTTTCTCAATTCTGCTCCAGCTTTTTCCTGTGCTTCCTTGGATAGTTTTGTATTCTTGATACGTTCTTCTAATTCAGAGAGTTCATCTCGGCTATCATCACCTGCCCCTAACTCTTTTTGAATAGCCTTCATCTGCTCATTGAGATAATATTCTCGTTGGTTTTTTTCCATTTGCCGTTTAACATGCGAACGAATACGTTTTTCAACCTGCAAAACAGAAATTTCTCCTTCCATGAAGGACAGAACACGTTCAAGACGGGCCCGTACAGGTAAGAGCTCTAGTATTTCCTGTTTTTCTGCAAGTTTAATCATCAAATGAGAAGCAATCGTATCGGCAAGCTTAGAAGGATTATCAATCTGACCAATCGCATTAACAACTTCAGGAGAGATTTTTTTATTAAGCTTTACATAGTTTTCAAAATAAGCAATCACTGACCTTGAAAGAGCTTCAATCTCAACATCACTCTCTCTAGATTCTTCTGTAACAGTCGCATATGCCTGATGATAACCTTCACTTAAAGCAAATTGACTAATTTTTGCACGTGCAGTTCCTTCAACCAAAACCTTTACAGTACCATCAGGAAGCTTTAAAAGTTGAAGAATATTAGCAAATGTACCAATATGATAAATATCCTCTGATTTTGGATCGTCATCAGAAGCATTTTTTTGTGTCACCAAGAGTATTTGCTTGTCAACCGCCATCGTTTCTTCAAGAGCACGAATTGATTTTTCGCGGCCCACAAAAAGTGGAACAATCATATGGGGGAAGACAACAATATCACGAAGAGGTAAAACAGCATAAACCCCATCTCTTACTTCATCTGTCTTTTCATCAATATATTGCATAACTCTCCTTTCTGGAGCCTATGAGCTATCTACAACAACCAGCTCACCTTTAGAAAACCTCAGCTCTTCACAATACATGAAGTGGTAATTACTAATACATAAATCAAGCATTATAATGATATTATTATAAACACCCATCAAATACTGTTTATTACCACCTTTCATATTGTGCTTAGCACAATATCATGCTGATACATTTTCTTTATCTTCTGCACGTTCTGAGTAAATATAAAGAGGACGCGCTTTCCCATCAACGACATCACTCGAAATAACCACTTTTTGAACGCCTTCAAGAGCCGGTAGCTCAAACATCGTCTCAAGAAGGATCTTCTCCATAATAGAACGTAAACCACGAGCGCCAGTTTTACGTTCAATTGCTTTCTTCGCAATAACACGTAAAGCATCTTCATGAAATGATAACTCGACATTCTCCATTTCAAAAAGACGCTGATATTGCTTTACTAAAGCATTTTTAGGTTGTGATAAAATTTGCATAAGGGCGTTAACATCTAAATCCTCTAAGGTAGCGACTATAGGAAGACGCCCAATAAATTCTGGTATTAAACCAAATTTTATAAGATCTTCAGGCTCTAAATCACGAAAAATTTCACCGACACAACGCTCATCAGGAGCCTTAACGGTCGCAGAAAAACCAATAGAAGTTTTTTCACCACGCCCTGAAATAATCCGTTCTAAACCAGCAAAAGCTCCCCCACAAATGAATAAGATGTTTGTGGTGTCAACCTGAAGAAACTCTTGTTGCGGATGCTTACGTCCACCTTGAGGAGGAACAGAAGCAATCGTTCCTTCCATAATTTTTAATAACGCTTGCTGAACTCCTTCCCCCGAAACATCTCTTGTAATAGAAGGATTGTCTGCTTTACGAGAAATCTTATCGACCTCATCAATATAAACAATGCCACGTTGTGCACGTTCAACATTATAGTCAGCAGCTTGAAGAAGTTTCAAAATAATATTTTCTACATCCTCACCTACATAGCCTGCTTCCGTCAAAGTGGTCGCATCCGCCATCGTAAAAGGCACATCAATAATACGTGCTAATGTTTGTGCAAGATAAGTTTTACCACAGCCCGTTGGACCAACAAGAAGAATATTTGATTTAGCCAACTCAATATCATTGCTTTTAGACTGATGCGCCAACCGTTTATAATGATTATGAACAGCAACAGAAAGAACACGCTTTGCATGCTGCTGACCAATAACATAATCATCAAGAACTGTTATAATTTCCTGTGGCGTAGGAACACCATCACGCACCTTAACCCCAGAAGACTTATTTTCTTCCCGAATAATATCCATGCAAAGCTCTACACATTCATCACAGATAAATACAGTAGGCCCCGCAATGAGCTTACGCACCTCATGCTGACTCTTGCCGCAGAACGAGCAATAGAGAGTATTTTTTGATTCGTTCCCGCTATTGCTAATTTTGCTCATTTTTCTTTCCTTTCACCACGATATATGAATACTTTGCCTTTCCAAAGGAAGCTTTTCATCATGAAAACTAAAAGACATATAGAAAACCATGCATGTCTCAATATTTTTAGGTGTTTCTCTTATTTTGCGATATTTTTTATAAAACTCTGTGATTTAAAGTAGCTGTTTTTTCTATAAAAATTCTTAATCTTTTTCTTCTTTTTCAGTTTCTGCACGATATTGTATAACATCATCCACTAAGCCAAACGCTTTGGCTTCTTCTGCTGTCATAAAATGATCGCGATCGAGAGTTCTCTCAATAATCTCATAATCTTGACCTGTATGTTGAACATAAATTTCATTTAAACGCCGTTTCATCTTTATAATGTCTTGCGCATGTCGCTCAATATCTGAAGCTTGACCTTGAAAACCACCAGATGGTTGATGCACCATAATACGTGCGTTTGGCAATGTAAAACGATGACCTTTTGCTCCAGCTGTTAACAATAAAGACCCCATAGATGCCGCCTGCCCCATGCAAAGCGTAGAAACAGGAGGGCGAATAAACTGCATAGTATCATAAATAGCCATACCAGATGTTACGACACCACCTGGAGAATTAATATAAAGACTAATTTCTTTTTTAGGATTTTCCGCTTCCAAGAAAAGCAATTGTGCACAAACAAGCATTGCCATACCATCTTCGACAGGACCATTAATAAAAATAATCCGCTCCTTTAAAAGACGGGAAAAAATATCATAGGCCCGTTCACCACGATTGGTTTGTTCAATAACCATAGGAACAAGGCTTAATGCTGTTTTCATTGGATCACTCATATTTCTACTTTCCGTTCATATAACAACCGCTCTTTACACATTCAATGTTTTTATCCATACGTTAACATTACTCTCTTGTGCAAGCTACAATCAAGAGCTGTTTAAGATAGATTAAAATCCCAATAGTTAAAATAGCAATAATAACTCTACTTAAACAAATGATGAACATCAGGAATGCGAGATACCGCCCAATGGTAAAAACTTCCTTCCCGAGGTCTTTGTCTTTCTGTGAATATGAAAGCCTATCAAGCGTGAATCTGTAAGCGGCTTTACGCCAAAAGCTGGTTCAAAAATACGTTCAGCTTTTCGCCCAGTCCAATAATAAAAAGTTTCCTTTTCCTTTGCTTCATGAAAAAAACCATATCGTTTTGCTAATCGCGAAATACCATCATTGCCAAATATCGTAACGCCAAGACTTCCCGGCAAAATCGGCATTTTTTTCCTCTTTAACCAGAACGGTCTCCAAACACGACGCTTAAACCCAAGCCAATGAGGAATAATTTCTGTGCCTGCCCAATAATCTTCAAATACTTTTATAATAGGGTTATTAGGCGGAAAATAAAGTGCAGAAACGCCTACTCTTGTATTATTTTCTCTTGCTAACCAAACCTTATCCGCATCTGGATGAAATTGTTTAACAAGGTAAACATCTGTATCTAACCAAACACCTTGTTGATATTTCATCAGCATAACACGAAAAAAATCCGAAAACTGAACAATTGTACACCCTGGTTTATCATCAGAAAAAGCGGGATCAAGGCGATAAATTGCTGAGCGTGGTAAAATTGATTCGGCTTCATGCAACTCAACACCGGCAGGAAGATTATCTATTTTTTTATCATAACTAAAAAGCTTAACGCGCTGTCCAGTTTTAACCATTGAGGACAAACAAAGCCTATCCACCAATCTTAATTGTCCACTATACCAAAAAGTACAAATATCCATAGATAATATATCAAAAATATTCTAAACTTACGCGAAAGAGTTGTTCAACATCACGAACCCTATCAGCAAGAGCAAAAATCACTATTCTATCACCAGATAAAATGCGCGTATCTGCCGAAAGCTGTATTATTGTCTTATTGCGATAAATTGCACCAATTCTCAAACCATCTGATAAATTGAGCTCTGATAATGACTTACCAACCAATGAAGATGTTTGCATCACTTCAGCTTCAATAATTTCTGCTCGGCCATTAAAAACTGAATGAACAGAACGAATACGTCCACGGCGCATTTGTTGCAAAATTCTCGATATTGTAACGCTATGGGGATTAAGATATGCATCCACACCAACAGCACGACTAAATTCTTGATAGGCAACATTATTAATCAATACCATATTGGCTTTGCAGCCCAATCTTTTAGCAATAATAGCGCTTAAGAGATTAACCTGATCTTGATTGGTCAATGTAATCATTAAATCGGACTGATCAATTCCCGCATCTTGAAGAATCACTGGATCTAACACGTTACCGTATAAAACTGTTGTTTTTTCAAGCTGATCAGCAATCGTGAGAGCTCTTTCTCTATGCGATTCTATAATCTTCAATTTTAATTTATGGAAACGCTTTTCAATAGCCTGTGCAACATAAAGGCCAATGTGACCGCCTCCTGCAATAATCATGCGGTGGGCATCTTGTTCTTTATGACCAAAAAGCCCAACAGCACGGCGCATTTGATCACGAGCAACAACAAGATAGGTTATATCACCAACGCGTAATTGCGTTTCTGAATGTGCAACCAATAATTCCGCGCCACGTTTAATAGCGGTAACCGTCGTATGAAGATCTGGAAAAAGCTCTGTTAATTGACGCAAAGGTGTATTAATAACTGGACAATCTTCCATGCATTCCAAGGCTAGCGCAACAACATCATCATTACAAAAATAAAGAACATCTATTGCACCAGGTAAAGCAATACGGCGCAAAACCATTTCCCCAACTTCAACTTCTGGCGAAATAACCACATCAATGGGAATATTCTCTCTGGAAAAAAGCGTCTTATAACGTGGCTCTAAATAAGATTGTGAACGAATACGAGCAATTTTTGTGGGCACATTAAATAATGAATGTGCTACTTGACAAGCTACCATATTGACTTCATCAAACAAAGTGACAGCAATCAACATATCAGCTTTGTCTGCATCTGCAGCCAAAAGAACTTCAGGACGTGAACCGTGACCAACAAAACCTCTCACATCCAATGTATCGCGAATCTTTTCAATTAATCTCGTTTCAATATCAATAACAGTAACATCATGATTTTCAGCAGCAAGACGCTCTGCTATCCCATAACCAACCTGTCCTGCTCCGCAAATAATAACACGCATCGCTTTAAGAAACTCCGAGCGCTTTAAGTTTACGGTGCAAAGCTGAACGCTCCATGCCTATAAATTCAGCAGTACGTGATATATTTCCACCCAAACGCCCAATCTGTGCCACTAAATATCTCTTTTCAAACAATTCTCGTGCTTCACGTAACGGCAAATCCATTATACTTTCATCTGAATCCATTTGAAGACGTGGCAAAGAATCACTTACTTCACTGGGAAGAAAGTCCGCTGTTATAGGACCATCACCATCCCGCACAAGAATAAGAAGACGCTCAATATTATTACGTAATTGCCGCACATTACCCGGCCAAGCATGCGTTTGCAAAATAGCAATCACATCATCACTGATTGCACGCGGTTTAATCCCAACCTGCTGTGATATTGTTTTTACAAAATGATGTACAAGTTCTGGAATATCTTCACGACGCGCTGAAAGGGGCGGAACAGCAATAGGAACAACCGAAAGACGGTGGAAAAGATCTTCTCTAAAGCGCCCATCGGAAATGAGGTTTTCAAGATTTTGCGCTGTCGAAGAAATAATACGGACATCCACCTTAACACGTTTTGTGCCGCCAACTCTTTCAAATGTCTGCCCCGTCAACACCCGAAGAATCTTACCTTGAGTCTCACGTGGCATGTCAGCAATTTCATCAAGATATAATATACCGCCATGAGCTTCCTCTAAGGCACCGATCTTGCGCTCTCTTCCTTCCATTTCACTGCCAAACAGCTCTATTTCCATTCTTTCCGGAGTAATCGTTGCAGCATTTATTGTAACAAATGGCCCATTCGAACGCGTTGAGAGCGCATGAATAGTTCGTGCAACAGTCTCTTTTCCTGCCCCTGAAGGACCTGTTATCATGACGCGACTATTGGTTGGTGCTACTTTTTCTATGATTTGACGCAAATTTTTTACAACTGTCGATTTTCCGAGTAACTCTAATGTCTCGTTCGAACGCTTTCGCAATTCTAAAAGCTCACGTTTTAAATTTGAGTTTTCAAGTGTTCTCTCTGCAACCAATACAAGTCTATCAGCTTTAAAAGGTTTTTCAATGAAATCATATGCCCCTCGCTTTATAGCGGAAACAGCCGTCTCAATATTACCATGACCAGAGATCATAACGACCGGAAGAGCCGGATATTGCGTTTTAATTTCATCAAGCAATGCTAAACCATCAAGACGACTACCCTGTAGCCAAATATCCAAAAAAATGAGCTTTGGAATACGCTCACTAATTTGAGCCAATGCTTCATCAGAGTTACAAGCAACACGCGTTTCATAACCTTCATCATCTAAAATACCAGCAACAAGCTCACGAATATCTGCTTCATCATCAACAATCAAGATATCTGATACCATACTATTCCCCTATCTTATGATTTATGGCTTGTATAATACTACCCTGCTTACCCCCATCCGCCGGAAATATCAAACGGATCATCGCACCACGACCTTCATAAAAACTTTCCGGTGCATCATGAAGCTCCATGGAACCGCCGTGATCCTCAATAACTTTACGCACAATGGCTAACCCGAGCCCTGTTCCTTTTTCCCGCGTTGTTATATAGGGCTCTAATAACTTTTGTCTTTGCTCTTTAGGAAGTCCTTTCCCATTATCAACAACATCCACAACCACCCATTCCTCTTGACGATAAGAACGGACAAGAATATGACCGTGAATATTTTCCTCTCGCATAACTGAATCTATGGATTCGCTCGCGTTTTTGATAACATTGCAAAAAGCTTGTACAATGAGACGGTTATCAAATGCACCCATAAGTGGTAGACTTCCTAAATCTTGCTCAAAATGAATATCATGTCGTGTCACTTCTATCAAGAAACATGCTTCGCGCAACAATTCTCGTATATCTAAAATATGCATTTGTGGTTTGGGCATACGTGCAAAAGAGGAAAACTCATCAACCATACGCCCAATATCTCCAACCTGTCGAATAATTGTCTCAATACACCGCTCAAAGACCTCTCTATCTTGTGTAATAACTTTGTTATAACGTTTACGAATGCGTTCAGCGGATAACTGAATAGGTGTGAGGGGATTTTTTATTTCGTGTGCAATACGCCGTGCAATATCCGCCCACGCCGCTGTACGTTGCGCTGCAACAAGGTCTGTAATATCATCAATTGTTAGAACCCAAGATTGCCCCTGTCCATCATCCTCTTCCATCGTAACTTGGACATTACAGACACGCTCTTTTCCTGCAACGTTTAAAGTAACCTGCTCACGATGATTTTTACGATCCAATGAACGTGCAAACTGAAAAACCTGCCAAATTTCAGCACTCAAAGATAAAAGACTTTGTCCAACAACGTGTTCAGAGCGAATATCAAACATCGCTTCAATAGATCGATTAATAATTGTAATATCACCATTATCATCTATACCTGCTACTCCTGCTGTTACACCCGATAACACTGCTTCAGAAAAACGCCGTCTCTCATCAATTTGATCACGCACTGCAATCAACTCATTGCGCCGACTTTTCAATTCACTGACCATGTAATTAAAAGTTTTGGATAATTGCCCAATATCTCCGTCCTTCGCGCGTACTGGCACAAAAATTTCCATATTTCCAGTAGCAACATCATCAGCAGCACTAATGAGAAGACGAATAGGACGTACTAAGCGATCAGCGACAGCAATAGCAGCCCAAATAGCCGATAAGAATAAACTAAAAAAAAGACATAAATAAAGCATACCAAATGCAATTTGCGTCAGCAGGCGATTTTCATTTAAATCACGATAACGATCTGTATTGACTTCTGTTAAACGCAAAGCAGATAAAACACCTTTATCAACGTCACGCACCAAATATAAAAATGTGTTTGGAATGTTGGTAAATTTTAAAATAATACCAAAATAATCATGCACGCCTGGTTGAAAAGAAAAAGGCCTCGCACTGGTTGCACGTTCAATAAGATTGGAAGGAGGAATTGGCAGTTTATCTTCATCACCAAGAGCACTCGATATAAAAATAGCTCCGCTAGAACTTAACAAAAATGCGCCACGCAAATTGCGTCCTATAGCATGACGCGTCAATTGCATCCTATATTCAGCCGGATTACGTTCTAAGAGTTTTTTGTTATCAAGTGCAAATGCCATCGCGTAGGATAAATTTTTTAAATTTTGAAGCATTTCATCTGCATAAGCATTTGCTAAATCAATAGAAGAGCCCACAATTTGCCGCGTTGTTGTATCAAACCATCGATCAAGTCCCAAATTTAGTGCTGGACCCGATACAAGAGCTACAGCAACAGCCGGCATTGTCGCAACAAGTGCAAACAATGAAATAAGGCGCACATGAAGACGCGATCCTGCACGCCTTGAACGCCAAGCACGAATGATCGGAATCATCTCATAAAAAACGATGACAATAAGCCCTAAAACCCAAAAACTATTAATCCCTATAAGAATAAGGGTTACTGTTCTACTGGGAACAACAGAGGTTAATCCAATAAGAATAATAAATGAAACAGAGGCCGTAAGTAAAGCCAATACAATAATTGTAATCCCTAAAAAAATATATACCTTACTTAAACGATACAACTCATCGTTATAAGTATTTTTATCTATGTCTTGAAGATTCGTCACAGATGTTATATTCGTCATGAGCTTACATACCCTTATCCCATTATTCTCATATAACCTTTTGTAGCAAAAATTGACAATACTAATACTACATTTAAAATAGGGCAAATATAGTCAATGAGAAAGAACTTCTACATTTTGCAAAATATCTTAAAATAAACTGTATTCGACGATACTTTACGAAGGAAATGAGATGCGATTAACAAAACAAACAAATTATGCTCTTCGAATGCTCATGTATTGTGCAGATAATCAGGGAACTCTCAGTCGTGTTCCAGAAATTGCTAAAGCATATGCCGTTTCAGAACTTTTTTTATTTAAAATCCTTCAGCTGCTTGTTCAAGCAGGTTTTATACAAACAGTGCGTGGACGCAATGGTGGAGTTAGATTGGCGAAACCTGCAGCAGAGATTTCAGTCGCTGATGTTGTGAAAGTAACAGAAGACAACTTTTCCCTAGCAGAATGTTTCGATACTGCAGAACCAACTTGCCCCTTGATCGATTTTTGTGGTTTAAATACCGCACTTCAAAAAGCATTAAATGCTTTTTTTGAGGTGTTATCCGTGATATCCCTTGCTGATCTACAACAACCATCCTTTCAAAATCATTTTAAAATTAATGACAAAAAGGCAAACTAAATTATAATACAAGGAGATTAGGTATTTCTATTGCAGCAATAATATTAGCCGCTGGACGTGGTGAAAGAGCAGGATCTCCCCATGAAATTCCAAAACAATATCGGCTTCTAGGACAAAAGCCGGTTATTTATCATACCGTGCATTGTTTTTTGCAGCATCCAGCTATCACAACAATTATCCTTGTTATTCATCCAGAAGATCGTCAAATCTGTGAACAAGCTATTGGTGATTTTAAAGAGCGCCTTATTATCGTTGAAGGAGGCAATACACGTCAAATCTCTACCTTAAATGGACTTCAGGCACTCAAAAAATTCAATCTCCAATATGTGCATATTCATGATGGTGCACGCCCCTTTATCGAAAACAAGCTTCTTGATAACATTCACAATACAATCACGCCTCAAGAAGGTGTTCTTCCTGTTCTTCCCATCTCTGATACCCTTAAACGTGTAAATAATCAGCATGTTTTAGAAACAATTCCCCGTACCCATCTTTATAGTGCACAAACTCCACAGTGTTTTCCCTTTGAACATATCTTAGCGGCCCATAAGCAAGCAAAACAAGCTTGCAAAAAAGAATTCACTGACGATTCTGCGATTGCCGAATGGTTTGGAATTCCTATGCGTACCGTTCCTGGGGATCCTAACAACATAAAAATTACATGGCATGAAGATTTTAATACCGCACATTTATATCTCCAAAAGAAAATGCAAATGTTTCCTGATATCCGCACCGGCAATGGTTATGATGTTCACTCTTTCGAGGATGGTGATTTTCTTATTTTATGTGGTATAAAAATCCCTTTTCATAAAAAATTAAATGGACACTCCGATGCGGATGTTGCTCTTCATGCGCTAACAGATGCCCTGCTCGCTACGCGAGGTGCTGGAGATATTGGCACACATTTTCCTCCCTCTGATCCTCAATGGAAAAATGCATCATCAGAAATTTTTCTCCGTCATGCTCTTGATATTCTAAAACAAGCAGGTGGTCGTATCGCCAATGTTGATATCACAATTATTGCTGAAAATCCTAAAATTGGTCCCTATCGTCATGCCATGACAGAAAATCTTATGACAATACTTTCAATAACACCTGATCGAATCTCTATCAAAGCAACAACAAATGAAAGGCTTGGATTTATTGGTCGTGGTGAAGGAATTGCTGCTCTTGCAACAGCGAGCATTCTTTATTCAGGAGAACTTCCCCAATGACATATCTTTGTGAAAAACAAGCACATGAAATCCTTAATATCTTTCGCCAAAAAGGTTTGCTGTTAACAACTGTAGAGTCTTGTACAGGAGGACTCATTGCTGCAAGCCTCACAAATATTGCAGGTTCGTCAGATGTTCTCGATTGTGGATTTGTTGTTTATTCAAATGAATCTAAAACACGCCTTGTTGGCGTTTGTGCTGAACTTATAAGAACCTATGGCGCCGTTTCAAAAGAAGTTGCTCTTGCAATGGCTGAGGGTGGATTAAAACATTCACAAGCTGACATTGCAATCTCTGTAACAGGAATTGCTGGTCCAGGAGGAGCAAGTCTTGATAAACCTGTAGGACTTGTGCATTGCGCAGTTGCTTACAAAAATCATAAAACTCTGCACAAAGAAATGCACTTTGGTCATCTTAACCGCAATGCTATCCGACATGCAACTGTTGAAAATGTTTTTAAAATGATTCTGGAATTGCTTCACTGAATTCCCCGTACTAATTTCAAAGCTCTCTATTCCACATTGAGTCTATAATCGTCAACATCTTGAGAGATGGCAAATAAATGGTGCAGGCTGACTTTTTCATAAGTGTAAAGATGTTGATTTATATACTTTTACGAGTATCTATACTATTTATTATGAAATGGGTATGACGCAAGCATGTCCTATTTGGGCGTTTTGTTTGGATATGCCTCTATTAAAAAAGAGAAACAAAAGCGTGAAGCTGTGCATCATCTTCATCATTTAAAATGATATTCCTTTAATATGCTTTTCAAAGCTGAAAAAGATGAATTAAAACAAATAGTAAAGATGAAAACCAGTTTTCACCTTCACGCTGTTATAAGCAATACGTATTGTTAAAAAATAACAGAATAGACTATGTTATCGTAGAGCCATAAATCTGATGCGCACGCTTCTCAAAAGCGTCGGTGAATTTACGAAACGCAATATCAAACATTGAGCCCATTACTAATCCAAGCGTTTTACTTTTAAATTCATAATCAATAAAAAACTCTACATTACATGCATTGGTATTTTCAATATCATGAAAGGACCAACGATTTTCAAGATATTTGAATGGACCATCAATATATTTAACTTCTATAAGATTTTTTTCCGGCTGAAGAAATACTTGAGTCGTAAAAGTTTCACGGATAATCTTATAGCCAACGGTCATATCCGCAAGAAGCAACATTTTTTTCCCATACTCTTTTCGAGAACGTACTATCAAAGACTCACACATTGGTAAAAATTCAGGATAACGCTCAATATCTGAAACCAGCTCAAACATTTCACTGGCACTATGGGTGATCTGCCGATGTATTGTAAAAATCGGCATAATTATCTCTGTAAGGAAAATTTTTCATCACGCGCTTTTTGCAAAATAGCAAAATCATCTCCAGCATGATGAGATGAACGCGTCAGAGGATTGGAGGCCATATGTAAAAATCCTTTTACTTTACCAATCTTGGCAAAAGACTCAAATTCTTCAGGAGGCACAAAACGAACAACTGGATGATGTTTTCGTGTAGGCTGCAAATATTGTCCAATCGTCATAAAGTCAACATCAGCAGAGCGCAAATCATCCATCAATTGCAAAATTTCATTTCGTTCCTCACCAAGACCAACCATAATTCCCGATTTTGTAAAAATTGTTGGATCAAGTTCTTTAACGCGTTGTAATAAACGAATTGAATGAAAATAACGTGCCCCTGGACGAACCTTCAAATATTTAGAAGGAACTGTTTCTAAGTTATGATTAAAAACATCAGGCTTAGCAGCAACAACAACTTCTAAAGCGCCATCCTTATGACGAAAATCAGGTGTCAGAACTTCAATTGTTGTTTTAGGAGTTTTTTGACGAATCGCATAAATAACTTTTGCAAAATGCTCAGCACCACCATCAGCAAGATCATCACGATCAACAGATGTAATGACAACATGTTTTAATTCCATCCGTGCAACAGCATCGGCTACACGTTCTGGCTCATTATCATCAACGGCAAGTGGAATACCTGTTGCAACGTTACAAAAAGCACAAGCACGCGTACATATTTCACCTAAAATCATAAAGCTAGCATGCCGCTGGCTCCAACATTCGCCAATATTAGGGCAACCAGCTTCTTCACATACAGTCACTAACTTATGCGTACGTACAATACCATGTGTTTCCTTATAAATCGGTGATGTTGGCGCTTTTACACGAATCCAATCTGGCTTTTTTTGAACGCTTGTATCAGGACGATGTGCCTTTTCAGGATGACGCAAACGTCTATTTGTAACTCTATCAACAACCGTAACCATTTAAGCCTTTGCCTTATAAATACGAAGTAACAATCAAAAATATAAAATCTTTCACACAATCCAGTCATCAAGCGTTTAAAACTTGACCATAAGCATCCAATACACTTTCTTTCATCATTTCCGATAAAGTCGGATGTGGAAAGACAGTATGCATTAATTCTTCTTCTGTTGTTTCAAGATTCATGGCAATAACAAAACCCTGTATCAATTCTGTTACCTCAGCCCCTACCATATGGGCCCCAAGAAGCTGTCCTGTTTTTTTATCAAAAATCGTTTTTACTAACCCCTGATCTTCACCCAAAGCAATCGCCTTGCCATTCGCAGCAAAAGAATAACGACCAATACGTATATCATAACCTGCTTCTTTTGCTGTAGCTTCTGAAAGCCCTACAGAGGCAACCTGTGGTGTACAATATGTACACCCTGGAATTTTTCTTTTATCAAGCGGATGAGCATTCTTTAAACCTGCAAGATGCTCAATACATATCACACCTTCTTCTTCTGCTTTATGTGCCAACATAGGAGGACCTGCTACATCACCAATAGCATAAATGCCTTCCACCCCCGTCCAACTCCATTCATCGGTTACAATGCACCCGCGATCGGTTTTTATTCCCAAAGCTTCTAAACCAAGATTCTCAATGTTACCTTGCACCCCAACAGCCGAAATCAACCGATCAACAGTCATTGACTCTATTTTACCTTGAACATCAATATCTACAGTCACAGAATCAGAAGATTTTTCAACCTTTGTTACTTTTGCTTGACGAAGAATGCGTAAACCTTTTTTCTCTAACTGTTTACAAGCAAACGTTGAAATTTCAATATCTTCAGCAGGCATGATGTGGGGCATCATTTCAACAACAGTTACCTCAGCTCCCATATCACGATAAAAAGAGGCAAATTCAATGCCAATAGCCCCAGACCCTATAACCAAAAGCGATTTTGGCATTGCTGGCGGTATCATAGCTTCAAAATAAGTCCAAATGAGTTTTCCATCTGGCTCAATACCAGGAAGGACACGAGGACGTGCGCCCGTTGCAATAATGATATACTTTGCTTGATAAGTTCCCTCCCCTAACGTCCTTTTAGGGACTGGATTTTGCGGTTGCATAATCGGTTTGGAGGATGAAGAAACCATAATTTCCGCAGGATGGCTTCCCTTCGCTTCTTTGGTAAGCTTTGCTTCACCCCAGATAATATCAATTTTGTTTTTTTTCATTAAAAAATCAACGCCAGCATTTAAACGTGCTGAAACACCGCGTGAACGTGCTACAACATCTTTGATGTTTGCCTCAATTGAACCATTAATTTTTAGTCCATATTTTTTTGCATGCTCAGCAAAATGTTTCATTTCCGCTGAACGTAGAAGGGCCTTTGTTGGAATACATCCCCAATTTAAACAGATCCCTCCCAAATGTTCACGTTCAACAATCGCAGTCTTAAAGCCACATTGTGCTGCACGAATTGCGGTTACATATCCGCCTGGACCTGATCCAATCACAATTACATCATAAAGATTTGCCACAGTAATTCCTCCATGGATATATATAAAATGGATATGCATTTTTTGAACTTAAGACTGCAAAACAACATCACAGAATTATCTTATGTCTTTTTCTTTAAGCTCCACGTAAATGCTTTACCCAAACCAGAAATAGCAATAACATTGCTCTTCAAACTCTTAAATTTGTTTTTATTCTCTTAACACACTCTCTCACAATTTACGTGAATAACTGTTAAACAGTTCAAACCAACATTGCTAATGGATTTTCAATCATCTTCTTAAAAGCCCGCGCGAGCTCTGCTGCTAAAGCGCCATCGACAGCACGATGATCCGCAGAAATTGTAACTGACATAACTGTCGCAACAACTAATGCACCATTTTTAACAACGGCACGTTGCTCCCCTGCACCAATCGCAAAAATCGTCGCATGCGGTGGATTAAGGATAGCCGAAAAACTTTTTATACCATACATCCCCATATTTGATACAGCTGTTGTTCCACCCTGATATTCTTCCATTTTTAACTTGCCCTCACGCGCACGCTTTGCAAAATCCTTCATCTCTTTGGAAATAAGTGATAACGGCTTTTCCTCTGCATGGCGAATAATCGGCGTAATTAATCCATTGGGAATAGAAACAGCAACCCCAACATCACAATGTTTATGATGAAGCATTCCGCCTTCAAGCCAAGAGACATTCGCATCAGGAACAGCTTTCAAAGAAAGTGCGACAGCTTTGATCACCATATCATTAACAGAAAGCTTATAAGTAGGCTGAGTTTCTTCCTGCCCCTTAATCATTGGTGCAGCAGCATTCAGTTGTGTACGCAGTGCTAATAGCGCATCAAGTTCACAATCTACCGTTACATAGAAATGTGGAACTCTCTGTTTTGATTCCATCAAACGTGTTGCGATTGTTTTACGCATATTATTATGGGGTGCGAAGGTGTATTCATCCTCTTTAAAGAGTTTCAGTATCTGTTTGTCAGAAGCACCTGTAGCTACTAGCTCCCCTATTTGTGATGAATATGACACTTTAGACATATCACTACTCACAGCTTTTTCTACATCGCGCTTGATAATACGCCCATGCGGACCACTTCCAGAAATAAGGGATAAATCAAGGCCTTCCTGAGATGCTAATCGCCGCGCTAAGGGAGAGGCAAAAAGACGCGTTTCCTTTTTATCTTGCTGTATTAATTGCTGAGCTGATGATTCATGAGACATTTTTGTACCCTTTGAGTCCGTCTGTTTCAGAGTATCTGTCTGTTTTACGCCCTCTGGTTCTTGTCTTGTAGAAGAAGAGATTTCTTCTGAAACTTTTGCAGCTTCAGCTAAATCTTCACCTTCTTCTGCTAAAACAACAATTAAAGCATTTACTTTAACGCCTTGTGTTCCAGCAGGAACAACAATTTTGGCAACCCTACCTTCATCAACGGCTTCGACTTCCATTGTCGCTTTATCCGTCTCAATTTCAGCAATAACATCACCAGAAGAGACCTTATCTCCCTCCTTAATATTCCATTTTGTTAAATTTCCCTCTTCCATCGTAGGGGAAAGTGCTGGCATTGTAATTTTAATGGGCATTATGCTTTCCTCCGTTATGCTCTGTATGTCACAGCCTTAACGGCCTCAATAATCTCAGCAGTATTAGGCAAAGCCAACTTCTCAAGATTAGCAGCATAAGGCATCGGAACATCTTTGCCAGAAATCGTAGCAATTGGCGCATCAAGATAATCAAAAGCCTGCTGCATAACACGCGTTGCTATTTCAGTTCCCACGGATGACTGAGGAAATCCCTCTTCAATCGTTACCAAACGACCTGTTTTTTTAACTGAAGAAAGAATTGTTGGAAGATCCATCGGGCGAATGGTTCGTAAATCAATCAATTCAACATCGATACCAAGTTGTTCAATTTCCGGCAACGCTTGAACGGCATAATGCATCCCAATTCCACACGTGACAATCGTCACATCTTGTCCAGACTTATGAATGCGCGCCTTACCAATAGGCAAAACAAAATCATCCAGTTGAGGGACATCAAATTGATGCCCATACAAAATCTCATTTTCAAGAAAAATAACAGGATTATCATCACGAATAGCAGCTTTCAGCAAACCTTTTGCATCTGCAGCACTATAAGGCATGACAACTTTCAGACCTGGTACATGACTATACCATGCAGCATAACATTGAGAATGTTGAGCACCAACACGGGCAGCCGCACCATTGGGACCTCGGAAAACCATAGGAGCGGTCATTTGTCCACCAGACATATAACGTGTTTTTGCTGCTGAGTTAATAATTTGATCCATCGCCTGCATCGCAAAATTAAAGGTCATAAACTCAACAATGGGACGTAACCCTCCAAAAGCAGCCCCAACAGCCAACCCAGCAAAGCCGTGCTCTGTAATTGGGGTATCAATAACTCGGCGCTCTCCAAATTCTTCCAATAAACCCTGACTAACCTTATAGGCACCTTGATATTGCGCGACTTCTTCCCCCATGAGAAAAACCTTTTCATCACGCCGCATTTCTTCAGCCAAAGCCTGATTAAGCGCTTCACGAACTGTCATTGTAACCATTTGTGTTCCCGCTGGAATATCAAAATCAGGAGACGTATCAAAAGTAGGAACCTGCGGAACTGAGGAAGGCAGAGAAAGAGGAGATCCCTTAGTTTTTTGTGCTGTGTCCGTAGGTTGCGAAATATCCTCAGCACGCTCACCTTCTTCTAACAAAATCGCAATAACAGTGTTAACCTTTACACCTTCAGAACCTTCAGGCACAAAAATTTTACCAAGAGTACCTTCATCAACGGCCTCTACTTCCATTGTAGCCTTATCCGTTTCAATTTCAGCAATAACATCGCCAGAGCTAACCTTATCACCTTCTCTCTTGAGCCATTTAGACAGTTTACCTTCTTCCATAGTTGGTGAAAGCGCCGGCATCAAAATATCAATAGACATACTTGCTTCCCTCGCATCAAACTAAAATATCAGTATAGAGCTCAGAAGCATCTGGCTCTTGATCACTTTGTGCAAAATCTGCCGCATCAGCAACAATTGCACGAACCTCTTTCTCAATAGACTTTAAATCATCTTCGTTCGCCCAATTTTTCTTAAGAATCCGACTTTTTACTTGATCAATCGGATCGTGTTCCTCTTTTATTTTTTGGACTTCTTCCTTTGAACGATATTTTGCTGGATCAGACATGGAATGACCACGATAGCGATAGGTCTGCATATCAAGAATGATCGGTCCTTTACCTGAGCGTGCCCAAGAAATCGCTTCATCAGCAGCTCCTTTTACTGATCGAACATCCATACCGTCAACAACAATACCTGGAATTTCAAAAGAAAGACCACGTCGGGAAAAATCAGTTTCTGCAGATGCACGTGAAACTGACGTTCCCATAGCATACTGATTATTTTCAATAATATAAACAACAGGAAGCTTCCAAAGTGAAGCCATATTAAAACTTTCGTAAACCTGCCCCTGATTTGCGGCACCATCACCAAAATAAACCAATGTCACATTATCTTTACCAAGGTACTGATTCGAAAATGCCAAACCTGAACCAATTGGAACCTGCGCACCAACAATACCATGTCCTCCATAAAAGTTCTTTTCTTTAGAGAACATATGCATCGAGCCACCTTTCCCTTTGGAAAAGCCACCTTGACGTCCCGTTAATTCTGCCATGACACCACGTGGGCTCATCCCAACGGCTAACATATGACCATGATCACGGTAAGACGTAATAACCTGATCACCTTCTTTTGCCGCTTTCAATGTTCCTATAACAACGGCTTCCTGACCAATATAAAGGTGACAAAATCCCCCAATAAGCCCCATACCATAAAGTTGTCCTGCTTTTTCTTCAAAACGGCGAATTAAAAGCATTTCACGATAAGCATCAATTTCTTCTTCTTTTGTAAAGTCTGCTATTGGTGCTTTCTTTGTGGTGCTTGATAATGCAGTGCGCGCCACCGACGCAGAATTTTTTTTAAGTCGTTCTGCCATATTAAACTCCCTTTTATGATTATTTAGGAATAACCTTTACGAACAAAAGTTACAAGCCTTATCAATCGGCTTAAACAATATCATTGCTGATTGTTGTTTAAATTAAGCGATTTTTCATTTACCTTTGGTATCATTTCAAGGTATTAAGATTGTCAGTTCATTTGGCTTAGAAAAGTTCAAATTCTTTCGGACATACTCATCCAGCATATCTTTTTCTATATGTCCATTGCGTAAAAGAGAAATACGCTTTTCCATGAATATCCGCTCAGCTTCTATTTTATGAAGCTCCTTTTCTAATTCGCTAATATGCTGATTAACTTCACTGCGTGAATACAATCCATACTCACCATGATAAATGTGATAACTGAAATAGCTTAAGACTCCCACCGTCATAAGAGGTAGTACAAAGCGCACTTTGATTGATCGACGTTTCTGCTTTGTCCACATAAAATAGCACAGTCTTTACAGCACAAATTTTTTAATATTTTGCCCAACTATGCACGATTTTGATTAATACCTCATTACCAAATCTATACACTCAAACAATTTGTTATCACCAATTTATCCCCCCCCTTAAATACAATCAAAGTAAGCTGAATGCCCCACTTTTTGTATTACAAATATTGGATATCCCACTAACTTGTGATTTTACACCCATCTTTGTCTTTAAAATTTCCTGTTAAAATGACTATAAAATCAATCAATACCCAAGGTGTAATTATCAAAAAAACTCCTATAAGCCCTACCGGCATAAATATTACACTTATTATAAGTATTACACTTATTATATTTATAAGAAGCATTGCAATGCCCGTTCCAACTTTACCAACCATAAAACGATGAATTCCTAGTCCACCTAGAAAAAAACAAACGACCGCTAACGTCACTTTTGATTGCTGTGACTGACCTTCAGTCAAGATAGGGAAAATAGATTTAATGGTATCCCCTTCACACACAAAATCAACGACGTCACCAACTTTCGGCGGCGTTTTTCCTGACCAATCCCAATTCGCAAACTGATAGCGCTTACCATCAGCCCCTGAAATGAAATAATCTCCTTGATCATGACCAATAATCTTACCTTTCATCTTCACCACCTATAAAATTGTTATTCATAAAGAAGCTTTTCTTCTAATATGATAATATGTTGAATAAACCTCACAGCATGAATACAGTCTGTATTCACCGTGATATATGACAATTTAAAAAGCTAAAAATCCCCCAACAACTTAAAATTCCCGCAATTACAAGTGGTAATACAAAGCACGCTGTTCGATTTGCACCTTTGCTTTTTTCATATGAAATAGTACAGTCTTTTTCAATAGTTTTATTTAAATATTCATAATTTTCTTTAATATTTCACATTTAAAGACATAGACTAAAATAATTTACATTATTAAATTAATATATTGACAACATTAAAAGTAAAGAAAATTCTTAGTTCTTTACATTTTATATTATTCTAAAATTTCTACCAATTTATAATTTTATCCCCATTTTCATCCCTAAAATATCCGGATAAAATAACTATAAAATCGATAAACGACCACGGTATAGTAACTAACAGCCCTATACCTGTTATCGTTATAAGAAGCATTGCAATGCCCGTTCCAACTTTACCAGCCATAAAGCGATGAATTCCCAACCATCCAAAAAACCAACAAACAAGTGCTATCGCCAATCTTGATTTTTCTGACTGCGATTTACTCAAAAGAGGGAGAACAGATTTAACAACATTATCTTCATATACAAAATCAACGGTATCACCCACTTTTGGTGGTTTTTTTCCTAACCAATCCCAACTCGTAAATTGATAACGCTTACCATCAGCCCCAGAAACAAAATAATCTCCTTGATCCTGACCAATAATCTTACCTTTCATCCTCGACCACCTATAAAGCTTCTCCTCATGTGTTATTCATAAAGAGATTATTTCTTTTTATAATATGCTGATTAACCTCACGGTGTAAATAAAATTTGTAGCAGCCGTGATAAACGTGAAATTAAAATAGTTTTGATCCCCCCAATGAGCTAATGTTTTCTGCTGCTATAAGCAGCAATACAAAACACACCTTAGTGGATTTACGCCGTTGTTTTACCCACATAAAATAGCACAGCCTTTTTCAATACTTTTATTCAACTGTGCATATTTCTCTTAATATCTCACATTAAAGAAATAGAGTACAACAATCTTGCATTATGCAGCTTACTATATTGATCAAAATAAAAAGTAAACTTAATTATTTTCTTTTTATTATAAATTTTTAAAAATCTGTAATCTGATTCCCGTCTTTATCCGTAAATCTTCCACCAAGAATGAGTATAAAATCAACAATTGCCCAAATACCGGTAATTATCAATCCAAACAATGATAACGATAGAATCAGCATTAAAGCACCAGTCCGAACTTTACCAACCATAAAGCGATGAACACCAAAGATACCTGAACACCAACAAAGGAGTGCGAACATTATCTTTGAATTCTCTGTACCTGGTCTCAACAATGGAAAAACAGAACTGACAACACCCCCCTCACAGACAAAATCAACAGTATAACCGATCCTTGGCGGATTCTTTCCCATCCAATCCCAAGTCGCAAACTGATAACGTTTACCATCATCACCCGAAACGAGATAAGTTCCTTGATCTTGACTAATAATTATACCTCTCATCTTAATCCCTATAAATTTAAACACTTAAAAATTATTGCGTATATGCCTTTGATAAGAAATCTCAATTTCATAGTCTAAATGATCTTATACTTTCATATTTTGTGCTCACAACTATACACGATATAAATCACCAGCATAACGCGCTTGGGCCCCTAGCATTTCTTCAATACGAATAAGTTGATTGTATTTTGCTAATCTATCCGAACGTGCAAGAGAACCTGTTTTAATTTGTCCACAATTCGTTGCAACAGCAAGATCTGCAATAAAAGAATCCTCTGTTTCGCCTGAACGATGAGATATAATGGCACGATAACCTGCTTTATGTGCTACTTCTACAGCATCAAGTGTTTCACTCAATGTACCAATTTGATTAACTTTTATGAGAATAGAATTGCCTACCCCCATTTTGATGCCATCACGCAAACGTGCTGAATTCGTTACAAACAAATCATCGCCAACAAGCTGACATTTTTCTCCAATTGTGTCAGTGAGTAACTTCCAACCTTCCCAATCATCCTCAGCCATTCCATCTTCAATTGTAATAATAGGATAATTTTTCACAAGCTGCGCTAAATAATCTACCTGCTCTTGGATGTCACGGCATTTCCCCTCACCTTTATAAAAATACGAACCATTTTTATAAAATTCGGTTGAAGCACAGTCTAAACCAATGGCAATTTGTTCCCCTGGTTTGTAGCCACATGTTGTAATAGATTCCATAATAAAATCAATTGCTTGATCAGCACTTTTAAATTGAGGTGCAAAACCACCTTCATCACCAACATTGGTATTATAACCCGCATCTTTTAAACGCTTTTTCAACGCATGGAAAATTTCAGCGCCATAACGGATAGCTTCTCTTACAGTAGGGGCTCCTATAGGAATAATCATAAACTCCTGAAAATCAATCAAATTATCAGCATGAACGCCACCATTAATAATATTCATCATAGGGGTTGGAAGAATATGCGCTTGTGTACCACCAATATAACGATACAAAGGTAAATTTAATGAATCCGCAGCTGCTTTCGCAACAGCTAATGAAACACCAAGAAGTGCATTGGCACCAAGACGGGCTTTGTTTGGCGTTCCATCCAAAGCAATCATTGCTTGATCGATAGCGATTTGATTTGTTGCATCCCGCCCACCAAGTTCTTCAAGAATTTCGCCATTAACTGCAGCAATCGCTTTTTCAACACCTTTCCCTTGATAGCGCAAACCACCATCACGAAGCTCTATAGCCTCGTGTGCTCCTGTTGAAGCTCCCGATGGAACCAGAGCACGACCAAAAGCTCCATTCTCCAAATGAACATCAACTTCTACCGTTGGATTACCACGGCTATCAAGAACCTCACGTCCAATGATATCGACAATTATAGTCATATGTGTTTCCTTATCCAATAAAAGTCTCGATTCATTTCTAATGCCCTATTAATAAAATATTTTTTCTCTTCTTAATTCAACTTCTTTGACAGATAATCAAACTCCATTAAAGTCTCAAGCAATCTTTTTAAATTATCAAGTTTAACCATGTTGGGTCCATCAGAAGGTGCATTATCTGGATCTTGATGCGTTTCTAAAAAAATACCTGCTACCCCAACAGAAACAGCCGCACGTGCTAAAACTTCAACAAATTGGCGCTGTCCACCAGATGAAGCACCCTGTCCCCCAGGTTCTTGAACAGAATGCGTTGCATCAAAAATAACAGGTGCACCAAATGAACGTAAAATAGGCAATGAACGCATATCAGAAATAAGTCGGTTGTAACCAAATGATGTGCCTCGCTCACAAAGCATAACATTCGGATTACCACTGTAAACAACCTTTTTTAAAACATTCTCCATGTCCCACGGCGCTAAAAACTGACCTTTTTTAATGTTAATAACACAGTCTGTTTTGGCGGCTGCTACCAAAAGATCTGTTTGACGACATAAAAAAGCCGGTATTTGTAAAATATCAACCGTAGAAGAAACAATTGTACATTGCTCTTCTGTATGCACATCAGTTAATATGGGACAATCAAACTCCTTTTTTAAATCAGAAAAAACAGCCATTGCTTTTTCAAGACCAATACCACGTGTCGCCCCTAAAGAAGTTCGGTTAGCTTTATCGTAACTCGATTTATAAACAAACCCGATACCAAGCTGATCGGTAATTGTTTTAATACGACCAGCCATTTCAAAAGCATGATCGCGACTTTCCATCTGACACGGCCCTGCAATTAATGAAAGAGGCATTTCATTTGAAAAAATAATATTTCCAACTTTCACACGGGCATTTGGTTTAGTCATTTTATCCCTCAAAAGCAAAGTAACCCAATTTATGCATTAAACCAATCGACTTTGTTCTACAGCGGCTTCAATAAAAGAAGAAAAAAGCGGATGTGGATCAAAAGGACGGGATTTTAATTCTGGATGATATTGAACACCAATAAACCATGGATGATCTGCATATTCTATAGTTTCTGGTAAAATACCATCAGGAGACATCCCAGAAAAAATCAAACCACACTGTTCTAACTTATCCTTATAATCAATATTGACCTCATACCGATGACGATGTCGCTCGACAATCTTGGTCATCCCATAAATTTGAGCAATATGACTCTCTTCTTTTAATTCAGCAGCAAAAGCACCAAGACGCATTGATCCGCCGAGATCACCATTTCTTGTACGTTTTTCAAGAACGTCTCCTTTAAGCCATTCTGTCATTAAACCTACAATTGGATTTTCTGTTTCGCAAAACTCACTTGATGAAGCATTCTTAATCTGTGCAATATTGCGCGCAGCCTCTATACAAGCTAATTGCATCCCAAAACAAATCCCTAAAAATGGAACTTTACGCTCTCGTGCAAATTGAATTGCTCGAATCTTTCCTTCTGCCCCTCGTGCCCCAAAAGCACCTGGAACCAAAATTCCATGGGCTTTTTGTAAAGCTGAAACAGAATCTTCTTTTTCAAAAAGTTCCGAATCAATCCACTCAATATTAACTTTTACTTTATTCGCTAAACCACCATGCGCAATCGCTTCAATAAGAGATTTATAAGCATCCTTTAAACCCGTATATTTTCCTACAACAGCAATCGTAACTTCTCCTTCAGGATGATGAATACGATGCGTAATATCTTCCCAACGATCCATCTGAGGGGAAGGTGCCGAATCGATTCCAAAAGCGCAAAGAACTTCAGAGTCCAAACCCTCCTTATGATATGCCATAGGAACATCATAAATTGTTGGCATATCTAATGCCTGAATGACTGCATTGGAGCGAACATTACAAAAAAGTGATAATTTGCACCGTTCTGTTTCTGGAATAGATCGATCTGCACGTACAAGCAAAATATCAGGAGAAATACCAATTGCTTGCAATTCTTTGACAGAATGTTGTGTTGGTTTCGTTTTTAATTCACCTGCCGAAGGTATATAAGGCATTAATGTGAGATGGACATAAACGACACTTTGTCTTGGTAGCTCATTGCGAAGCTGACGAATCGCTTCTAGAAAAGGCATTGCTTCAATATCACCAACCGTTCCCCCTATCTCACACAAAACAAAATCAAACTCTTCATTTCCCATCGTAATGAATCTCTTAATTTCATCCGTAACATGAGGAATAACTTGAACTGTTGCCCCCAAATAATCACCACGCCGCTCTCGTTCAATGATATTGCGATAAATACGCCCTGTTGTGATATTATCTTGGCTATTTGCAGACCGCCCAGTAAAACGCTCATAATGACCAAGGTCAAGATCCGTTTCTGCACCATCATCGGTCACAAATACTTCACCATGTTGATAAGGTGACATCGTACCTGGATCAACATTTAAATAAGGATCAAGTTTGCGAAGACGTACACGGTAGCCACGAGCCTGTAATAACGCTGCTAACGCCGCCGCTGCGATGCCTTTTCCAAGGGAAGAAACCACACCACCAGTAATAAAAACATAACGTGCCATGGGCTTATGGTGATAAGCAATTTATAATGATTTTTCCAGCAAAAAATGCAAAAAGAAACAATTTTTCTTCTAAAATAAAAAAGGTGAAAAAATCACCTTTTAAAAAGTCTATATTTTCTTAAAAAACTATTTCGTACTGTTATCCGGAACTGTGTTTTCAAGAACCCGTGGAACTGGGCTTTCTGCTTCAGGATTTGTGGACTGTTTCTGTTCCTGCGGAGAATTCGAATTGCCTCCTAGCTGTTCAAGAATAGAAGGGGAAGACTCACCATCTGATGATGGGACTGATTCTGAGGCTTTATTGGTAGAATTCTGCTCTGAATTAACCGGTATACGCTTTAAAATATCAGAACTAGAATTTGATATATTACCCACCACGGTAAGCCCAATAGACACAACAAAAAAACAACAGGCTAAAATAGCAGTCAAACGTGTTAAAGGGTTTCGAGATCCACGAGTTTTCATCAACCCTGAGCTATTACTCACACCTAGCCCACCACCTTCTGAAGGTTGGATTAATATAACACCAACCAAAGTAATCACAATCAACAAATGAATAATTATAAGTACTGTTTGCATAAACCCTGCTCTTCAAATAACTCTTTCATAGCTATTTACACATAAATAATACACAATCCAAGGGGAAACTCAAATTTCTCTACTATAGTTTACGACAAACATCGCAAATAGTTAAAAAATCAATCGCTTTTAAGCTTGCTCCACCTATCAAAGCACCATTAACATGAGGAATGCTTAAAAGCTCAAATGCATTGGATGGCTTTACGGACCCACCATAAAGCAGACGTATCTTATTGCCTTCATCACTAAAACGAGAACGCACCTTATCACGAATGAAATGATGTACTTTTGCAATATCTTCTGGAGTCGCTGTATTGCCGGTGCCTATCGCCCAAACAGGTTCATAAGCGATAATGGTATTCTCTGCTGTTGCATCATCTGGTAAAGATTCTTCAAGCTGCTGCGTGAGAATATCCAGCACTTTATTATCATTACGCTCCTCCAATGTTTCACCAATACACACAAGGGCCACAAGACCTGCTCGCCACGCAGCTTGCACTTTGGCACAGACAATCGCATCATTTTCCTGATACACTGTACGACGTTCTGAATGCCCAATAATGACATGACTTGCTCCTGCTTCTTTAAGCATAAAAGCTGAAATATCTCCAGTATAGGGACCATGATCATCAAAATGACAATTTTGTCCTCCCAAAAGGAGATTTTCCCCATCCAGCATATCAGAAGCACGAGATAAAAGCGTTGCTGGGACGCAAATAAGCGCCTCAAAAAGATGATTGAGATCAGAGCTAACGCCTGTAGCAATAGCACGCAACTCTCCAAGCGATTCACTCGTTCCATTCATTTTCCAATTTCCAGCAAGAAAAGGCCGAGTATTTGGAGACATATTTTCACCTCAAGAGCTCTTACAATACATTGTTTATCTGTAGTTACCAAATTATAACATGAAAGCAAGTCTTTAAAGCTTGCATCTTTCATCTCTTTATTGCAAATTCCATTAGCTTTGATAATAATTCACATTAAAAATGGACTTGAACAATGCTTGACATCATAAGAAATGCTACAAATTCTTGGATTTCTAGAATTTTCCTTGCTATTTTACTCTTATGCTTCATTCTTCTATGGGGAATACCGCAATTACACAAAAAAAGTGAAAGAGATCTTATTACTTCTGGAAAGTCCACAGTAACTGTCGATGATTATCGTCTTGCACTTGCCGATCAAAGCGCTCGTTTAGCATATGCTGCTCATCTTGGACGAATGTTTACAGCAAATGAAATGCAGCAATACCAAATTCCTGCTTTTGTATTTAATCAATTACAACAAAATGTATTGCTTGATGAACAAGTACGTAAAATGAAAATAAGTCTTTCAAAAGATACGATAGCTCATACGATTGGTTCTGATAAGATGTTCCAAGTAAATGGCACTTTTGATAAAAATTTGTTTTATAACTATCTTCAGCATTTACGTATTAGTGAAAGTGCTTTTCTTAATTATTACACCAAACAAGAAAAGCGTAACCAACTTATTTCAGCTTTACTCTCTGATATGAAAGCACCAAATCTCTTTTATAAAGCACTTGCTCTTTATCAAGGAGAAATGCGTATTGCTGATTATCTCGTTATTGATCTAAAAGAAAAGGAAACAATTGCTGATCCTGATGACGAAACACTACAAAAATGGTTTAAAACACATCAAAGTCAATTTCGTGCTCCAGAATACCGCACTGTCTCTTTGCTATCTATGGAACTTAATGATTTTGTAAAACCTAAAGATATCTCAACAGATGAGGCAAAAGCCTATTATACACAAAATGCTTCACGTTTTGTAACGCCTGAAAAGCGTACATTCGAGGAACTGCAATTCCCCTCACGTGAAGAAGCCGATAATGCAGCAAAAAAAATAGCTGATGGATTGAGTTTTGATGAACTGGTAAAAGCTGAAAACAAGACTCTTAATGACATAAAAAAAGGTCCTCTCGCAGAAAATGAACTTCCTAGTCATCTAGCCTCTGAAATTTTTGAACTTCAACAAGGCCAAGTCAGTACTGTGATAAATGACTTACAGGGACCTATTATCATTCGCGTCACGCATATTGAACCCTCAAGCTCTCTTCCTTTTGAAAAGGTCGAAGAAAATATTCGCCAAACACTTGCCAAAAATCGTGCTACTGATGATATCCGTAACAATTATGTAGCCATTGAAAATGCTCGTTTTGAGGGTGCTTCTCTCAAAGAGCTAGCTGACCAATACAAATTATCTTTGCGCACAATTACCATTGATAAAACGGGAAAAACGCTTGAAGGTGCAGCACTCACGGATTTACCTCAAAAAGATATTTTACTGAATGCCATCTATCAATCAAATGAAGGAGTCGATCTTGATCCTCTCTCTTTTCAAAATGGTGGATATCTCTGGTATAAGGTCGATAAAATTATTCCTGCCCGCGATAAAACACTTGAAGAGGCTAAGCTAGATGTTCTTTCTCAATGGAAAAGTGAGGAAATCCAACGTCTTCTTGATGAAAAAGCCCAAAATGCTCTCAAACAGCTCACGGAAGGAAAAAGTCTTGTTGCTCTTGCTCGTACCCTTGGTGTTACAAAACAAACAACACCAGCCCTCCGGCGTCGAGACTCATCTGCCCCTCTTGGCGTTGAAGGGATTAAAGCATTATTTTCTGCTCCCAAAGGTCATTATGGCATCATAAAAGGTCCAGTTGCAACAAACCGTATCATTTATCAAATAAAGACTGTCACCATGCCTAAAGATATCACGCCTCATACTCTTTCAACTGAGGTCCGCGCCAATATAGATATGATGATAAGAGAAGATCTCAAGCTAGAAATGCTACAAATTGCCAATAAAGAACATCCTTTGGAAATTAATAGCACAAATTATAATCAGATCTTTAACGCTCTCCAATAAAAAGGTCGTGCATAATTTAAAGAACTTATTTGATAAAGTTTCCATCAGCTCTTCGTCTATAGTTGAAGAGGTAAGATAGGTCTCTTGTTTGCATATCTTAGGATCAACATTTGTATAATGACTAATTCTCTCGCAAATCAGTGCATGTATGGATTTGCGAGAAAATAGTCAATGGAATGTAGAGTCGTTTTTGCAACGCATTAAAAAATATTATCCATCCAAAGGTTGTAAAATTTGTCGCACACTAAGCTATACCCATTAAGCTATAAATGTCATCCCTATCGTCATTCATTTATAGCTTATCATATTGCTACTCTTAATACTCATTCATAAGGAGCGTATTGCTTTTTCTTTAAATGATTTCATTTACACACCCAACTTATAGTATACAAAAAACTATTTTTAAAATTCATTATAAAAATGAAGAAATCTTTTTCTATTCAAGACTCTCATTCAATATGAGAAAAAACGAATTATCATTATAAATCAATATATTCATAAATCATAACAGTCATCAATTATGATTTCTCAAAAATAAGAGTTTTTTATAAACTCATAGACTGCCAAGACAACTTCTCTCATAAAATTTCTTATTCTTTTGCGCTCATAGCAACCAAAACATCAACATTTTTTATAACAAAAAATGGTTTGGAAACACCATAGCTCCTTTTATCTTCATATGAGAAAATCAGTCTATATGTTACGTATTCCAACGTGGTAATATTCTTTTACAATATCTTTGGAAAATTGCCGCTTATTGCTGCCCTTGTTATCAACCAATAGCGATATATTAATGGCAACGTTGCACTCTCTTGAAAAATTGCAGCACCCAGCTGTATAGCTTTTTGAAGAGAAGCTGGGACAATGACCAATGGAAGAAAAGCTGGCTTAAGAACTCTAGGTAAAGCACAAGAATACTCGTAAAATTTGGTATAATGATCGCGCGATAATGCTACCATAGCTTCAACAATACGATCCTTTTGTTGATCACTGAGACGATGAGATTCCAAATCTTCCCTATTCACTCCTACAGCCTTTAATATATCAGTAGGTAAATAATATTGATATCGTGATTGCATGAATGATAAAAGACGCAATACACCGCTTAATCCTTGAGATATCCCTCCATGTTCATAGATATCTGTAAACTCTTGTGCAGTATCAGGATCTAATATCTGACAAGAAAGCTGTAAAATTATGCTTGCTGTCTCACCACAATAATGCTCTAGATCATGAAGCGTTTCTATTGGATTGTGATAAAGATCTAAAATTTGTGCATTACAATAACGTAAAAAAGCTGTCTTAGGTAAATTAAAAAGAGTCATTGCTTTCAATAAATCACTCAAAATCGGATTATTTCCACTCGTTTGCATTTCACCATGAGCAATAGAATCATACCACCAACGTAACCGTATTTCTCCTATGAGTGGATCATGTACACTTTCGCGAATACGAGAAACTTCAGCATTAAATACATAAAGAGCAGCCAATGCTTGGCGCTTTTTTTTAGGCGCAAATAAAACCGATATATAGCGATCACGATCTATGGTACGTAAAATATCAAGACAATAAGGAAGAGAGCCTATCATTTGAACCTATTAACGTCCCTTTTTTAGTAATGAAATTAATATCCTCTTTTTATTCATATTAAAAAATGAGGGATAAGCAAATACAGTTCAGAAAATAAGATTTTTAAATGTGTCTCTAAACTGTATTATGAATTAAAATTTCTTTTCTAGTCACTTTTCGTTTTAGAAAGAAAAAAATTAAATAAATAACTTTTCTGATAAAACTTATCTTATCGGACTTCAAGTTTTCATTTGCAGTAAAAAAAAGCTAAAAACTAATCGTAACATGCATAGTGAAACTTAGAATAACAAAAAACGCAAAACACTTTTTCACCGAATAGATGACAATGTTATTTATAAAAATGCCCTGATCACAAAAACTTCATCAAATCATTGACCTCCTCCCCATACTAAAGAACAAAGATTCTTACCAATACCAATTTGTAAAAAATCCAATTGCTCTCGGTGAGTTCCTATTACTATCAACGCATTTATTTATAATGATAATTCATTGTTTTATATGTTAAATTAGAATCTCAAATATCGTAGAATGCTTGCATTTCAAACCAATTCCATGTTGAATCAATCAAAACTATTCCCTTGCACATCACAAGCTGGGCTGGCTTGTAGGTAAAAATTGTATAAGAAAGAATTAAAAATGCCTCTTATGAACTGTCTCAAGTGCCAAGAGTTGACCACTCATGTGATTCATTGAACTACGAACAAGCTCTACCCTGAATACTTGCTGCTGTATAAAAAAACACTTAATGTGTTAAGTTATGTATATTTTATTCCCTTATATCACCACTTTAAACGACGGTATTTTACGGCGCAGTAAAGTAATCACACAAGTCTTTCATACTAGACGAGAGCATTTGTTTTATTAAACAATACTCTATTCTACCGCAAATAATAATGCCGCAACAGCGCGATCTTCAGCCAATAAAACATTAAATGTACGCACCGCCGCTCCCGTACTCATTGTATCTGAGGAAATACGTTTTTCCCATAAAAGCACCCGTAACTCTTCAGGTAATCGCAATAATTCAATTCCAGTACCTATTAATAAAACTTCGATTTCAGAAGCTTCTTCTAAAATACGAGATATATCCTCTTGAGTGGGAATAGGCCCTGCCATGTCAATGCCATAAATACCTGATGGTACACAAATAATAGAACCTCTATGAGACATATCAGCAAAACGAAATCCACCATTTCCATAAGCATCAATAGGTGCGCGACTTGGAAAATGTGCTTCACGAATTTGAATTGCATCGAACATGAACAAGCACCCTTTATTTTTGAATAATCCAATTGTCTTTGCTACTTCTCACCATAAAATTAAAGGAAGGCTGATACAAACATTGATATCTTAACCATAGCCTAGTATTGAAGTGGAAATTTTATATAAAACCCTACTCTTCTCATACAACAAGTATATGAAAATTTGATAATAAACCGCAATCAAAAGCTATACCTGCTTAAATAAATCTATCTTTTAAAAAGTTTTCTCAGCTTATTTACTCGCAAGTCTCTTTTTATAGAAACAATGATCTTGTTTAAAAAACAGAAAAAAATTGCGTAATATTCTATAAATAAAGCAACTATTTTAATAATCTCAAGGAAACAAAAACTCCATTTTCTGTAGCCACTATAAAAGCTATTTTTCCAATGAAATTGTCCTGATCTTGCCAAGCTTTTTATAAAAATGCTGAAAAAATGTAATAAACTGGCATTACACCTTAAGATGCATTTTCTTTTGATATAGCTTTTTTCTCTTTAGAGACACTCATATTTTCTTTCGTTGTCGTTTTAGATTTAGACTTTTGTGGTGTTTTTGTTTTAGCATTAAGCTTTGATTTTTTTTCTGCAATCGGCTCGCCTTTAACGCGCACATCAGCTAATGTTGAGCGAATAACACGAATATTCATACTCTCACCAATTTCAACCTCTAATTCACCACTCTCGTCGTGAACCTTCGTAACTTTGCCGATAATACCACCACCCGTTATAACTGTATCACCACGACGTACTGCATTAAGCATTTCTTGGCGTTTTTTCATTTGGGCACGCTGTGGACGAATGATAAAAAAATACATAATTGCAAAAATTAAAATGAGAGGGACAGCGCTAGCAAATGAAATTCCACCGGAAACATCGCCTGCAACTTGAGCATAAGCGTTCGTAATAAACATTTTCATCTCCTATAGTTAAACCTCAGGTATTTCCCACTCTATTAAAATGAAATTCCGATACAGAAAAAATTTCTAAAGAATTTATCATAAAAAGCAATAACTACATAATCTAATCACAGCTTTACAAAAATACAATAAATCCTTAAGAGACAGAATACCAAAATACAATGAGAAAAATCTTTAAAAATAGATTCATTTTCCCCTATTATATATCCTAAAATATAAATCTTTTCACTAACTCAATAAATGATACAAGATAATTTTTCTAATGAAAAAACTTTAATTTATATAGATAATTTATCGTTTTTGATATCGAATGACAGATCTAAGTACAGTAAAATACTCTCATTTCAAACCCTCTGAATTAATCAAAACGATTTTCTTGCACGTCTCACATATGAAATGAGCCTGTAGATAAAAACTTTTTAAGAAAGGCGTGAAATATCTCTTTTCATGCTTCTCTCAAATGCAAGAGCAGTTGGAACACTGAAAGCTGACAAATAGTATGATGCTATTGTCTTACACTTTCATAAACACAAAGATGGTAATATCTAACGCCCCCAACGAACAGCTCTCCTTAAACCAATGATTTTTTGCTGCAGTGTTATTGATTTAAGAAAATCAATTGTTTTTCATGAAGTTTCTATAAACTGTAAGACTATTCAAATTTAAAAGTCATCAATAAATTAGTTTTCTAAATATTTAAGGGGATCAACAGGTAATGAATTCTTACGCATCTCAAAATAGACACGTGGCGTTTTAACATTTCCTGAAACACCAGATTTAGCAATCTCATCACCGCGTCTTATCCTTTGTCCTTTGTTAACAACAAGTTTACTGTTACATCCATAAATAGTGATAATATTATTTTCATGTCGAATCATCACAACATTACCAAGCTCTTTTAATCCATCTCCCGCGTAAATAACAACACCATTTTCTGCCGCCTTTACCGAAGATCCTTCCGGCACTGCAATATCTATTCCTCGATTCATTACTGTTCCCTTTTTTTGACCGAACTGGCTTAATAAACGCCCTCGTACTGGCCAACGCATCTTAGAAATTCCTGTGGCTTGCGGAGTCGTCATATTATCGGTATTCGTAACAGTACTTGATAAACCAGTCTCATGATTCAATTGCGTCATCTGTTTAGAAAAATTTTTCTCAGAACTTGATTTGTTCATCTTTGCAGAAGGTGGCGTTTTTACAGGAGTTTTATATATAGGAGAGGACTTCTTGTTTTTTATAGAAGACATCACTTGAGATTGGAATGCAGAGTCTGTTGTTGACGCTGCCCAATCGTTATTATTGTGTGCATTTGAAGCTGCTAATGTACGCCTGCTTGGAACAACAAGTACCTGACCGATATAAATGGAATTGCTGTTTATACCATTTGCTAATTTTAATGCCTCAACACTAACCCCTATTTGTCGTGAAATACTGAGCAGTGTATCTCCACTCTGGACAATATAAGAGTTCCGCCGAAAAATAGGAGATTTATCCATTTGTGAACGGGAAAGTGTTCCAAGATTACGTGGAGGGACTCCCATAACGCGACCATCAGAAGAAGTTATCCTACCTTGATGTGGAGAATTATAGGGAGAATTGTCATCTCCCCACGAATCATCGCTTGATTCCACAGGTGGCAATTCAGTGCTTTGTATCATACCACTACCGTACGATAGCATTCGCGGATCTGTAGACATAGTGCTCGATATATTTGATTGAGATGATACCGTACGATGAGAGACAATGTTAGAAAAACGCTGTGTACCAGAACTACAACCAGCAACAATAGTTACCACCGCTAAAAAAGTTATTCTCTGAAAATTATGCTGGAAAATGTTATCCAAAGCTTTTAAACACATCGTTTTGCTCACTCATCAATAATCAACTCACTCCATTAAAGCTTTTTTAAATTACCGAAGAGTTAAAATGAGATGTTTTATTCATAAATATCTTTATATAAGATCAAAATGAATTTAACGTAGACAATTTGCAGCACTTTCTTAACTTTCAAAAATTAAAGTATCTCCGCAATGCCTTTAATAAAAGGTTGGTAACGCACTTGAAACAGTTCTAAACACTCAAATCGACTACCAATTTTTGTATAGCGCGTCACCGTTTGTACCCCTTCGTCAGGTCCTATCGCCTGAATGAGAATTCCGTTTTCAGCTAAAAGTTCTAAAAATTCCTTGGGTTCATCAAAACGTGATGGCCAAATAAGAATGCGATCAAATGATCCCAAGCCTGTCACACTATGACTTCCATCAATCTGCCGTATAATAATATTTTCAATTCCTAAAGTTTGAAATTTTTGGCGCGCCAAATCAACAAGCGTTTTATAACGATCAATCGTTGTCACACGGTCACTCAGACACGCCATAAGCGCAGTACAAAAACCAGATCCTGTACCGATTTCTAAAACGCGATGCCTTTTTTTCAACGATAATGCCGAAAGAATTAAGAGTTGTTCTTCCAAACGTTCCATATATTCACCACACTCAAGGGGAATAACCTTATTATCATAAGCACTATTAAACCAAGGAGCAGAAACAAACTGTTGACGCGGAATTTTCTCTAATGCCGAAAAAAATCGCACGTCATCAATGCCTTTGCTACGCATTTTCAGTACAAGAGCGGCTAACTCCTCACGAAATTGTAAAATACCCTTTTGCCCCATAGTATCATTCAATCTCCAATGGAGGTGCACTTTTATTATACTGACAAACTGCTTCTTTTAAAATGGCAAAAACTTGCGTTTGCATATTATCACCTCTTGGCAATAAACGCATATTGTCTCTCCTTTCGTAAAATTAAGCAGTAATACAACGCATGCCTCCCATATAAGGTTGTAAAACATCTGGAATAATAATTGATCCATCAGCCTGTTGATAATTTTCAAGCACGGCAATAAGACAACGTCCAACAGCTGTACCAGAACCATTAAGGCTATGAACAAAATGTAATTTTTTATCGCCTTCTGTACGATAACGTGCATTCATACGACGACCTTGAAAATCTCCACAAACTGAACAGCTGGAAATTTCACGATAACATTCTTGACCAGGAAGCCAAACCTCGATGTCATAGGTTTTACGTGCTGCAAACCCCATATCACCCGTAGAAAGAACCACTGTGCGAAAAGGCAAACCAAGTCGTTTTAATATATCTTCTGCACATTCCGTCATACGTTCTAATTCAATTAAAGACTGCTCTTCACTGGTAATTGAGACCATTTCAACTTTCCAAAATTGATGCTGACGCAACATACCGCGCGTATCACGACCGGCTGCTCCCGCCTCTGAACGAAAACAGGGAGATAAAGAAGAAAATCGCAGTGGTAAATCTGATATTTCAAGAATTTCATCGTTGACCAAATTGGTTAATGGCACTTCTGCCGTAGAAATAAGCCATCGACCATCTGTTGTACGAAAAAGGTCTTCAGCAAATTTCGGCAATTGTGCTGCTCCGTAAACAATCTCATCACGAACAAGAAAAGGTATTGAGACTTCTGTATAACCATGCTCATTGACATGCACATCAAGCATAAATTGGCCTAATGCTCGTTCTAGCCGTGCTAACGCCCCTGAAAGTATTGTAAAACGTGTTCCAGACAAACGACTAGCTCGTTCAAAATTCATCTGCTTGAGATCTTGACCAAGATCAAAATGTTCCTTTGGTGTAAAATTAAATGTTGGAGGTGTACCAAAATGTCGAATGACGACATTATCACTTTCATCTTTACCTTCTGGAACATCATCTAATGGAATATTTGGAAGTGCTGAAAGAATTTTTTCAAGACTCTCCGTCAGCTGTTTTTCTTCCGCTGTTGCAGAGGAAAGAAAGATTTTAATCTCTTCACCTTCAGCTCTAAAGCTTTCAGCCTTTTGCTGATCAGATACCGCTAAAGCCTGTCCTATTTCCTTTGAAACCGCATTGCGACGTTCCTGCGCCAATTGCACCTTAGCAATATGCGACCGACGTGCAAGATCAAGTTGTATTAACCTCTCAGCTTGTGGCTCAAGACCTCTACTTACGAGTGCTTTATCTAATTTCTCAGGATTGTCACGAATCCACTTAATATCAAGCATAAAAATTCCTCATTTATATTTTTTATTCATTTATATTGTTTTTATTCATTTCTTATCGCATAAGATTATACACTTTTCTTAAGCGGATTTTCTTCTCTTTTCTATACTGTAAGCAATTAAAATTGAAATCTCGTAAAGTGCTATCGTTGGTAAAGCCACTGCAAACATCGTAAAAAAATCCGACGGCGTTATGATTGCCGCAATGATAAAAGAAAGTAAAATAGCCCATTTTCGTTTAGACGCCAAATCATGAGACGTTAAAAATCCAACTTTTGTTAAAAGACTGATGACAAGAGGTAATTGAAAAATCAAACCAAAAATTAGGATAAATGATGTCATAAAGCCCAAATAATCAGAAATACGCACTATAAACTCTATTTTTAAATGAACATCTGGAAGAAATTGTTGAGAAAGGCTAAACCATAGTATTATTGGCGCTAATAGACCATAAACAAACGCTCCCCCAATACAAAATAAAATAGGCCCCCCAATGAGAAATGGTAAAAAAGCCATACGCTCATTTTTATAAAGCCCTGGTGCAATAAAACTATAAAACTGAAAAGCCGTATAGGGAAAAGATAAAATAATTCCCCCAAAAGCAGAAAGCTTCATCTTCGTTAAAAAAGTTTCCCATACTTGCGTTGATTGCAAACGAATACCCTCAGGATTACCCCCTGCTATTTTCATTGCCCACTGATATGGCCATAGTAAAAAATTTAAGATATAATCTTTAACAAGAAAACACATCATAAAAGCGATCATAAATGCAACTAGGGCAGCAATAATTCGCTGACGAAGTTCAATTAAATGTTCTAAAAGTGGTGCCATATGGGCATCAACTTCATCTTTCTTAACATTCATGACACATCTTCTTTATCTTTAGAAGCTATAGATCCTGTCATATCTTTATTGGTTACGTTGTGATCGCATTCCAAAAATTCTTTACCTTTTTCTGATTTATGGTGTGTTGCCTTAACATCCAAATTATCGTGGATATCTTCTAATGTATTTTGAATGGGATCAAAAGTCTCTGTCAACTTCTTGCTTGTATCGCTAATATCCGAATATGTTTTTTGCAAATCATCGAGCTCGATTTGTTTTATTGCATCATCAAACTGATGACGAAGTTCATTTGCCATTAAACACATCTGAGCTCTTACCTTTGCTATTGTCTTTAATATTTTAGGTAAATCTTTCGGTCCAACAACAATGATGAGAACAAGTAAGATTACGACAAACTCTGGTCCATCAATCCCAAACATCTCTTAATTCGACTTCCTCATCAAAAAATAACGCACAATGATGATTACGTTTTTGTTATTTGACACGCTGTTTTTTAGCAACAGATGTTTTGCTTCTTTTAGAAGCAGAAGAAGCCTTTCTGCGCGCTGTTACATGTTTTACCGATAGCGGCTGAGATTGTTGAGATTCTACATCAATTATTTGGGAAGTAGTAGCCATTTCAACTTTATCCTCAATGCCATCATCTTCTTCCTTCATATTTTTTTTGAAGGCTTTAATTCCCTTAGCAACATCGCCCATTAATTCAGAAATCTTACCGCGACCGAAAAGCACAAAGATAATCAGTAAAATTATAATTAAATGCGTTGGTGAAAAAATATTACCCATTACTCTCTCTAACTTTATGCTTTTAAATTTGATTTCATTTATTCATGCTTCTTCTGAAGAATGTATCAAATATAATATCTTAATTATATATTTTCTTCTTAACTTAAAAACAATCACACGCTTTTATTGCAAAAGAACTTTTTATCCTCTCATCCCTTCTTAGCGTACTATAACACAAACCATTCCAAAATGATAAACCGCTTCATAGAAAATTCAAAAGGCTTAAAAACTTTTCTAAAATAACTTCATCTGATCTCTTAGTTACTCATCTTCCTGTAAATACTATAGCTCATGTCTTTCCTTTTAAACAAAGTTGTACGTATCATTACAAACATTTCCTCCAAATTATCCGTTACTGATAAAAATCATACCATGTTGTAAAAAATTTTACGTATTCAATTAAAAAATTCAGAAAGAACAATCTCTAAAAAACTTTCTTGACACATCATCAGTCTCTTTAAAAGCTATCATCTTACGCATAATATTTATTCTTTGCGTTGGTGGGAATTTTATCATCATTATTCCATATACAATACGAAATATAAGCCATCATCGCATTCAATTAAATATCTGACGTGTGGATAAAAACTATTCGCAGAAAGAGTAAAAATGCACTTTATGAATCAGGTCAAGTGCCAAGAGGTATGGCAATACTAAAAAATAAAAATGGTACCAGCTTGCGCCTTTATTCAGTAAAATACCTCCATATAACCAGCTCTTTGAACCGCTGCATGCCCTAACTATTACAAGTCTCCGGATTCTGGGCATGCGTTCTCATAATATCATGTGCTTAACTTATCTCAGTATTGAAAACAGAATGGGCATTAATAGAAAATTACATTCAATTAAAAGCATGGAATCGAAGTACAATCCATGTAAAAGAATTTCTTATCCTAGTCTTTTTATAAGATTATCTCATAAAGCCGCTAGATAATACAGTGTTAGAGATAGATAAACCTATTTACTTTAGTTAAAAATCCCTCATTTTATTGAGATCGCTTGCAGAGAACATATCACTTTTTAAAAGTTTTGTTTTAGCACCACACACAATAATCTAGCCATTTAGCGTATATAATGTAAAGCTTGGGCTCCGCTTAAACCAATGAGATTCATCCACACTTTTATAAAAATCTATCACTATAATACCAGCACTTTATTGCTCTATCCATAATTTTACGCTCGCTAAAAAACTGATAAATGTAACAATGTTTTTATCAAACATTTTAAATTCTTTAATCTTTAAACAAGTAAATTTATGAATGAATTTGAAAGATAACCTTAAATTTTTTAACAAACTTCACTAATATTCTCGTTAATTGCTTGTCTTTTATAGTTTTCCTGAAAGAGTCCGCGATCATAAGAAACTTCTCTTACAACATAACTATCTCTATTGAAATGTTCGCCCTCTTCCTATCTATTTTTCATATAAAAAAATTTAAGATCTTAACGATGAATCTCATAATATAAAAATAGCCCAGTGAATAAATGCTCCCATGACATTAATATTTTTCTGTAGGGTATTATTTGGGAGTGAGGGTATTATTTGATTTCTATAAGAGTATTTTTATGGATATCAATTCTAATATTCTATGCTAATAATCCGGTACAGTTATACATATGATAGAGTTTATTCCATGAATTATCGGCATATTTATCATGCTGGCAATTTTGCTGATGTTTTTAAACACATTATTGTCACTCGCATTGTAGAATATCTCAAACGCAAAGAAAAAGCTTTTCGCGTTATAGATACGCATGCTGGAATCGGTATTTATGACCTTTCTTCTTTAGAAGCACATAAAACAGGAGAGTGGCGCGAAGGTGTCCAACGGCTTTTTTCAACTCCTATCCCAGAAGATTTAAGAGCACTCCTTTGTCCATGGTGTGATATCATTGATGCCCTCAATAAAGGGGAAAAAGAAATTGTATTTTATCCTGGATCTCCTGTTCTTATTCGTCAATTATTACGGAAACAAGATCGCCTCACCGCAATAGAATTGCACAACGAAGATTATCATATTTTAGCAAAAAACTTTGCCGGAGATTATCAGACAAAAGTTCTGCATTTAGATGGTTGGCTTTCCTTAAATGCTCATGTACCACCAAAAGAAAAACGTGGGTTTATCCTTGTTGATCCTCCCTTTGAAAAAACTGGAGAATTTTCCCGCCTTATTGAGGGATTAATGAAAGCCTATCGTCGCTTTTCTGGAGGGATCTACGCTTTATGGTATCCTGTTAAATATGACAAAGAAATTGAAAGTTTTCTTCACGCGCTTTATCAAACAGGAATTCCTAAGATTCTACAGCTTGAAATGCGTATCCGAAAAAGTTCAAGTCCACCGACAATGAATGGAAGTGGTATGATTATTATTAACCCTCCCTACCTTTTGGAAGAAGAAATGAAAAAACTCAGCCCCTTTCTTATCAACCGTCTGGGACAAGATGAAAACGCCCAAATAACGCATAAGTGGCTTCAAAAAGAACATCTATTATATTAGATCTTTCTCTATATTTTTCCTAAATCAAATATCATGTTGTAAGATACAAAGGCATAAAATGATAAAGTTCTTTGATTTTTTGAATAATATCAGTATATTATAATGATATGCTAACAACGATCAGCGTGAATTAATTTTTTCCCTTTTAGAACGTCTATCTTCTTAATCATCATGAATTTCCTATTCCACTCATTTTAATGAATAAATTGGGCAAATTCATAAAGCTGTTTTAGAATAACAACTCTCATATTTTTTATGAAAAATCGGCTCTCTAAAATCATACTCTTATGCTATAAGATATTATTTATAGAAAAAATTATAAGGATATAAATAATCATTATTTAATAAAAAAGAATATTTCATATATTAAACAAAAAACATATTCTTAATAAACGGAATGGTCCTGAAAAATAATACAAATTGTCCGAAAAATGAGCGGGAAAAGCTTTCTTTTCTCTCTAACATTACATGGAATAATGCCAATCAAAGTAATGAGAAAAATCAATTCCAAGGTGTCAAATTCATACAAGAGTTTGTTAGACACCTTCCGCATAAGCCAGGGGTTTACCGGATGATTGGTAAAAATGGTGATATTCTCTATATTGGCAAAGCTCGTAATCTCAAAAAACGTGTTTCAAACTATACGCGTGAACAAGGACACAATAATCGTATTACCCGCATGATTCGCGCAACATATCATATGGAATTTATCGTCACCCATACAGAAACAGAAGCACTCCTTTTAGAAGCCAATCTCATAAAAAGATTGCATCCACATTTTAATGTATTACTACGTGATGATAAAAGTTTCCCTTATATTATGATTACAGATGATCATCGAGTGCCTGGACTTTACAAACATCGTGGTGCCCGAACACGAAAAGCTCACTATTTTGGTCCTTTTGCTTCTGCCGGTGCAGTGACACAAACAGTTCATGTTTTACAACGCGCCTTCTTATTACGAACCTGTACTGATTCAGTTTTTGAAAACCGTACACGCCCCTGTTTGCTTTATCAAATTAAGCGATGTTCTGCACCTTGTACCCATGAAATTAGTGACAATGATTATAAAGAACTGCTGAGGGGAGCAAAAGCGTTCCTTTCGGGAAAAGATCAATCTGTTAAAAGTAATATGGTTCAAGCTATGCATAAAGCCGCAGAAAATCTTGATTTTGAACAAGCAGCTTCCTATCGTGACCGCTTATCAGCCCTTTCTCATATACAAAGCCATCAAGGTATTAATCCTCAAACGATAAAAGAAGCGGATGTATTTGCAATTGCGCAAAAAGAAGGAATGACCTGTATTCAAGTGTTCTTTTTTCGCATGGGGCAAAATTGGGGAAACCGTGCCTATTTTCCTAAAGCAGATCCCTCTTTTTCCTGTACTGAAATTTTAGCGAGTTTTCTTGCCCAATTTTACGATGATAAACCACTTCCCAAAAGCATCCTTTTATCTGAAGAAATTGAAGAAAAGACACTTCTTACAGAAGCATTGAGTCTCAAAGCAAATCACAAAGTGTCTCTCTCTTTACCCAAACAAGGTGAACGGAAAACTCTTGTTAATCATGCCTATCTCAATGCTCATGAAGCACTTGAACATAAGCTTTCTGAAACAGCCACTCATACAAAATTGCTTCAAGGTCTTGCTAAAACATTCCAACTACCTTTTCCTCCACGCCGGATAGAAGTCTATGACAATTCTCATATCATGGGAACAAATGCTGTAGGTGCTATGATTGTTGCTGGTCAAATGGGATTTGTTAAAAATCAATATCGCAAATTCAACATTCGCTCAATAGATATCACGCCTGGCGATGATTTTGGCATGATGAAAGAAGTGATTAAACGGAGATTTTCACGCCTTATAAAAGAGCATGATCAGCCAAATAGAAGTCATGACATAAAAGATAATGATCTTTTTCCCATTTGGCCTGATCTTATCTTAATCGATGGTGGTGAAGGACAAATCAACAGCGTACATGCAATACTTGCTGAATTACAATTAAATGACCTCTTCACAGTTGTTGGAATCGCCAAAGGTATTGACCGCCATGCGGGACGTGAACGATTTTTTATAAAAGGTATCCCCCCCTTTACACTTCCTCCACGTGATCCTATCCTCTATTTTTTGCAACGTCTGCGTGATGAAGCACACCGTTTTGCGATTGGAGCTCATAGGATAAAACGAAAAAAAGAAACATTCAAAAACCCACTTGATGAAATCGAAAATATCGGTCCGACAAGAAAGCGTGCGTTGCTTCATCATTTTGGAAGTGCCAAGGCTATTGCTAGTGCCTCACTTGAAGATTTAAAAAAAGTTACGGGAATCTCTATGACAATTGCACAAAAAATTCATAACCATTTTCATGAAAAATAGGCTTGTTTCATAACCTTTGCCTTGTTACGTTTAGGAAATATATTCTCTTTCACAAGAATTAAAAATGGCTCCATGAAAAATCATACTTTTTCTTTTCCAAATATTTTAACTTATGCACGAATTGTTGCAGTCCCAATGGTTGTTGCATGCTTTTTTTTAGAAGGGCGATTACAATCAAATGATATCACTCGCTGGATTGCTGTGTCCATTTTTATCGTTGCATCCATTACTGACTTTCTTGACGGTTACCTTGCTCGTATTTGGGAACAAACATCCAATATTGGTCGCATGTTAGATCCAATTGCTGATAAACTTCTCGTCTCTGCTTGTTTGCTCTTGCTTGCCGCAGACAGTACCATCGCTGGGTGGACACTATGGGCAGCTATTATCATTCTTTGCAGAGAAATTCTTGTATCAGGATTACGTGAATATTTGGCTGAGTTAAAAGTTAGTGTTCCTGTCTCTCGTCTTGCAAAATGGAAAACTTTTGTACAGATGATCGCTATTGTATTTCTTTTAGCTGGACCAGCCGGTAATAAAATTTTTCCTTACACAATAGAGTTTGGCATTACTATGCTGTGGATTGCTGCCCTCCTTACATTGTGGACAGGATGGGATTATTTTCGTGCAGGTTTAAAACACGTTATCCTATGAATAGTATGGAGATTTATAATGATAATTTATCTTTTTGTACTTAAATAAGAGATGAGAGATGAGAGATGAGAGTAGCACAAGATTGATTCATTTTAAATCTATTAATGATAAATCAATAAAACACTTTTTTGCACATTACAAGTAAGGGTAGCATGTAGATAAAAGCTCTTCAAAAAAAGAGTAAATAGATTTTATATTCTCGCAAAAGCAGTTACAATATTAAAAGCTAAAAAACGATGAATGCTCCCTATGCTTTCAAAAAAGTCTATAATCTTATAAGCAAAAAACCGAAATATAGTGTTTCGGATTTTTGCTTCTTATAAACGCTTTATTATTATAAACGCTTGATTAACCAACAATTTCTACCTCAGAAAACCAAAAGGCGATTTCTGTTTTTGCCGTTTCAGCGCTATCGGATCCATGGACAGAATTTTCGCCAATCGATAAAGCATGAACCTTACGAATTGTCCCTTCTTCTGCATCACTAGGATTCGTAGCTCCCATTACTTCACGGTTTTTAGCTATTGCATTTTCGCCTTCCAAAACTTGTACAACGGTTGGACCAGAAGACATGAATTCCACCAATTCACTAAAAAAAGGGCGTTCTTTATGAACAGCATAAAAATTTTCAGCCTCACGTTTGCTCATCCAGACACGTTTAGACGCAATAACACGTAGCTCCGCATCCTCAAGCATTTTAGTAATTGCGCCAGTCAAATTACGACGGGTTGCATCTGGTTTAATCATCGAAAAAGTACGCTCTAAAGCCATTTAACCACCTTTATTTCATTTATAACATTCTCTCGCCATTTCTATAGCGAGCAAGAAGCCCTTTGCCAAGTGACTCTACAAAAATCTACACAAATTCTCAAAAATATAGAATGAATTATAAAGAAAACTTTAATAGAAATACCTGTAATTGCTCATCCCATCATAAAGATGCGCTACCGACTCTCAATAAATATTGAACCTTCTTACATAATCTTAAATGCCTCTCATCAAATTTATCATTGAAGCAATAAAGAATCATAAGAAAATCCTAACATGCAAAATATATACCTTTTTGAAAGCCTTCTCCTTTAAAGAGGATGAACCTAGATACTCCGATCTAGGTTTGAAAATCCTTCTACACACATTGAGATCAATCAAAAAATAACCATATAATTAAAAACTATAGCGTACACCTAAAATACCCTGAAAGGACTGTTTTGTTTTACGTCCTTTAACATAATGTGCCTCACCATATAACTTTAACTTCTCACTCACTAAACTGCTCAAACCGATTCCTAACTTACCTGCATTACCCGATAAGTCAGTGGTAAATGAATGCCGTTGATTAATCAATGTATGGTTGTCATCTTTATTCTCACGCAACCATGCTGCTGTAATATACGCAAGTGATGAGGAATCCATACGAGAACCAAATTCATATCCTAAAGATATGCCAACCTCACTGCGTAATGAAGTGAATGGACGCATGTTACCTATCATGTCATTCGATAACTTGATTTCTTTACCCTCAACTTGCAACCATGTAAATTGTCCATAAGGCTGCAACCAACTGCTCTTTGACGTCTTAAGTCGATAACCTGCTTCAAAGGAAGTGCCCACCGCCCATTGCCTATAGCTTCCTTCAATCCCTAAACCATTCGTTGAAACTGCCTTTAGAGTATTCTGATAATGATTATATTTTAAAATACCATCTAAATACCATCCACTATGATCCAAATAAGTGACATAAGCGCCAATGCCATAAGCATTGATACCGCTCATACCACCCCGTGCATGCGCAATGCGTGCGCGGTCATAACTGCCAAAACCACCTATATAAAATTCTCCATTTTCCCACTCGCTTAAACTATTGATCCCTAAAACAATACCTGTCTGATCCAACTTAAAATCTATATGCTCTGTAGCAATACTCTCTTTAGACTTGATCGCATAGCTCCATAAAGCTGCATTCTTGTTACTTTTATCTAGAATTCCTCTTCCCGCACGCACGGTTTGCATTTCATTGTGAAAAACCATCGCTGGAGCCACAGACATAGACAATACCGCATCTGTAGAGGGAGTGGTTAAAAAGTGAGAAACTGAAAGCGTCTCTCTCAATTGTGGAGAAGGCTGTTCTTTATGAACTGGACGCAAAATCATTTGATCGGCTAAAGATTGTGAAGATTCTGAAACAACAGCCTGTTGCTTTCCATCAGAAAAATGAAGAGAACTTGCTGGGGGAGACTTCACATGAGTGCGATTTTCCTGAGAGGGAGATACCGAAACACTAGAGAAATTCTGTCTTTCTCTTAAATGACGTGGAGGACGTGGCTTGGGTTGCTCTTTTTTAGTAGGTTTACGAGGACCGGTATTTTTTCCTCTAGAAGAAGCGCCTTGATGAGACAATGCAAGAGGAATCTTCGTTTTCTTGTTTACACACTGTGCTTCAGTACTCGAATGTTCTGCATTTTCAGAGACTCTGCTTAAAGACCAAATTGTAGCACTACCACTAGAACTAGCACACCTTTCTCTCTTCAGCAATTGATACTGATAGGTTCCACCATCGACAACTGTAATGTTCTTGCCCAAAAAATCTGCCAAAGTAAAATTAGCCCCTCCATCTTGGCTTCTATCGGTAATTAATGGAAGTTCAGTAACCAAACTATTCCTTTTTGAGAGAGGACCTATAATTTCAGCACCAGAATCTGCAACGCTTATTTTGTGATTACCTGCGCCCTCATCAACCGACAAGTAATCACTCGAATCCCCCGTAGCGCTAATATTGAATCGAAAATGTAAATCCCCTGAAAGTTTCTCAACATGAAGTGAAATATGTCGCGGATCATACGGAATAGAAGTAAAAATAACAGTTCCATTATGCCCCCCTAAATCTTCAATTTCAATCTGAGGTTTTTCTCCTGTGTTTCGTTCACCAACCTCAAATATTATTTCATCAACTCTTGCCTCTATAGGAATCTTTTTCTTAGTGATATGGTTTGTCCTATCACCAGCAAATAAATAAAGTTCTCCGTGATCATTGACCCTTACTTCTCCAACGACTTTTTGAACACCAACATGGAACCACGATTTAGCAAAGCTGTTAACTGTCAGACCGTCCACAAACCCTTCAGGATATACAACTTGAATAGCATGATCTTTCAAATTAGTAGCATAAGATTCTCCTAACGCTAAGACATGCTGTCTCCCATTCCCAGAGATCTCAGCATACATTGATTTTCCCCCCTCTTTTCTTTCTCCCGAATAAAGATTTTGTTCTCCGTTATCTCCCACTTTCGTATTCCAAACCCACGCTCCATCATACACATTCTGCTGTCCCACTACTCCACCATCCCCTGAAACTGTAGAATTATATGCACTACTTTTTCTCTCCACGCTTGTAAGATCAAGACCTTTTTCTTCATGAATAAACTGCTTACCACCAAGGATTTCGGTGCCTATCGCAGTTCCTCCGCGTGTAACTATTTGCATTCCCCCTTTTTTAATAGTGGAACCTATAGAAGTTGCTCCATTTTCAACAATTTCAACACCGCCATCTCCAATTTTACTCTTACTACTGGGAAAATTATTTGTAATCAGTGCTGAACCTTTTGGTATCTCTGCTCGATTTCCTACATGTTCTACTATTGTTAGCTCTCCATTTCTGTTTTCAACTGCACTTGCAACTTGTACAAGACAACTACTGATCATCAATACTGAAAAACTTAACTTACGTTTATACTGCATTATCGACACTCCACTCTCAATTATTTAGAAAAATATCCCACGGCTACATAGGTAACCCGTCTTAGATTGTATCGTAATGTGTTTTATTTATGTTTAAAAACACTTTTAAAGTGTATTTTTTAATATAAACAACCTTAAGTTGTGTATCTATAAGCAGTTAGAAAATTCTAACTTAAGGCAGAAAATCTGAATAAAATTCAAACTGTTCACTTGAGTTCAAGGAACAATTTTCAATATTTGAAGTTATAGATGAAAAAAACGCTCGTGCCTTCAAAGGAGAGTATAAAGATATCCTTACTGTTTGAGAAGATCTCTACACTCTCGAGAAGATAAAATCGAGCGTTATCTGTTTAAGCTTGCAAAACAATTACATTCATAAAGTTAATCAGCCGCGTACACACATATTTAGAAACTATAGCGTAATCCTAAAATAGCTTGAAGAGCATTCTTAATCTTATGTCCTTTTAGATAATGTGCTTCCGCATAAAGTGTCAGTTTATCATTGACCGAACCGTTTACACCAATTCCCAATTTACCTGCATTACCCGATAAGTCTGTAATAAATTTATGCTGGTTATTAATTGTCGTATAATTATTATTTACATTCTCACGCAACCAAGCTGCTATAATGTAAGCTGTTAATGAAGTTTCTGAATTCACAAAGAATTCATGTCCTGCAGTTAATCCAACTTCACTGCGGAATGAAACCAATGGGCTTAGATCACCTATCATTCCATTTGAAAGTTTTATTTTTTTACCTTCAACCTGCAAACCTGTTAGCTTGATATAAGGCTGCATCCAAGTATTCTGTGCCGGTGTAAAATAACAACCAATTTCAAATGACCCACCTATCGCCCACTGATTGTAATGACTTTGAATAGCTAAACCATTCGTGGAGATAGCTTTCAAATTATCTCGGTAATAATTATATTTCAAAACACCATCCATATACCATCCGCGATGATCAAAATAAGTTGCATAAGTTCCAATGCTATAAGAACTCAGATCACTATTACCACCTCGTGCATGAGAAATACGTGCTTGATCATAACTACCGAAACCACCAACATACAACTCTCCATGTCTTAATTCACTCAACTGATCAGCACCAAAGACTAAACCTGTCTGCCCAAGCTTAAAGTGTGTATGTCCTGTCGCAATACGTTCTCTGCTCTTAATCGCATAAGTCCATAGTTCGACATCTTTCCTATTTCTGTTCCAAATTTTTCTACCATTCCTTACAATTTGCAACTCATTGTTAAAAACAAGTCCAGGAACTACGGATAACGTTAATACTGCATCTGTAGAGGGTGTTGTTGATGTCTCACCAGGAACAAAAGGATTTGCTGGATCTGGAATAGAGGTTTCTGGTCCACTGAGGCGGTCTGCAGATAAAAACCACACTTTTCCATTTTCATCCTTTCTTTCTTTCAAGTCATACATATAAGTTCCACCATCAATGGCGTTAATTTTGTCACCCTTAAGATCTGTCAGCGTAAAATGTGCGCCACCACTTTGATCCATAATTAAATCACGCTTATTTGAAAAAGGATCCGTGATTTCAACTCCAGAATCAGCAACACTTATCGTATGATTCCCAGCACCTTTCTCAACAAAGAGATAATCACCACGGTTATGGGCAATCGTAGTATTGAACGCGAAATGTAAATTTCCTGAAAGATTATTCACATGAAGCTGAGAATAATATGGATCAGAACCTGTAAACGAAAAAATAACACTCCCTTCACCACTTAATTTTTGTATCAAAGAACTTTTTCCATCAAACTCGTCAGTAATAGAGTACAGTTTTGTATCTTTTCCATTTAAAATAATATCTTCTACTATGGTACGATGTTGATCATTCCCAGCATAAAGATGAATCTGCCCAGAATGATTTACCTGTGTCTTGCCTTCTAATGTTGCCCCAGCATGCACCCATGATTTTGCTTCATCATTCATTGTTAGATTTTTTACAGATCCATCAGCATATATTTCCTGAATAGCGCTCTCATTTAAAGTAACTCCAATAGCCTTACCACCTTTTAAGATACGCTGTTTACCACCGCCAAAAACTTCTGTGTCAAATGCAAAACCACCATTTTTAGCACTTTGAGATTTTTTTCCAACCTCTTGTACGCCCCCTCGCATAACTTTCGTATCCCAAACTTTTCCGCCATCATATACTTTTTGTTGACCTAGTGTTTTATCTTGACCATAAATGACAATATGAGAAGCACTACTCCCTTTAACCTCTCCTCCAACATCCCCCTCCCCGAAAACAAGTTGCTCACCACCATAAATTTTAGTCCCCTCTACTTTTCCTCCATTTCCAACACTTTGTTGTCCACCTTCTTTAACGACAGCATTTTTTGAAAAGCCTTGTTTTCCCTTTAAAGCCTCAACATTTTCAATTCCACCATGTTCAATTTTACTATTCTCACTGAGACCTCCTGCATACACATAAAGCTCTGCACCATTCCTTACAGTGTTATTAATGGATCGCCCTGGGCTATCACTCTCGCCATCATTTGAAATGTATGCTTTACCTTCATTATCAAGGACATAATTTTCTAACAGCGCCCCATCTTTAATGAAGATAAGTTCAGGTTTTTTAAGAAACGCAATATTTTGTTCTTGTACATTATATCCGACATTGTCACGACGACTGCTGCCAAGCTCCTGTTGACTCGCAAACACTCTAGTGCCCTTATCCTCAGTAAAATCGCTAGGCTTTTTTAAAAAGTCTAATTCATTGCGCGCCCTTATAATAACATCATTAGATGCTCCAAGTATGCATCTTCCTGTTTTCATATCCTCATTGTATTGATCCTGAAATATTTTGCCATTTTCATAACTTGAAGATTGACAAAAAAGCGGTATTCCCCCCTCATTTGCAGCAGCAGCTTGTACAAAACAGCTGCTCAACATGAGTATCCAACAATGTCGTTTCCATTTATATTGTAGAGCCATATCCTCCCCCCTTCACGCCTGCATAGACACTAAACGTAATTAGCTCTACAAAACATATTTTCAACCTTAGATTGCAAACAATCCTTCTTAAAAATCCTCCTTATCTCATACAAAACTGTTCTCTACAGTTTTTTTAATACTTTTTTGATCAAGAATATAAGGGCGTTTTTATAGTGCTTCTTTAGCATTTTCTCGGAGTTTTCTTATCAAAGAAAAAAGTAATGCATAATAAAGTATATAAGGGTATACAGTTTATCGTGAAAAGCAAAGCCACATGCTCTGAAAAATTGTTCTCTGAACCTTCATTAAAGATCTTTAAAAACAATCATATATTTAAAGATAACCAAAAAATAACCATATAATTAAAAACTATAGCGTACACCTAAAATACCCTGAAAGGACTGTTTTGTTTTACGTCCTTTAACATAATGTGCCTCACCATATAACTTTAACTTCTCACTCACTAAACTGCTCAAACCGATTCCTAACTTACCTGCATTACCCGATAAGTCAGTGGTAAATGAATGCCGTTGATTAATCAATGTATGGTTGTCATCTTTATTCTCACGCAACCATGCTGCTGTAATATACGCAAGTGATGAGGAATCCATACGAGAACCAAATTCATATCCTAAAGATATGCCAACCTCACTGCGTAATGAAGTGAATGGACGCATGTTACCTATCATGTCATTCGATAACTTGATTTCTTTACCCTCAACTTGCAACCATGTAAATTGTCCATAAGGCTGCAACCAACTGCTCTTTGACGTCTTAAGTCGATAACCTGCTTCAAAGGAAGTGCCCACCGCCCATTGCCTATAGCTTCCTTCAATCCCTAAACCATTCGTTGAAACTGCCTTTAGAGTATTCTGATAATGATTATATTTTAAAATACCATCTAAATACCATCCACTATGATCCAAATAAGTGACATAAGCGCCAATGCCATAAGCATTGATACCGCTCATACCACCCCGTGCATGCGCAATGCGTGCGCGGTCATAACTGCCAAAACCACCTATATAAAATTCTCCATTTTCCCACTCGCTTAAACTATTGATCCCTAAAACAATACCTGTCTGATCCAACTTAAAATCTATATGCTCTGTAGCAATACTCTCTTTAGACTTGATCGCATAGCTCCATAAAGCTGCATTCTTGTTACTTTTATCTAGAATTCCTCTTCCCGCACGCACGGTTTGCATTTCATTGTGAAAAACCATCGCTGGAGCCACAGACATAGACAATACCGCATCTGTAGAGGGAGTGGTTAAAAAGTGAGAAACTGAAAGCGTCTCTCTCAATTGTGGAGAAGGCTGTTCTTTATGAACTGGACGCAAAATCATTTGATCTGCTAAAGATTGTGAAGATTCTGAAACAACAGCCTGTTGCTTTCCATCAGAAAAATGAAGAGAACTTGCTGGATATGCCCCTCCAATAATTTGACTTCCAAGAGTTGAAACAGTTAGAGATACAGAAGCTGGAGATTTTTGCCTTAAGTTTTGGCGGTTTTCTCTTCGATGTAGCAACTTACTAGCATGCTCTTTTGTAACTGTAATAGTTGAAAGAGAAGAATCTGATTGATTTTGATTTAAATGCCGCGCAGACCTGCTCCTACTACGTGGCAAACTGTTGAGAAATGAAACATTATCAATAAATACCGCAGATAAATACCAAACTTTTTCACCCCCATCCTCATCAATTCTCTGTTTTAAACCATACATATAGGTTCCGCCATCAATAGTTTTAACATTTGCACCAGAAAAGCTTCTCAGAGTAAAATGTGCTCCTCCACTTTGATCAACAATTAAATCAAGTTCTGTCGAAGAAGGATCAACAATTTCAATACCGGAATCTACAATACTTATTGTGTGAGAACCACGGCCATTCTTGATAAAGAGATAATCACCCTCTCCTTCTGCAAGGCTGACATTAAAATCGAAATGTAGACTCCCAAAAAGATTATCAATATAAAGCTTAGAGTAATGTAAATTGGATTCTATAGAAGTAAAAATAATATTTCCCACACCGCTTAGCTTCTTAATATAGGTTTCTGTGTTTCCATATCCAGTAGAAATAGAGTATAATTTAGCGTTTTCTCCTTCTAAATTAATATCGTCTACTGTTGTCTGAGAATTTTTATATTCAGTATAAAAGCTATTATTTCCAGCATAAAGATGGACTTGTCCAAAATCATGAATCTTTATTTTTCCTTCCAACATCGCACCAGCAAAAACCCATGAATTGGCTCCTTCTTTAATTGTTAGATTTTTTACAATGCTACCAGCATGAACTTCTTGAGCAGCATGGCGGTGTAAAGTCACAATATCCGCCTCTCCCCCTGCCAATACCCGCTGTACCCCACCCTCAAAAACCTCAGTATTTACGGCTAAGCCACCACTTTTTTGTACAAAACTATCATCATCTGCAAACCATTTAGCAAGAGTTTGTATTCCTCCACTCATCACTTTTGTTCCCACAGCCATCCCATCATCATATATATTCTGCTGTCCCGGCGTGTCACCTTGACCATAAAGTGTCGTGTTATAAGTGCTGCTCCCCACAATTTCACCATTTACATAACCCTCTCCGAAAACAAACTGCTCACCACCATAAATTTCAGCTCTCAATGCGGATCCTCCTCCCTCCACTCTTTGTTTTCCACCCTCGTAAATAATCGTAAATTCTGAGATACCCTGTTCCCCTACAATCTCTGAACCACCATTTTCAATTGTTGTATTCTTACTAAAACCACCAGTCTTAACATAGAGTGTTGCAGTTTCTGGAACTGTATTATTAATGGATAATTTAAAATCATCCGTTTCTCCATCACCAGCAATATAAACTATGCTATTGTCACCGAGTATGGAGTTTTGTAAATTTTTTTCACCTAGACCAGTAATGAAATCCTCTGCATAAAAATTGAAATCACCTGTATAAGAATTGGTTATAGAATCTTCCGAAGGAGAAACAGTATTGTCTTGCTCAAAAGAGTTATCTATAGGCAACTCCGTATGAGATGGAGAAAAGATAGGAGTAGAAATTTTTTCCAATGTAGATGATGTCGATAAAGACCAAATCTTTCCACCGTTATGATCTTTTTTCTTTAGAGCGTACATATAGACTCCATTATCAACAGTAGCTATCTCTTCACCCCCGAAATCTATCAGAGTAAAATGCGCATTTCCGCTTTGATCATGAATTAAATCAAGCTCCAAAACTAAATTCTGATTTTGTAGAAGAGAATTGGTCACTTCAGCACCAGAATCGATAACGCTGATGGTGTGATGACCTGCTCCTTTTTTTATAAGAAGATAATCACCGCGCTGTTCTGCAAAATTAGTATTAAACCTAAAATGTAAATTACCTGAAAGATTATCGACCTCAAGTTTAGAGTAATGTGGATTAAACACGGTAGAAGTAAAAACAACGCGTCCATCCCCGCTTAGATCCTCAATCAAAGAGCTTTCACCATCCATCTTGGAAGCAATAGAGTATAATGTGGTATCTTTGCCATTTAAAACAATTTTTTCTACTTCAGTATGAGATTGCTCAGCACCAGCATAAAGATAAATCCGTCCAGAATCATGAATCATGGTGTTTCCTTCTAATGTTGCACCAGAATGTAACCACGATTGTGCTTGATCCTTAATCGTTAAATCTTTTACATAGCCTCCTAAATCTATTGCTTGAAAAGCATTCCCTTGTAAGAGAACACCAATCGCGATTCCTCCTGCTAAAACGTGTTGTTCTCCACCAGAAAAGATCTTCGTATCAAATGCAAAACTGCTATAATGGTCTAGATCTTTTTCCACAAAAAGATTTTGTACCCCTCCTTCCATGATCTTTGTGCTAAAAACCTCTCCATCATCATACACATTCTGGTATCCTAGCACTCCATTTTTACCAGAAACGACAGTGTCATAGGCGCTACTCCTTACCATCTCACCTTTGATATCAGACTTTCCTGAAACAAACTGCTCACCACCGTAAATTTGAGCCCCTTCAGTTTTCCCCCCATCTTCAACCTTTTGTTTTCCCCCTCTCTTAACTGTACTATCCTGTGAAAGACCCTGTGTTCTAATAAGTTCAGTACCGCCTCTTTGAATTGTCGTATACAGGCTAAAACCACCGTTATAAACGGAAAGCTTTCCAGCATCTTTAACTATATTACTAATTGAAGTTTCTCTATTGCTATCAACTTTCTCACTGTTACTATCAAAGCTAGGATCAGCAATCGTAACAATCATTCCCTTTTCAATTGTGCGTTCTGTGAGATCATTCGATAATGAAGCCATCGCAGATGGTTGCAAGTTAAAATCAGAAAATAAAGAGGTATTTTCCTCATCAAGAGCATAATTCGCATCTAAATACCAAATTTTACCATTGCTCTTATTTTTTCTATGTTTCAAACTGTACATATAGGTTCCGGCATCAATAGCTCTGATTTTTTCACCAAAAGTGTTTGTCAGAGTAAAATGAGCGTTTCCACTATGATCAGAAATTAATTTAAGCTTTTTGTGGGAAGGGGTTGTAACCTCACCTCCAGAATCAGTAATACTTATTGTATGATAACCTGAACCACTTTTTTTAATAACAAGATAATCACTAAGATGCTTGGCAAAGTTGACATTAAACTCAAAATGTAAAGAACCTGATAGATCATCAATATTAAGCTTAGAGTAATGCTTATCAGCCCCAAAAGATGTAAAAATAACTCTGCCACTTCCAGTTAAATTCTGGATATTAACCTGAGAGAGAGTAGCGTTATTTTCAGTTGCAATAGAGTATAACTTGGCATCTTCTCCATTTAAAATAAGATTTTCTACTTCTGTAACAGCTTCACCATTCCCAGCATAAAGATAGAGGTTGCCAAAATCATTAACATTTGTATCCTTATCTAATATTGCACCAGCAAAAACCCATGATTGTGCTTGGTGATTAATTGTTAGATTATCCGCGTATCCAGAATCATATATCTTCTGAGTAGCTCTATCATATAAAGTAACTTCGCTCGCATTCCCTCCTGCTAAGATATTCTGCACACCATTTTTAAAAAGTTCGGTACTAAGTGCAAAAGCCCCCTCATTGATTGTAAAATCCTCATTTTCTGTATCAGCTGTATCAGTATCTTCTGAGAATCCGTTATTAAAATTCTCTTTACCATCAAGATTCTGGACACCTCCTTTCATAACCTTTGTGTCAACAACCATCCCCCCACTATAGACACTTTGTAGTCCTAGGATTCCATCTTCAGCATAAATTTCGGTGTTATAAGCACTACTTTCCTTATCTTTACGCAACAAACCAGTTCCAAGGACCCCCTTACCAAAAATAATCTGCTCACCACCATAGATTTTAGCCCCCTCAGCATTTGCACCACTCTCAACAATTTGTTTACCACCTTTTTTAACAGTGGCGTATTCTGAACTGCTCAGATTTTGGACGAATTCAATACCACCACTCTCAATTGTCGTATCCCTGCTAACACTTGCTGCATCAATGTAGAGTTTTCCACCTTCTTTAACCGTATTATTGATGGAATAGCCTGCATCTTCATATTTAAAGCTATTTATTTCAGAATCTTCAGAGTCACGATTAGTAATATAGATAGTAGCACCATCACTTATTATTGAATTTGTGAGTACTTCAAAGAATAGGTTTTCTAATCTCTTCCTTTCCTCTTCTGAATACTTACTTCCTTCTACTATCTGTTTATTCTCTATCCTTTTTGATCCCCCCTTTTTTTCTTTTAATCCCCTCACTTCCAATAACAATTTTTTTGTCTCTTCTAGATGTTCACTGATACTTACTGGTGTTAATAACTTTTCTTTTGGTGTCGCTACTCCATCTGCACTCGCAATCTTGACAAAAAAACCACTGGTCATTAATGCACAAAAACTTAATTTCAATTTGCGTTGCATTATTCACACTCCATAATTTCAAATTTAAATTCCCCCATTTAGAAAAAAGTGCATAGACCAAAACAACTCAATGCAATTGCTCAACCTCATGTTTTTTTAAGATAATAAAGCATTCGATGGACTAAACTCTGACAGATCAAATATACACCCTGTGTTTTAAAATGCATGCACAACTAAAAGATTTAATTTCTTTTTGATACGCTTAAAAAGTGTTATAATTACATCTATGGAAAAATATTTTTGAGATACCAAAGGCTGGTCTAAATAAGATTGATCCCTCAATAGATAAAATAAAAATGGCATTAAACATTAAAGGAAACAGTAATGTTAATGAGAGCGGCCTTTATATCCACATATTTCTTCCTCTACAGCATTTAAAACAGTGTCTTTATTCTACTTAACTTGGATAATCTAAAGAACACTTATTCATGCTCATCAAGCCATAATCATTGTTCTAATATATAAGAAACGTCATAATATCGACTCGACAGTGATTTGAAATTTTTATAATTATAGTCAGTTAACTCATCATTTGATTTGTCATATACTGAAAGGGACATTCTATTCATGTCTATAAACTTAGAAATACAAGGTACAAGAAACAGAAATTCCCCTCGTCGCATTTTGTTTGCAAGCCTTATTGGCCCAACAATTGAATTCTTTGATTTCTATGTCTTTGCCACTGCCGCAGCTCTCATATTTCCTCATGTGTTTTTTCCAACACAAAATGATCAGATTGCCATTTTACAATCTTTCCTGATCTTTGGAGCGGCCTTTTTTGCCAGGCCCTTTGGATCAATTGTTTTTGGACATTTTGGAGATAAAATTGGAAGAAAAGCAACACTTATTGCTTCTCTTCTCACAATGGGTCTTTCAACAGTCATTATTGGTTTTCTTCCTACTTATGAAACCGCTGGATGGTTTGCCCCTTTCCTCTTGACCTTGTGCCGTATTGGACAGGGAATGGGATTAGGAGGAGAATGGGGAGGAGCTGTTTTGCTCGCAACAGAAAATGCCCCTCCAGAAAAGCGCGGCTGGTACGCGATGTTCCCCCAATTGGGTGTTCCAATCGGTTTATTTTTATCTATTGCCGTTTATTTAGGTCTGTTGCATTTCCTTGATCATGAAGAACTTTTAGCTTGGGGATGGCGCATTCCTTTTATTGCTTCAGTTGTTTTTATGATTATAGGATTATGGGTCCGTCTTTCAATCAATGAAACTGTTCAATTTAAAAAAACTCTTGAAAGTAAAGAACGTGTCAAAGTTCCTATCATCGATGTCTTTTTAAAATGTCCACGAATCCTATTTCTTGGAATATTTTCTGGTATGGCAACATTTGTTTTGTTTTACTTGGTCACCGCATATTTGTTAAGCTACTCAACAAACCATCTGCAATTGCCATTTTATCAAGCTCTTCAAGTCGAAATTGTTGGTGCTATTTTCTGTGGAATTTTTACTGTCATCACTGGAAAACTCGCTGATCGTATTAGACGTAGAACTTTGATGATTTGGGTTACAATCATCACCGGTATCTATTCTTTTGCAATTCCTTATTTCTTAAATTCTGGAGTTATAGGAGTCCTTGCAATGTCTGTTATCGGTTTGTCTATCATGGGGATGATATACAGTCCTCTTGGTGCTGTTTTGGCTTCACCATACCCAACAGCAATTCGATATACTGGTTCTTCTATTACTTTCAACTTATCGGGTATCGTAGGAGCCTCTCTTGCGCCTTATATTGCAGAATATCTGGTACAACATTTTGATACATCTTATATCGGTTATTATTTACTTCTTGCTTCTTTTATTTCACTGATTTGCTTCGTCGGATTTACAGATGATGAAATATCCAACTAAAATATAATAAAGAAGAATAAAATAAGTACTGGCAGCAAAAATGCTGCCAGTTTCATTTTTAAAGACATGGGTTGCGGTATTTTCCACCACAATATTCCCGCGAACAAGGCACTCAAAAAGAAAAATAAAAAATCTGCAATATTGCTTATATAAGCAACAGTAAACATTCCTGATAAGATATGTGTTGTTCCCAACCACGAAACGCAAAAAAAAGCCAATATCACAGCCCATAAAACAAGCAAAATTCGATCAATTATCATGATGCCGTTTCATTTTTTTAATTGTAGGCCATATCTTTAATATGCCTAAAAGAAAAATCACAATAAAAACCCAACGCCCTCCCCCTGATCCTTTCGCAATAAAAAGCGCTGGATTTACTATTCCTATCAATCCTATAAAAATCAGAACAACAGAGATGAGACGCATTAAACCTGTTTTTCCCAACAACGATCTTCAGTCTGTTGCCAATACGTTAAATTATGATTTTCCATTTTATATTTTTTCCACTGTGCACGAACAAGACTCAACTGCTCATCATCTCTACCATCAAATATCACAACAAGCCGTTGATAAGTATCAATATTCGAACATACGGCTCCCTCTATGAGAAAACGAATCTTTGAATCATTCGGATTTTCTTGTCCTGTCGTCAGAAATACAGGCTGAAAGTTTGAATATTGATCACACTCAGTTCCATGTCCAATAAATGATTCATCCGCATAAACCCATAAATGCATATCCATAGAATCGCGTTGTTCTTCACTTACACATTGTATTGTTACCTTACCAAAACGAGCCAATGCACGCTCTACAAGCGTTGGTAAAATATCTTTCAGCGTTGACTGCGTCAAATGATAGAATAGAATATCCAACCTCTTAAGCCCTCATCACCCTTTATAAAAAGCTAACATCTTTTTTAGAGAAACTTCCATACCCACAGTATAAAAGGAAACGGTTCAAGATATAAACCCTCTTTTTTGATTGAGATGCATTATCCTTTTGCACGTGTCTTTAAAAGACAAAAAATTTTAATTTCAACGTTAATAAAAATTTTTTTAAGTTATTTTCTAGATTCTTTGTAGACTATAGTTGAAAATAAAATATAATGTACGGAAAATTTAAAGAGGACCTCATAGGCAATTTTATATTATTTATTTGGTTAAAATATCCAATTCATAGAAGGATATTTTTTCGAACTTTATTACATTTTAACCGAAAGCAGTAAAAATATTTGCTATCGAATTAAAGACTGAGGATTTTCCCCAATTTATGCGTATTATTGAGTTCTACATCCTGAAACGTGTCCTTGTTTTGTTTAGTTCTGTTATGATTGCAGCAGTGGGCGTTAGTTGGACAGTACAAATTCTCGCACGGATAAACTTTCTCACAACAAGTAAACAAACACTCCTCACAGTCTTACAATTTTCACTCTCATTGGTTCCTTCTGTTGTTTTTCTTGTCATTCCATTTGCATTAGTGATCGCAATTACAACCATCCTTTCAGCAATGCATCAAGACTCAGAACTTGCTGTCATCAATGCCTCTGGTTTTCCTAAAAGTACTGTTTGGAAACCTATTCTTCTTCTTGCTATTGTTGCATCCTGTATCTCCTTTTCTATAGCTAATTTTGTTGTTCCTCAAGCGCGTCTTCATATGCGACAAATGCTAGCAAGCGCTCATTTTGATCTTATTAATCTATTCATTAATGAAGGAAGCTTCCAAAAACTCGCCAATAACCTTTACATAGAAATTGGCGAACGAAATCCAAATGGAACACTTGAACGCCTTTTCATTGCCGACCAGCGTGATCCTAAGACTGATCTTTTTTATTATGCAACAGACGCATCCATTGTGAGCAATAAAAACGGTAGTTTTCTGGTTCTCAATAACGGTGAAATAGAAAGAGTCAACCATCAAAATAACAGTGTTTCAATCGTTCAATTTAGCTCATATACTTTTAGCCTAGGGGAGTTTATCCCCAGTGATAAAGCACCTACTCTTTATCCAAAAGATCGATCTCTTTCTTATTTACAAAACCCTGATCCAAAAGATCCCTACTATCAACGAAAACCACTCCAATATAAAGCTGAGTTTCATCGCAGATTAACACAATGGCTCTACCCTATTGTTTTTTCACTTATTGCATTAGCAGCAGCAGGGGATGTATGCTCCCATCGACAAGCTCGTCATTCCGCAAATTTCTCAGCAATTGCCCTTTCTTTTCTGGTGTATTGGATAGGATATTTTTTCGCAGAAAAAGCAAAGAACGATCTTGCATACGTTCCACTCCTTTATATTATGCCCATAGGGACAAGTGCATTTGTCTTTTTTATGCTTTTAACGAATCATAAAATTGGGCTCCCCACAAAAGTTAATGAGATTATTCAAATCGCTTTCCAAAAAGTAATGAACAAATTTGAACATCGAAAATCTCAAGATTCCTCGGATGAAATATCATGATTGGGTGGACACTTGGACGATACTTTTTTATACGTTATCTTAAAATAACTTGTTATTTCTGGGGAAGCATTTTTGTTCTTGCTCTTTTAATCGATTTCACAGAGAACTCCGGTAGGCTATCCTCCATTCCGCATCATACAGCAAAAGATGCATTTTTCCTCTCTGTTTTACGCATCCCTTTTATCATGCAACAACTTATCCCTTTCATTGCACTCTTTTCTGCAATGGCAACACTTATCTCGCTCAACAAAAAACTTGAACTTGTGGTGACTCGTTCAATCGGTGTTTCTGCATGGCAATTTCTTATGCCAGCTTGTTTGGGAGCTTTTCTTTTGGGATTATTTTCAATTCTCCTCATTAACCCACTTGCTGCATGGGGATTTTCTCAAGCAGAAAAAAAGATGACTGAATGGCGCAATAACAATGTACTAACACCTCTTCATAATACAGGTATCCACTGGTTAACACAACGTACAAATTTAGGCAGAACAACCATTGGTGCTAAATTTATCACCGACCAAGGACTTTCTCTTCTCGATGCAACCTTTGTACAATACAATGACAACGCAACCGTCAAAAATTGGATTAACACCCCAAAAGCAACCTTGACTAATGGATCTTGGCTATTAACAAATGGAACAATCTATAAAATAGGGCATCCTCCTGAAAAATTTACCGTGTTGCAAATAAAAACCAATCTAAAACCTGAATTTTTAACGGAACGTTTAGCGAATCCCGCGACTATTCCATTTTACCAATTGCCAAAAAAAATTATGATTGCACGTTCATTTGGCTATTCTGCTAATAATTTTGATATGTATTTCCAATCTTTGATTGCATTACCGGCATTGCTTGTGGCAATGACCCTCATTGCAGCAACTGTATCTTTAAATTTTACGCGTTTCGGACAATCTAGAACGTTGATTCTTGGTGGAGTAATAGCTGGGTTTATGCTTTATGTTATTTCCGTACTTGTTCAAGCTTTTGGTAATGCTGGATATATTCCACCAATTATTGCAGCTTGGACACCCGTTGTTATTGCGTTATTCTTAGGAATCTCTTTTTTACTTCATAAAGAGGATGGCTAAGTGAAAGCATTAACACTTAAAAAAATTATTTTAAAAAAATTAAGTGCTCTCGCTTTTAAAAGTGTTATGGGAGTTATTTTAGGAGGCGCTTTGTCTTATTGTGCACACGCTCAAAGCCTTATGTCTCCTTCTCAAAGTCGCATTCGAAATCCGGAACGTCCTCTTTTGCTCTCTGCGGATGAACTCATCTACAATCGTGATGAAAACACTGTTTCTGCACAAGGTAATGTCCAAATCGAATATGATGGCAATAAAGTTGTCGCTCAAAAAATTATTTACAATCAAAAAACAGGACGGCTTATAGCACAAGGGAACGTTGAAATTACTGAAAAGGATGGTAATAAAATTTATTCCAACCAAATTGATATGACCAAAGATCTTGGCGAGGGTTTTGTAAACGCCTTACGTATTGATACAGCCAACAATGTTCACTTTTCAGCCCAAAATGCTACACGCAAAAACAATCACATAACAGTCTTTGAAAATGCAACCTATACAGCCTGTGAACCTTGCTCTTATAAACCAGATAGAGACGTCCTATGGAAAATTAAAGCAAGAAAGATCATATGGAATAATAGCATCAAAAAAATTCGGTTTGAAAATAGCAGTTTTGAAGTTTTTGGTGTCCCGATTATAAAATTTCCAAATTTTGAGATCTATGATCCAACTGTCAGGCGTGCTAGCGGTCTGCTTACTCCTCATTTTTTTTATACTGATTATCTCGGTATGGGGATAAAGAATTCTTATTTTTGGAATCTCGCCCCTCACTATGATTTTACCCTTTCTTCTACTGTTTATACCCAACAAGGGCTTTTAACCGAAGGGGAATGGCGTCAACGTTTTAAAATGGGCAGTTATAATATTCGCTTTGCTCATATATACCAAATGAAACGGCATAGATTTGATAATGATACGATTGATGCACAGCATAAAAACCGTTATATGCTGGCAACAAAAGGGGACTTTCGTATTAATTCACACTGGACTTATGGATGGGATATTCTTGCACAATCAGATCGGCATTTTAGTCGTGCCTATAAACTTGAAAACTATAGCAATCCTACACAACTTTCTCAGATCTATCTGAATGGTCTTGCAGGAAAAAATTATTTTGATATGCGTTTTTATCATTTTAAAGTTCAAGATTCAATATTGAATGATCCTCATTATGAACGTCACTCTCGGCAAGCTTGGGTCCTACCGCGCATCGATTATTTTTTCACACCAGATGAACCCATTTATAATGGAGAGCTTACCTTCCATAGTAATATGCAATCAATTTATCGCCGTCATACTGACTTCAGTTCTACCGACCAGAAAGGAAACCCTCTCAACATAGTAAGACTTTCTGGTATGGCTGGAAACAGTTTGCGTTTAACAAACGAGCTTCAGTGGAAAAAGCGCTTCAACACGCATAACGGACTCATCTTAACCCCCCTTCTCTCTCTACGAGCTGATATCATTACAACCAATGCAAGCGAAAATTATACAGCTTCTACAGAAAACAATTCCTCATCCGCAATTCATGGTTCAACAATTCGTGGCATGGCAACAGCAGGGTTGGAACTACGCTATCCCTTCCTTATTACAGCGGATCATTCTACACATATTATAGAACCAACCGCACAAATTTTTATACGCAATAATGAACAATATATTGGACAAATTCCTAATGAAGATGCTCAAAGCTTTGTCTTTGATGCAACCACTCTCTTTCAACGAGATAAATTTTCTGGTTATGATCGTGTAGAAGGTGGCACAAGAGCCAATATAGGTCTAAGATATTCTGGAAGCTTTAATGACAATTGGTCTCTTTATGGTCTTGTTGGACAATCCTTTCATCTAGCAGGAAAGAATTCTTTTGCAGAAAAGGACTTTGTCAATGTCGGTATTCATTCTAGCTTAGAGGCAAAACGTTCAGACTATGTTGCAATGTTTGGTGCAACCCATAAAAGTGGTTTTTCCTTAGAAACGCGTGGACGCTTTGATAAAAAAACAGGAAAAATCCGCCGTAGTGAAATCGAAGCATCACAAAAATGGCAAAATTTTTGGGCGGCTCTACAATATGCCTATATCGCAAAGCAACCAGATTATGAATATCCTCAAGAGCGCCAAGAAATTTCTTTTCAAACAGGACTTAAACTGGCAGATTATTGGTCTATTAATAGCAACGCCGGTTATGATTTAGTATCTGGTACATTTGTAAAGCGAGGAATTAGCTTGAATTATACAGATGAATGTTTCGGGGTAACATTCGGTTATCAACAGGTAACGAATCCGGGCAGGAAAACACCCTTGCAAAACTTTAATTTCTCTCTTTCATTGCGTACGATTGCAGATATCGGAAAAAAGATAGATTAATTTATAAAGAGAATGTATCAGTCATTTAACTTATCATTGTTTTTATGAAAAAAAACGTATATTTTGAGTAACTGATAAGAATTGATAAACAATGCGAAAGCCTATTCACATGAATAAATTGAAAAAGCGTGTTCTTGCTTTATTTTATATTGCGTCTTTGAGCGTAAGTAGCCTGCTAATAAATGAATTTTTGATTCCAACGGTCTTTGCGCAGACTTCTATTGTTGTTACAGTTAATGGCAACCCCATCACAAATTATGATATACAAAGGCGCCTTGCTTTTCTCAGATTACAACAAAAGCAAGGCAATTTGGTGGCACAGGCTAAAAAAGAGCTTATCGATGAAAAGCTAAAAAATATTGAAATAAAACGTCGTAATATTGAAGTAAGCAATGATGAAGTTGATAGAGCTTTTGAGAATTTTGCGACACAAAATAATATGACGATTGATCAGCTCAACCAGATTCTGATCCAAACTGAGATCACTGTGCAACACTTTAAAGATTACATCCGTGGACAAATAGGATGGGGGCGTCTTGTTAGTGCACGCTATCAAGCTGAAACAGGTATGATTAGCGAACAAGAAGCTGTACGCAGGATATTAAAAAATGGTGGTGTGAAACCTTCAACCAATGAATATACATTACAGCGAATTGTTTTTGTCATTCCTGCACATCGTCGTTCAGAAATTTTTGAAAGACGTCAAAGAGAAGCAAGCAATTTTCGCGCACATTTCCGTGGATGTGCCAATGCTCACAATCAAGCAAGAGGTATTTTAGACGTTACTATCCGCCACTTAGGAAAGTTTCTGGAGCCCCAACTTCCCAATGCATGGGAACAAGCTATTCTTGCAACGCCTGCTGGAAAAATGACAAAATTACAAGAAACATCTGATGGAATCGAAGCAATTGCTGTCTGCAAAATAAAAAGAGTTTCTGATGATTATGTCGCTCGACTAATATTTTCTCTTCAAGATAGTAAAAAAAGAAGCCCGCAAAAACTTGAAGAATTAAGCGACAAATATTTAGGAGAACTGCGGCGAGTGGCGCGCATTAAAAATTCATAATGGCTGCTCTTATTGTTAGCGGTGGTGATCCTGCCGGAATTGGTCCTGAAATAGTACTAAAAGCGTGGAGTTTGCGTGTTACGCGCCAAATTCCACCTTTTGTGCTTCTTGCTGATCCAGATGTTATTCGTTCGCGCGCTCGTTTTTTACAGATTGATGTTGAGGTGCAATCTGTTTTAATCAATAATTCCGCAAAAAATTTTCAAAACGCTCTTCCTGTCATACCGTTAAAAAACAAACAAAGTGATCAATTAGGTATACCTTCATCGAATAATGCCGCTGGAATTATTGAAGCAATTCAACGCTGTGTTCAATTGATTCAAAATGGCCATGCATGTGCACTTATCACTTGTCCTATTGCAAAAAAGAATCTTTATGATGCCGGTTTTCAATTTCCAGGTCATACAGAATTTTTAGCCGATTTAGCCCATAAAGCTTTTCATAAATGTTATCATCCAGTTATGATGTTAGCAGGACCTCGATTAAAAACAGTACCAATAACTGTTCATATTCCATTTAAAAATGTTCCTTCACAGCTTACCCGTGATTTAATTATTCAAACGGTACTTATTACTGAATGTGACTTAAAAACACGGTTTAAAATAACGTCACCCCGACTAGCTGTTGCTGGTCTTAATCCTCATGCTGGAGAAGGAGGTGCAATGGGAAAAGAAGATATTGAAGTTATCACTCCTGCTATTGAATATCTTAAAAAGAAAGGACTCAATATTGCAGGACCGCTGCCTGCCGACACAATGTTCCATGAATGCGCAAGAAAGGCATATGACGTTGCCATTTGTATGTATCATGATCAAGCCCTTATCCCTGTTAAAACATTAGACTTTGATAGCACTGTTAATGTCACGTTAGGTCTCCCTTTTATTCGCACGTCTCCAGATCACGGAACTGCTTTTGATATTGCTGATAAAGGGATAGCCTCTCCCGAAAGCTTTATTGCTGCTCTTAAACTTGCAAATCAACTTGCCGAAAATAGTTTAATACCATGCCAATAGATAACCTCCCTCCTCTACGTGAGGTCATTGATATATATGGATTACAAGCACATAAATCTTTGGGGCAAAATTTTCTTTTTGATCTTAATTTAACATCTAAAATTGCTCATCACGCAGGTAATATAGAAGGAAAACCTGTTCTTGAAATTGGTCCTGGTCCTGGAGGTCTCACACGTGCCTTGCTAGCAAAGGGCGCCATTGTAACAGCAATAGAACGCGATGAACGCTGCATACCAGCTCTCTTAGAAATAGAAAAACACTATCCTAAAAAATTAAAAATTATTTGTAATGATGCACTGAAGCAAGACTTCTCAAAACTCTTTGAAACAAGCCCAAAAAAACCTCGCATTATTGCAAATCTTCCCTATAATATTGGGACACAACTCTTATTAAATTGGCTTTTGACTGAACCATGGCCTCCTTTTTATGAATCAATGACATTGATGTTTCAACGTGAAGTTGCCAAACGGATTACAGCTAAACCTCAATCTACTCATTATGGACGTCTTAGTGTCTTAACTGGCTGGCGTACCACTGCTAAAATTGCTTTTGATGTGCCCCCTCAAGCCTTCATACCAATACCTAAAGTAACTTCTTCCGTTGTTCATATTATTCCGCGAATACAACCTCTTGCCTGCTCTGCACAAAAACTAAGCCTCGTCACCAAAACCGCCTTTGGACAAAGACGAAAAATGCTTCGTCAAAATCTCAAAACACTTGGAGGTGAAGTGCTATTAGAAAAAGCTGGAATTGATGGAACACGCCGTGCCGAAACGCTCTCGGTTTCAGAATTTGTAACTTTAGCGCATCTAGTGCTCTAAAAAATTGCACTTTTTGTTATGCAACCTTTTTTAATCAAGACATTTATCGATCTTTTCAGCAATAAGCCCATCAACAAAAGAGTCAAGATAAGAACATCGCTCGCGTTTTACAGTTTCAGCTAAATAAATTGATTTAATAAAAGATAAAGACTGATCTAAATCTTCGTTAATCACAACATAATCATAAGAACGCCAATGCTTTAACTCCGTTCGTGCATTTTCCAATCGTAAATTGATGATATCTTGACTATCTTCTGCTCGACGATGTAAACGCGAAACAAGCTCTTTCATTGAGGGTGGAAGGATAAAAACAGATACAGTGTCTCCTAGCATCTTTTTTTGCAGCTGCTCGGTACCTTGATAATCAATATCAAATAACATATCACGGCCAGTACTCAATGCGTTCTCAACAGTTTCACGTAAAGTGCCATAATAATTCCCGTGAACTTCTGCCCATTCAATAAATTCATCTCTATCACGCTTATATTCAAACTCTTCCTTTGAAATAAAGTGATAATGCAGCCCATCTACTTCACTAGGACGCCTTTTCCTTGTGGTCATACTTACGGAAAGCTCTAATTGTCCATCTTTTAGAAGTAATCGAGAAATTGTTGATTTACCAGCACCTGAAGGTGAAGAGAGAATAAATAAAAAACCGCGGCGTTGATTTATTTTTATAGTACTCAATTTACTTTCGAAGACTGTCATTACATCACTCTACTTTGTTCATAAATGTTTCTCCAAAATTTGAATTATACATTATCTCAACCTTTCCCCTAATCAATGTGTTTTCTTAGCAGTTATCAATGTTATTCTGCTCTTTTTTGAGATAAGTTATTAGCAGTGTATTCACTGCTTTCTTAAATATTTTTATCCATACGCTAATCCCACTTGTGACAGACAAGAAAATGATTTTTTATCATTCTCATAAAAAGTTTAAAGAGAAAAATTTTACTATATTTTGCATTCTCATTTACGATGCAAAAAGATGTATTATCATTATAAATTCAATGTCTTGCCTTTAATTCTCGCCACTTGCGAACATTCACATTATGTTCCTCTAAAGTTCGAGAAAAAACATGCCCTCCTGAACCATCAGCAACAAAATAAAGTGCATCACTGCTTGGTGGATGTGCCACCGCTTTCAAAGAATCTCGACCTGGATTTGCAATAGCTGTTGGAGGCAAACCATTAATTTTATAAGTATTATATGGTGTTTCCTTCTCAAGATCTGAACGATAAATTGCACGACCTGATGGCTTTCCTTTTCCTCCAAAGAGACCATAAATAACTGTTGGATCCGATTGAAGACGCATATGCTTTGTAAGGCGGTTATAAAATACCGCAGCAACCATTGGTCTTTCTGCTGCAATTCCCGTTTCTTTCTCAACAATTGAGGCTAATATAACAAATTCATCAATTGATTTAATAGGTAAATTAGGTGAACGCGTAGCCCATATAGCATGAATTAATTTTGTCTGTCCTTCACGCAATCTGTTTACAATCTCTTTACGCGTTGTCCCCCGAATAAAACGAACAGTATCCGTCATTAAACAGCCCTCTGGAGGCAAAATTTTTGGAAGATCTCCAATCAAAATTTCATTCGCAGCTAATCGATCGAAAACTTGCTGAACCGTTAAACCTTCAGGTACTGTAAATGTATACTCAATAGATTTTCCTTTCACAAGAATATCCATAATATCCTGCATCGAAGAATGAGCCGGAATTAAATATTCACCAGCCTTCAGATGCGTTGTTTTTTGGTGATAACCAACCCCATAAACAAAAATATCTGATGATCGAATGAAACCACGTTTTTCTAGCAATGAAGCAATTTCACGAATTCCTGTGCCAGGATGGATAAGAACAATTTGTTCTTCCTCAATTTTTCCCTTTTCTTCAAAAATACTTTTTCCAATATAAAGAGGAATACTTATGGCGAAAAGAATAACCACAATCAGCATAAGAAAAAAATGACCGAGAATAACCAACGGATTACGGACGATCGATGATTTCTTTCGTTTTTTATGTACTAACATGTCATAACTATCTGCTAAATGATTCGAAGAGGAATCACTTACGTCCTTTAATGATTTTCCTTTTTTCACATCGGACATAACCCCTCAATAGCGATTAAGGACAATATTATAATTTCTCATTCACCTTATAACAAAGTAGAAAACTCAAAAGCAGAAATTCAATAAAAATACTTATTATCCCCTAAAACGTCGCATCACCAACGATGCATTTGTCCCACCAAATCCGAAAGAATTAGAAAGAATCGTATCAATCTTTCGTTCACGCGGTTTGTGTGGTACAAGATCGATTTTCGTTTCAATCGATGGATTGTCAAGATTAAGTGTCGCTGGAGCTATATTATCCCGTATAGCTAGAACAGAAAAAATAGCCTCAGCAGCACCGGCGGCACCAAGTAAATGCCCGATAGATGATTTCGTTGATGACATGGATACTTGTGGTGCATAATTCCCTAAAACACGCTCAACAGCTGCTAGCTCTATGGAATCAGCCATCGTTGATGTACCGTGAGCATTAATATAATCAAGTTCACTCACATTCACTTGTGCACGTTTAAGAGCAGCCATCATACTACGCTGAGCCCCTTCACCACTTTCTGAAGGCGCTGTAATGTGGTAAGCATCACCAGATAAACCATAGCCAATAACCTCAGCATAAATACGCGCTCCTCGTTTTTTGGCGTGTTCCAGCTCTTCTAAAACAACAATTGCTGCTCCTTCCCCCATCACAAAACCATCACGATCAGCATCATAAGGACGAGATGCCCGTTCAGGATCATCATTGCGACAAGTAGAAAGAGCTCTACAAGCTGCAAAACCTGCAAGAGATATCCGATTTATCGGAGACTCGGTCCCCCCTGCCACCATGACATCTGCATCACCAAACATAATCAAACGTGCTGCATCACCAATCGCATGCGCCCCTGTCGAACAAGCCGTTACAACAGAATGATTAGGCCCCCGTAAACCATATTGAATAGACACATAACCAGAAGCAAGATTAATCAAACGACCTGGAATAAAAAAAGGAGAAACACGACGAGGTCCCTTATCACGAAGCGTATAACCAGCTTCAACAATGCCCTCAACTCCCCCAATTCCCGAACCAATTAACACACCTGTACAAATCTGATCTTCATCACTCTTAGGAAACCATTCGGCATCTGCAAGCGCTTGGTTAGCAGCAGCCATTGCATAAACAATAAATGCATCAACTTTACGTTGCTCTTTAGGTTCCATATACAAATCAGCATTATAGGTCCCCTCTGTTCCATCCCCTACGGGGATACGCGCAGCAATCTGGCATGGCAAATCTGACACATCAAACTCAGTGATACGTCGGACACCACTTCTTCCTTCAAGAAGTCGTTTCCAACTATATTCAATATTACCAGCTAATGGAGATACCAATCCTAAACCAGTAACAACAACACGTCTCATAACTTCTAACCCTGAACTAAACTTCACCTCTCAAAGCTCTCTTTTCAAAAGAGCTCCGAAGAATATAGGCAAAAGCAATTTATGCCTTTGCCCTTTAGTAATCATGCAGAAGCTTTATCGATGAACTTGACTGCATCACCAACTGTGAAAATCGTTTCAGCAGCTTCATCTGGAATTTCTACCCCAAACTCTTCTTCAAAAGCCATAACGAGTTCAACCGTATCAAGGCTATCAGCCCCTAGATCATCGATAAAGCTTGCATTTTCTACAACTTTATCAGCATTAACCCCAAGATGTTCCACAATAATTTTCTTAACGCGCTCTACTGTATCACTCATGTTGAAATCCTCGAATTTATATTTTCCTATAATTTGGTTAACTATATCGGCTCATCTAATCAAGCAATAGATGCATTACTTTAAAAGATTTTAGCAATGATTTAAAACATCCTGTGGATATCCCCTACAAAATGAACCAATCTGACATTCCGACATCAATTGATCAACGGTTATGTTAAAGAAATAGATGCATCTTTCTATTTCAATCGTTACTATCTAAAATAATACAACTCATAAATCAATGTGGAATAAAATAAATACTCAAATCATTGCCATTCCACCATTGATATGGAGTGTTTGACCTGTCGTATAGGCTGCTTCATCGCTTGCTAAATAAATAGCAGCAGCGGCTATTTCTTGCCCACTTCCCATACGCTTCATTGGAATCGCAGCCATAATGGCTTCTTTTTGCTTTTCATTAAGCTTGTCTGTCATTGCAGATTTAATAAATCCTGGAGCAATACAATTGACAGTGATGTTTCGCGAAGCAATTTCTTGTGCCAATGCTTTAGAAAAACCTATCAAGCCTGCTTTTGCAGCACAATAATTCGTTTGTCCAGGGTTTCCCACAACACCAACAACAGATGTAATGTTAATAATCCTTCCATAACGGCGGCGCATCATAGAATGTATTAATTCACGCGTCAAAAGAGAAGCAGCTGTTAGGTTAACTTCTAAAACATCATCCCAGTCTTTGTCTTGCATACGCACAAAAAGACCATCCCTAGTGATTCCCGCATTGTTAACCAAAATATCGACACCATCCATTTCTCTTTCTGCAACTTCAGCCAATTGTTTAATCGATTGGCGTTCAGAAAGATTAGCGGGAAATACAAAAACATTCTGCCCTAATTCTGCCGCCACTTCTCTAAGCTTTTCTTCACGTGTTCCATGAAGTCCAACAATGGCTCCTTGTGCATGAAAGCAGCGTGCAACTGCCTCACCAATTCCTCCCGAAGCCCCCGTTACAAGAGCTTTACGTCCTGTTAATCTAAACATTTTTTTAACTCCTTATAGATTAAACGCCAAGCATGCCTAGCGCTGATTCTATTTCATCAACTGTTCCAATTGTTACCCCCTTTATATCTTTGTTAATACGACGCGTTAGACCTGTTAATATTTTTCCAGAACCAACTTCAAAAAGCGTATCAACCCCATTAGCAGCGATCCATTCTATTGTTTCACGCCATCGCACTCTCCCAGTCACTTGTTCAACAAGAAGAGTAGTAATACGCTCTGGATTGCTCTCAGGTGCAACAGAAACATTAGCAATCAAAGGAACAATAGGGGGCATTTTGTTAACAGTCAAAAGTGCTTTCTTCATGGCATCAGCAGCAGGTTGCATTAAAGATGAATGAAAAGGTGCAGAAACTGGAAGAAGAAGTGCACGTTTTGCACCTTTTGTTGATGCAATCTCTACCGCTGTCTCAACTGCTTTTGCTTTACCTGAAATAACAATTTGCCCACCACCATTATCATTAGCAATCTGACATAGTCCTTCTCCAGAAACAGTTTCGCAAATTTCTTCCACAATGTGCTCTTCCAAACCAATCAGTGCTGCCATAGAACCTTCACCAACTGCGACAGCAGCCTGCATAGCATTGCCACGAATACGCAAAAGTCTCGCCGTATCTGTGAGAGTAAATGTACCAGCAGCACAAAGGGCCGAATATTCGCCTAAAGAATGACCAGCAACAAACTTTACCTTTTCTTCTATACGAAGCCCTAATTGTTGCATCACACGAATGACAGCCATGGATACAGCCATTAATGCCGGTTGTGCATTTGCTGTTAACGTTAAAACATCTGCTGGTCCTTCAAAAATGATCTTTGATAATTTCTCACCCAAAGCATCATCAACTTCCTCGAAAACCATCCGTGCGGCAATAAATTGCTCTGTAAGCGCCTTCCCCATACCAACAAGTTGACTTCCCTGCCCTGGAAAAATAAAAGCTGCACCCATTTATCAACTCCTAAAATTGTACAATTAAATTATTCTCTTTTGACCTTATTCATCCGCACAAATCAAGATAAAGCCCTTTATTTAAAACGAATACCACTCTTAAAATTATATTTTAAAGGCGGAATTTGATATAAAAACTTAGGAACGTAGGGAGCTATAAACTGAATAACACCCAAACTTATGAGACTTCCTAAAATTGCACCTGCTAAAATATCAAAGGGATAATGTACACCCACAAAGATGCGCGCCCAACAGATCAAGCACAAAAACACCGTGGCAAATTTAAAAGCAACTTTGTATCGGTAAAAATAAAAGTTAGCTGCATAAGATGCAATGGTCAAGGCATGATTACTAGGAAAAGAAGCTGTTGCACGATGTTGAATAAGCGGTGTCGCTAACCCTACCACGAATGGGCGAGGATGAAAATAAAAAAGAGAAATGAGATAACCTACGAAAAGAGCCGCACAAATACTCATGCAAATGCTTAGTACGACACATCGTTCCCTCTCCCCACCACAAAACCACAACGCACAAAGATGGAGAGGAATAATGTAAATTAAAAACTTTGCACAAAAAATACTAAACAAAACTACAATCGACCAAGCTTGATGATTGCCGACAAACATTTCAAAGAGTGTGACATCAATCTGGTTTAGAAAGTCCATTTTTCTCTCCTTTATGTTACAGTACTATCTTTTTGTAGAAGAGGGAAATATATCAAGATTTAGCAAATAAATTTTTTTATGTGCATAAACTTGCTATTTTAAAAGATAACCTGTAGATATGAAATATTCGTTGCCGGCACTTTAGCTGGAGGTTGAACGGAGGGCTGTAAAATATCAGTAGGAAATACAATGTTTCCGGCCTCCCGTGTCTCCGCTCTCGGATGTCTCGAATCGTAAACGCGTCCTTTCTTCTTTGGATTTCCAAAAAAGACAAGTCGCAGAGGCTTTGCGCTAAAACCGGTAAGATTTAATTGAAGAAAGGCAAAACAACAATGGCTCTTTATGAACATATGTTCCTTGCCCGACAAGACATTACACCGCAGCAAGTTGATGAACTTTTGAGTCTCTACAAAGGTGTCATTGAAGCACATGGTGGGAAAGTTGGGCGTATAGAAAATTGGGGACTTCGTCCTCTTGCTTACCGCATTCGTAAAAACCGTAAGGCTTATTATACCTTGGTCAATATTGATGCACCAGCTTCAGCAATTGCTGAAGTGGAGCGTCAGATGCGCATCAATGAGGATATTTTGCGTTATATGACCATTCGCGTAGAAAAACACGAAAAAGAAAAATCTGCTATGCTCTCACACCTTGATCGCAATAGTCACATTGGACACGATGAAGAGCGTCCTCGTTTTCCACGTCGTCAACGTGAAAATGCTATAGAAGGGGTAGAATGATGACTGACACCAATCAAAACTCTGCACGTCGCCCTTTTCATCGTCGTCGTAAAACATGTCCTTTTTCAGGGACCAATGCTCCCAAAATTGATTATAAAGACATCAAGTTGTTACAACGTTATATTTCCGAGCGTGGGAAAATTGTTCCTTCACGGATTACTGCTGTTAGTCAGAAAAAACAGCGTGAATTAGCTAATGCTATCAAACGTGCTCGCTTTTTAGGCTTACTTCCGTACGTTATAAAGTAAACGCTCAATACGCTATGCAACTGGAGAGTTTCTCCAGTTGCTTTTCTTATATGATTAAAAAAATGGCTTGTTGCATCCTATGTTAAGCTATTACATGTTAAAGTTGGGGTATTGACACGCCCCTAACTGCAGAAAGCAGGACAGCAATAAATGAAAAAAAATCGTACCTATGAGATATTAATCGGTATTTTAGCAGGATTATTTGCTGTTGTAATAGGAATGGCAATCATCAGTGTTGCAAATATCGCGCCCTTTTTTTCTCTTCTTCTTGGCTGCTTTCTTTCATTGCCAATTTTTATTGTTGCGTTCGGTCAAGGAACATTAGCCAGTCTCATCGCCCTCATAAGTGCCACTGTTGTTCTTATCATAACCACTAATACCTATATTGCTCTTGGCTTGATGTTCTTATTTTTCCTTCCTGCTGTCTATGCTTCTTGGCTTCTTGGGCTTGCACGACCAGCGCAAAAAGAAAACGAACTGATATGGTATCCATTATCATCGGTTATTTTTCATTTAACTAATTTTATCGCTCTTATAGCAACTTTCATTGGGCTCTATGTTCAAACCCGTCCTTCCACACCCGTCATTGCAAAAAAAATCACCGAAAACATAGCACAAACTCTGCAACAATCACAGTCAATAAAAGAAGCCGATATACGCGCTTTTAGTGAGCTTTTAATGACGCATCCAGCAACTTTTACTGCTGTTTCTTTGACTCTTTATAGTTTGGTTTTTCTCATTGGTAACCTTTACTTTTCCATGATAGCAGCACAACACATGAAATGGCTGAAAAGACCCCGTGATGATTGGAGCCAAACTCTCCGCCTTCCAATTTCTGGAATTGTTATTTTCATTATTGTTTGCATAGCATCGATGATTGAGTTGAGCGCTTCTCTTAACTTGAGTACCCGTGTCTTTAGTACTGCATACACTGTCATCATATTAATTAGTGGTCTAGCATATCTTCACAATATTACAAAAGGGGTAAACGGTCGGATTATTATACTTTCTCTTGTTTATATTGCTATTTTAACAGTCGTTTTTACTCCACCTATTGTTTTCATGATGCTTTTGATGGGAATTTGGGCTGCTATTCAATATAATTTTCAATCACGCAAAAAACTCCACTAAATTTATTTGTTCGAAAGGAAAAACTATGGATATTATTTTACTTGAGCGCATTCCTCGTCTTGGTCAGATGGGTGATATTGTCTCAGTTAAAGATGGTTATGCGCGTAATTTTCTCTTGCCTCAAGGTAAAGCTTTACGTGCAAATGAAGCCAATAAAAAACATTTTGAGATACAACGTGCACAACTTGAAGCACGTAATCTTGAACGCAAAAGCGAAGCGCAAAAAGTTGCTGAAAAACTTGATGGACAATCATTCATTGTTGTTCGTTCTGCTGGTGAAACAGGACAACTTTATGGTTCTGTGTCAACACGTGATATTGCTGAAATTATAACAGATGAAGGCTTTTCTATTGGGAGAAATCAAGTCGAACTTAACCATCCAATAAAAATGATCGGTCTTCACACAATCACTCTTAGCTTACATCCTGAGGTTCAAATTTCTGTGATTATTAATGTTGCGCGTTCTACCAGTGAAGCACAACGCCAAGCAGAAGGTGAAACTCTCACTTCTGCTAAAGAAATATATAATATTCAAGAAGAATTATTAGAAGAAAATCAGGAAGAATTATTGGTAGAAGAAATTAATGACAACGATATAAACAGTTCTCATCAAGAAGCTTAATTGCTATTTTTGCTTTCTGTTTTATATTTTTTATTCTATTTTAAATATTGCTCATAAAATACTCACATTTTAAAATTGAGTATTTTATGGCTATCATACATAAAGAACCTAATTTTTATGAAAGAATTAGCAATATATTATTTAAAGGCATTACATGCCGATAATGATGATATCACTAAGAGGAAATATCTTTTGTTTCCAGCATATAAAGCAAAAATAATTTAAAGTTCTACCCTTAAAGGTAAGGCTTGTATGAGCAGTAAGTTGATTGTATCCTCACATGATCTGAAATAATTTCAGTTATAAAAGAGTAATTCTACTTACACAGATATTGGAATTTTAAGGTCATGTAACTTCAAAATACTTAAATTTAGAGTACCAAAACTTCCACTTTAAAATTACGTATTATAAAACAAAATAGATAGACGTTACATAAATAATACACAAATGATAAATGAGCAACGAAAAGAGAGTTTTGAAAAATTATATAATTTTAACTTAAAATGAAGGGTTGTAGCTCTATTCTTTTAATTATACGATTTTCAATTTATCGCCTAAAGTAGCTAGACTTGGAATTTTAGTGGAAAAATATTATGGAAGAAACTAACGTTGTTAATGTCAGCTCTTCAAAAAAAGAGGATTCTCCTTCTTTTCGGCAACTTCCGTATAATATTGAAGCTGAACAGGCATTGCTTGGTGCCATCTTTATCAACAATGACTCTCTTGACCGCGTTTCAGATTTTCTAAAACCAGAACATTTTTTTGAACCATTGCATCAAAAAATTTATCATGTTTTATCTCACCTTATTAAAACAGGAAAACGTGTAGATCCAGTTACAATCAAGCCCTATATCCAAATGGAAGAAAAAATTGGAGATATTACTGTATACCAATATGTTGTTCGCTTAGCCACAGAGGCAGTCACTATTATTAACGCTGAAGATTATGGACGCGTCATTTACGATCTTTTTATCCGCCGATCTTTGATTAACCTTGGAACTCAAGTTGTCAATACAGCCTTTGATGCTCCTGTAGAACTCACGCCTACCCAACAAATTGAAGCTGTTGAAAATCAATTATTTGAGCTAGCAGAAAAAGGGAAATATGGAGGTGGATTTGAAAATTTTAATGAGGCTATCAAAAAAGCTATCGATATGGCAAGTGCTGCGAAAAAGCGCTCTTCACAATTATCAGGGATAGCCACCCATATTAAAACACTTGATGAAAAAATGGGAGGATTACAAGCATCTGACTTAATTATCCTTGCGGGACGCCCTGGTATGGGTAAAACCTCACTGGCTACCAATATTGCCTTTAATATTGCTAATGCTTATAATCGCAATGCCAATATTCAAGAAAATGAAGGCGGCATTGTAGGTTTCTTCTCACTTGAAATGTCCTCAGAACAGCTTGCAACACGTATTATTTCTGAACAAACAGAAGTCTCTTCTTCTGATATTCGGCGTGGTAATATTTCAGATGAACAATTTTCAAAAATTATTCGTGCGGTGAACCAACTACAAAAGGCACCACTTTATATTGATCAAACTGGGGGAATATCAATTACGCAATTAGCTGCTCGTGCGCGGCGTCTTAAGCGACAACATGGTTTAGATATCTTGTTTATTGACTATATCCAACTCATGACAAGCAGTTCAAAGCGTTCATCAGAAAATCGTGTTCAAGAGATCACAGAAATTACCACAGGATTAAAAGCATTGGCGAAAGAATTGAACATTCCTATTATCGCTCTCTCTCAACTTTCACGTCAAGTAGAAAATAGAACAGATAAACGTCCACAACTTTCAGATTTACGTGAATCTGGTTCAATTGAGCAAGATGCCGACATTGTTCTGTTCGTCTATCGCGAAGAATATTATCTCAAAAATGAAGAACCAAAGTTAGGTAGCTTGGAACATCAAAAATGGCAAGATGAGATGGATAAAATTATGGGAAAAGCTGATGTTATTATTGCGAAACAGCGCCACGGGCCGACAGGAATCGTGCCACTTGCCTTTCAATCTGATTTCACACGATTCAGTGATCTGGCCGATAGCAATTATCTTCCAGAGCAAATTGGTTAAATCAACATGGCGCGTAATCGTATTCAATTTATCTGTCAAAATTGTGGAACTGTCCATTCTCGTTGGGCAGGAAAATGTAGTGCTTGTGGAGAATGGAATTCCCTTGTTGAAGAAACTATAAATAGCGGTATAGGAAGTGGTCCTAAGCAGAGTGCTCGTAAAGGACGCATCGTCACACTCACATCTCTTTCTGGAAATATCGAAGATGCTCCACGTATTCATTCTGGTATTGCTGAACTTGATCGTGTTACCGGTGGGGGCTTTGTCCGTGGATCAGCACTCCTTGTTGGAGGTGATCCGGGTATTGGTAAATCAACATTGCTGACACAAACAGCCGCTGCTTTATCACGTAAAGGATATAATGTCATCTATGTTTCAGGTGAAGAGGCTATTGCGCAAATTTGTCTGCGCGCACAAAGGCTTGAAGCTAACAATACAGAAGTGAAACTTGCTGCTGAAACCAATGTTGAAGATATTCTGGCAACCTTAAGCGAACATAAAAACCTTGACATGGTGATTATCGATTCGATTCAAACCCTATGGTCAGATACAGCAGATTCATCACCCGGCACTGTCACACAAGTACGTATCGGTGCTCAAGCAATGATCCGCTTTGCCAAGAAAACAGGAGCCGCCGTTGTTCTTGTTGGTCATGTTACAAAAGATGGGCAAATTGCTGGTCCTCGAGTTGTTGAACATATGGTTGATGGCGTTCTCTATTTTGAGGGTGAAGGAGGACATCATTATCGCATTCTTAGAACTGTAAAAAATCGCTTCGGACCAACAGATGAAATTGGTGTCTTTGAAATGTCTGATAAAGGATTACGCGAAGTGATAAATCCATCCGAATTGTTTTTAGGAGAACGTAATGAAAAAGCACCAGGTGCTGCTGTTTTTGCGGGAATGGAAGGGACACGCCCGATACTCGTAGAAATTCAAGCGCTTGTTGCTCCTTCTTCCCTTGGGACACCAAGACGTGCGGTTGTCGGATGGGATGGAAATCGCCTTTCTATGATTCTTGCCGTTTTAGAAGCCCATTGCGGCATTCGTTTTGGACAGCATGATGTCTATCTGAACGTAGCGGGTGGATATCGCATATCAGAACCCGCTGCCGATTTAGCTGTAGCCGCTGCTTTGGTATCCTCTCTTGCCAATATCGCATTGCCAACGGATTATGTATATTTTGGTGAAGTCAGTCTTTCAGGAGCTACCCGCGCTGTTTCACATTCAGCACAGCGCATCAATGAAGCAAAAAAACTCGGCTTTCAAGGAGCATTTCATCCCACAACAACAACCGAAATGATGAAGTCGCTCAATTTTCAACAAAAAACTTTCTCCGACCTTCCCGAACTCGTTGCTACTCTTACCGTAAGTAAAAAATGATCTGCACCATAGATATGATAATATAGAAAAAACTCTATAAAATACAAAAGATCCTTGCTATAAGAACAAAAAATATATTTGCACATAGACTTAGAAGAACACAACTTTATGTATAAGGAACAAACAAATGATCATAACAATCCTTGATGGAATTGTCGTAGTAATCATCCTGTTGTCCGCTTTTCTTGCTATGCTTCGAGGGTTTTCACGTGAAGTGTTATCGTTGATTTCTTGGGCAGTTGCAGCTATTACGACACTGTTTTTATTCAAGCCTGTCTTACCTTTCTTTGAACACTATCTCTCTAATAAAATGATTGCATTGATCACAACATTGGTCACGATTTTTATTATTGTTCTCATTATTACTTCAATTATTACAATGAAGATCTCTGATTTTATTATTGATAGTCGAATTGGTATCCTTGACCGTGCTATTGGTTTTATTTTTGGAGCACTTCGCGGTTTACTTATCATGGTCATCGGTATATTGCTGATTAATGCACTGATTAAACCCGAGCTTCAAGCGAATTGGTTAAAAAATGCAAAAACAAGGCCTATTTTAGATTCACTAGGACAAAAAGTTTGGGAAATACTCCCAAAAGATATTGGATCGGTTCTCGAAAAGGCGGAAAATTTGTTTAAAGACAGCAATAAACATACGTATGAGCAACACTCTCATGAAAAGATAATTTTAAAAAATAGAGAATAGTTTTTCATGAGGAAAGAGAACTAAATGATGTAGAATGTGATATTAATGATTCCTTCGTATCACAACTGAAAGAATATGATGATAAAGAGTGATGTTTTCTGTCAAGAATTTTCATTAGATGATGATACCCTTCATGAAGAATGTGGCGTTTTTGGTATTCTTGGGCATGAAGATGCAGCAACATTAACAGCTCTTGGACTCCACGCACTTCAGCATCGTGGGCAAGAAGCGGCTGGTATTGTTTCCTACCATAATAAAATGTTTCATCAAGAAAAGCATTTAGGTCTTGTTGGTGATCACTATACCAATCCTACAACACTTGCACGCTTACCAGGAAATCGCGCTATTGGACATACCCGTTATTCAACAACTGGAGAAGTAGCATTACGCAATGTTCAACCCCTTTTTGCTGAGTTGAAAGCTGGAGGCATTGCTATTGCTCATAATGGTAATCTTACCAATGGTCTTACATTACGCCGTGAACTCATCGCTTCTGGAGCTATCTGTCAATCAACATCAGATTCAGAAGTTTTTCTTCATCTTATTGCCCGCTCACGTTATGAATCGTCCTCTGATCGTTTTGTTGATGCAATTCGGCAAGTAGAAGGTGGGTATGCTATGTTAGCGCTCACGCGTACAAAGCTTATTGCTGCACGCGATCCAACAGGGATTAGACCCCTCGTGATGGGGGAACTTGATGGTAAGCCTATTTTTTGTTCTGAAACTTGTGCTCTTGATATTATTGGAGCAAAGTATGTCCGTGATGTTAAAAATGGGGAGATCATCATATGTGAAATACAAAAAAATGGGGAAATTACTAAAAAAATTATAAAACCAAAAAATGAAAAACCAGAAAAACTTTGCTTGTTTGAATATGTTTACTTTGCCCGTCCGGATTCAATCGTTGGAGGGCGTAGTGTCTATGCAACACGCAAAAATATGGGAATCCGTTTAGCACAGGAAGCCCCTTGTGAGGGTGATGTTGTGGTTCCTGTTCCTGATGGAGGAACTCCTGCTGCAATTGGCTATGCACAAGAAATTGGAATTCCCTTCGAGCTTGGTATTATTCGTAATCACTATGTTGGTCGTACTTTTATCGAACCAACACAACAAATTCGTGCTTTTGGTGTCAAGTTAAAACACTCTGCAAACCGTCCTGTGATTGAAAGAAAACGTGTTATTCTTGTCGATGACTCTATTGTACGTGGAACAACATCTCTTAAAATTGTGCGAATGCTCCGTGATGCAGGAGCAAAAGAAGTTCATATGCGCATTTCTAGCCCTATGATTTTCTATCCCGACTTTTATGGTATTGATACACCTAAAGTTGAAAGCCTTTTAGCAAATCAATATCCAGATTTAAAATCTATGTGTGATTTTATTGGAGCGGATTCATTAGAATTTCTTTCAACGGATGGATTATATCTTGCTGTAGCAGGGGAAAAACGGAATAACGCCGATCCACAATTTACTGACCATTATTTTACTGGATATTATCCTACGCAGCTGGTTGATCAAGAAAACCTCTCCAAAACTCATCAATCATCTGTTCTTAAAACAAGAGATTAATGATGACAAAATGTGACTTTAGTCTCCATGGGCGTGTTGCACTTGTTACTGGCGCATCAAGAGGAATTGGTTATTATTTGGCACTCGAGCTTGCTGCACGCGGCGCTCATATTATTGCTCTTGCACGAACAGTCAGTGGACTTACTGAATTAGATAATCAAATCCAAGAAAAAAGGGCTCATGCAACCCTTGTTCCCCTTGACTTGCATCATATGGAAAACATCGATACTCTTGCTATCTCAATTGCAAAACGCTGGAAAAAACTTGATATTATCGTTGCAAACGCAGGAATCCTTGGAACACTCTCACCAATAGCGCATATAGAAAACACGGTATTTGAAGATGTTTTTCAAATAAATCTTTTCAGCCAATGGCGCTTAATGAAAGCTGTTGAGCCTTTATTACGAGAATCTGATGCTGGACGAGCCATTCTGTTATCCTCAAGCGTTGCGCATGCTGCGCGCCCTTTCTGGGGAGCTTATGCAGCCTCTAAAGCGGCTTTAGAGATGATTGCCCGCTGTTGGGCAGAAGAACTCAAACAAACCCCTATAAAGGTTAATTGTGTCAACCCTGGTGCCACACGCACTGCCATGCGCGCTGAAGCTATGCCCGGTGAAGATCCACAAACTCTCCCTTCACCACAAGAGGTTGCAAAAAAGATAGTACATTTGTTATCACCTGATTTAAAAGAAACTGGAAAACTCTTTAATGTCCATAAAAATCGGTTTGTAGATTATCATGTACCTGACTGATCATCATCGGAGAAGTAAATCGTTTAACTCTCTCTTTTTCCTGTGCTTCTCAACAGAAGAATGAAACACTTTATGATTCTTGGATAGCTTTAGTATCAGCCTTTTTCTCTTCTAAAGTAGCACGTTTATTATAAGCGATAAAACTACAGGGGAGAAAAATCATATAGCTAACAGCTGTAATCAATAAAGTTTTCCATGTGTAAGTCGCAAGAAAACCGACATAAATAACAATGACCAACATGCACGGTATAACGATATCGCGCCTTAAATTTTGATCAATTGTTTTTGCATTCCATACTGGTAAACGACTAATCAAAAGAAAAGAAATAATTACAGTATAAAGACTAAAAAATAATGCCCACCCCCAATTGGGGACCAAACCAAGAGCGCCTAAATAGGTAGGCAATAAAAGGAGTAATGCTCCTGCTGGTGCTGGAACACCAACAAAATAACTTTTCTGCCACTTAGGTATATTGGTGTTATCCAACATCACATTAAAACGTGCTAATCGCAAACAACAAGCAACACAATAAACAAGGGCTGCAACCCAACCAATGTGATTTGCTTGATTCAAGATAAAGGAATAAACAATAAGTGCAGGGGTAACACCAAAATTTATAACATCAGCAAGAGAATCCATCTGTGCCCCAAAAGATGAACTACCATCTATTAAACGGGCAATGCGACCATCAGCACCATCTAAAACTGCGGCCAAAAGCACCATTAAAATAGCAGCTTCATAGCGATGTTCAAAAGCCAAACGAATGCTGCTCATCCCTGCACAAATTGCTAAAATAGTAATGATATTGGGAATGACATACCGCATTGATGTAGGTGAACGCCGCCGACTTGCAACATCATCATGCTGCCCCTCAGGATTGAATGAAGAAAATGGCGAAAAATTTTTCATTGTGAGTCCTAATCGTATCTGAAGTCCGTTGTGGCACTCTTATCATCAAAAGAACCCAAAACTGTTTCTCCAGCAATTGCTGTCTGTCCAACTGCAACACGCAATTTCATTTCAGTTGGTATATAAATATCAAGGCGAGAACCAAAACGAATCAATCCAAATCGCTCACCAGTCATAACGGCATCGTTTTCTTTTGACCAACAAACAATCCGGCGTGCAACCATTCCCGCTATTTGTACGATACCGATTTTACCATGTTTGCTATCAATTACCATCCCATTACGCTCATTAAACTGGCTAGCTTTATCAAACTCAGCATTGGTAAATCGACCTGGATGATAAATGATAGACTCTACTGTACCACTGATAGGAATACGATTAATATGGCATGAAAAAATATCCATAAAAATGGAAATACGGATCATTTCATCTTTCCCTAATCCTAATTCTTCAGGTGGAACACATGATTCCACAAATGAAATACGCCCATCGGCAGGCGACATAACCCAATTTGAATTCAAAGGGATCACACGATCTGGATCACGGAAAAAGTATATACACCACACCGTGAGAACGAGACCAAACCAAAACAACGGACTCCATATCCAACCAAGAATGAGCGAAATAACAAAAAACGCTACAATAAAAGGATAACCCTCTTTATGAACCGGTACAAAGCTATTATGGAAAGATTGCAGAATACTCATATAATTTCCTATTCATCGTAAACTTAAACAAGCAACAAATCTTTTTGTTCCTCTTGTATCTTTTTATGTATTTAATCAATCACTCCATATAAAGATATAGATTACATTTTGCCCTATTTATTTTTTACGATTAACAATACTCGTCTCATCTTCTTCACGTATTTTACGTAATTTTTCTTCAGCTTTCGATGCTTCAAGCTGCTTATTCCACATTGAAGCATATAAACCTTTCTTGCGTAAAAGCTCTGTATGCGCCCCACTTTCAATAATACGACCACTTTTAAGAACCAAAATTTCATCAGCATTGATAACAGTAGAAAGACGGTGAGCAATAATCAATGTTGTACGTCCACGGCTTACAATATCCAATGCTTGTTGAATTTCCTGTTCCGTCGCCGTATCAAGAGCCGATGTTGCTTCATCTAGAATAAGAAGTGGGGGGGCTTTTAAAAGTGTCCGTGCAATAGCCACACGTTGTTTTTCACCACCTGATAATTTGAGACCTCGCTCTCCTACCATAGACTGAAAACCTTCCGGTAAAATTTCAATAAATTTTGATATTTGTGCCATTTCAGCAGCTTTGCGCATTTCTTCATCTGTAGCACTTGGACGCCCATAGCAAATATTATAGGCAATTGTATCATTAAATAACACTGTATCTTGTGGGACCATGCCAATCGCTTCACGCAAACTCTTTTGTGTTACGTCACGAATATCCTGCCCGTCAATTGTGATAGAACCCGCGTCAACATCATAAAACCGAAAAAGCAACCGAGAAATAGTTGATTTACCTGCACCAGATGGACCGACAATGGCGACTGTTTTTCCTCCAGGAACTTCAAAATCAATATCTCTGAGAATCTGACGTGTCGAATCATAGGAAAACTTTACCTGATGAAAACGAATGGTCCCATCGCTTATCTCTAACGGTTTAGCATCCGATTTATCAACGATCTCCTTCTGAACATCTAAAAGATCAAACATTGCTTCAATATCCGTTAAACCTTGTCGAATATCACGATAAATTGAACCAATAAAATTCAGTGGAATGGAAAGTTGCATTAAAAGTGCATTAATAAAAACAAAATCACCCAAAGTTTGTGTTTTATAAAAAACTTCATAAGCTGACATCAGCATCATGATCGTCATTCCAATACCAAAGATAAGAGCCTGACCAAAATTAAGCCAGCTTAACGATGTCCAAATCTTTGTTGCGGCTTTTTCATAACCTACCATAGAAGCATCAAATCGATCGGCTTCTAGAGTTTCATTGCCAAAATATTTCACCGTTTCAAAATTCAAAAGAGAATCAACTGCACGCGTATTGGCCTCAGTATCTGCTGTATTCATTTGTTGCCGAATACGAATGCGCCAATCACTCGCCTTAATGGTAAACAAGATATATAATCCAACCGTTGCAACAACGATGAGAAGATAATTCCACCCATAACTTATGTAAAATACAAGTGCCGTCAATATAAACTCTAGAACTGTCGGTACTGTGTTCAGAATTGAAAATCTTACGATCGCTTCAATTCCTTTTGTACCACGCTCAATCACACGAGAAAGCCCACCAGTTCGGCGTTCCAAATGAAATCGCAAGGATAACTCATGCATATGTACAAAGGTTTTATAAGCCAATTGACGAACAGCATATTGACCAACAGTGGCAAAAAGAGAATCCCGTAATTGATTTAATCCAGCCTGCATAATACGTGCGACATTATATGCCAAAACGAGCATGATGGGAATAATCAAACTGGATGGGAACCATTCAGGTAGCTGAAAGCTTGAATCAAGCACATTCGTAGAATATTTAAAGAAATACGGTACAGATATGAGAACGAGCTTAGCCAAAACAAGATAAAATATTGCCCATAGCACACGTATTTTTAGATCACGTCGCCCTATTGGCCACATATAGGGCCATAAATTGTAAAGTGTGTGCAGAGTTCTGCCTGTATCTGATGATACAGTTTTTGTCATTTCATTGCGTTTCATAAAGTCCTTACTTCTCTATCATCCACACGAAAAAGGCAAAATACCCCCCTGTGGTTGTTTATAGATTTATCTCTTCATTACGCTTCCAATAAGCTATACCCACTCGTTATTCAAAGTTAGACTGTTTTTGAAAAAGGAACAAGAAATAATCCACTATACAATTTATTATTTTGATCTGTATTTTCATACCACTCTGCTGCAAATAAATTTTCAACTTTTACATGGTTTTTTTTCAATTCTGCCTGAAGCCACTTTTTTGTTTTACCAATCTCTTTAAGTCCATCATCAATAACTTCACCATTTTCTATTAAAATCGTCGATTTCTTCCCCTCTTCCTTTTTAATGACAGTGAAATCACCATTGGTTTCCAAACGAACAAAAGCGGCTTCATGTAAGTGACACCCTTTAAGACGTAACATCGTAATGAGATCATTAACATTGATCCCTAAGTTCTTAATCTTATCTATTTGGAAAACCCCATCTAAAACTAATGTAACATTCCGCCCTGCAATAAGACGACGAAAAAAAACTGAATAGCGTGCAAAAAAATTAAAAGATGTAATCAAGGTTTGCCAGATGAGTAAAACAAGCAATAATTGAATGCTACTAATATTCTGATTATAAATAACGCCTCCAATAATACCTCCCATAACAAAATTACTGACCAAATCAACTGGTGTCATCTGACTAAGACTGCCCCGCCCCGTCGTTCTTAAAATAAATAAGAAGGCAACAAGACCTACAGCCAGCTTAAGCGCGATATATCCATAATGATATAAAAATTCCATCAAACTTTCCTCCCTTTATTTATGTAAGCTGCTGGAATAGGAAAATTAAAATCGTTTTATTTCCCACACAGTTATGCGCTCACCACTCTGCGGATCCTTACTGTCTTTTAAAAGAACCCCCTCGGCTGCAAGCTCATCACGAATTGTATCCGCTGCTTCCCACTCTTTATTATGGATAAGTCGTAGCCTTTCAGCAATACGTTGATCAATAAATTTTGAATCAAGAAAAGTTTTTTTTATAAATAATGGGCAGTCTATTTCTTTAATCCATTCTTGTCGTAATAGTCCTAATAAATTCATCCCATTAGAAAGAGCCAGCGCATTCCCTTCTTTATAAAACTTTCGCAAAAGAGTCAGTGCTTTTGGAGTATTAAGATCATCACTGAGTGCATCTATCAAAGTATCATTAATTGCTTCATTGTTTTCCATCTCACTTTTTTTGCTGCGAAGCAATTCATACCAACGATACAGTTCGCCACTCGATTGTATTAAACGCTGCGCTGTCCAATTTAATGGTTCACGATAATGCGTTTGCAACATCGAAAAACGCGCAGACAAACCAGCCCAATTTTTCTTCATTTCATCGATTAAAATACCATTAAACTCCAAAAAATTATTCTCTAAAACAGAACGAATAGTTATGAAATTGCCAAAGCTTTTCGACATCTTTTTGCCTTCAACTTGTAAAAAACCATTATGCATCCAAAAATTTGCCATTCGCTCCGTCCCAAAAGCTGAACAACTTTGTGCAATCTCGTTTTCATGATGAGGAAAAATTAAATCAAGTCCACCACCATGGATATCAAAAACATTCGCGGTCGGATCATCACAGGTTAAACCACCGCCATAGGGCGCTAATAACTTTGCCATTGACATCGCAGAACATTCAATATGCCAACCTGGACGACCTAAAACAGGAATTCCGGCCGGCGATTCCCAACCTGGCTCCCCTTCCACAGAAGGTTTCCATAAAACAAAATCCATCTCTTCCCTTTTATAAGCAGCAACATCAATACGCGCCCCCGCCCTCATTTCATCTAAAGAACGATTTGCAAATGCCCCATAGTGGGGAGGATTTTTTATGCTACTTACAGAAAATAATATATGATTTTCCGCTTTATAAGCGTGCCCCTTTTCAAGCAATCTTTCAATTAAAGAGCGCATTTCCTCTAAATGCTCGGTTGCGCGCGGCTGACTGGTTGGTAATAGACAACCAAGTGCTATTGTATCTTGTTGAAACTGGAAATATGTACGTTCTGTTAATTGACGAATAGCGTCATTCAATGACAAGTTTGGATATTCAAAAGCTGCTCGTGCATTAATTTTATCATCAACATCTGTAATATTACGCGCATATAGAACATGTTCATTGCCATAAACATGACGCAATAAACGAAATAAAATATCAAAAACAATAACAGGGCGTGCATTTCCTATATGCGCATAATCATAAACTGTCGGACCACAAACATAAAGACGTACTCTTGTCGGATCTATTGGTGTAAAATTTTCTTTTTTACGTGTCAGCGTATTATAAAATCGCAACTCTCTCATTATTGACTCCATGGACGATATTATGTACCGCTCCTTTTAGATGCATCTTATCTCAAATTATCGTATTACGCGGTTTAGGCTAAAAACTTTTTTCTTATAGTAAATTCTTCTTACCATTTTCCCATTGTATTCACGGCTGTATCCATCATTTATCATAAAAACAATCTATTTTATTTGATTGAACAAAAGCATTCTATCATTAGAGATGCTTTCCCTTCTTAAAGAAAACGAGCTTAGAAAAAATTCTATAGGCAACACAATATAAACCTATGTGAAAAATAGATAGCTTTCAGGAAGCAAATCTTAAATTTTTAACCACACAAAGCTTCGTCAGTATTTTCAATATTCCACAATGGGTTCCTTACTGCCTCTTACGCCCTATATTTTATAATCAATAATTGAGAATAATGTAGCAATTAACTCTATTTTTTTTACACCGTTCTCATGACAAAATTATTTTATCTGTACAGAGTTTTATTCAAAGAAAGCAATAAAAATAATGCGTAATAGATTGATGAACATCATTATTTTAATATTTCTTGTCATTTCAATGCCAACCTTTGCGCAACAATCTCCACCTTATGAAAAAAAATTACTCCGACTAGCAGAAATTTTGGGATCATTGCATTCTCTCCAAAATCTTTGCGAGCCTCCAACAAACCAATGGTATGATTATATGAATGCACTAATTGAAGCAGAACACCCCATTCCACAAAGACGTGCTTATTTTTATGAAGCGTTTAATGAAGCGTATCGTGCTTTCTCAGAAAATTATCACCATTGTACACAAGCAGCCATTGAAGCCAATCAAAGATACATAGAGGAAGGAAGAATTTTATCTGAAAACCTCCTCATGCATTATAAATAATTAATCTATACAAAAAGTATCTTTCTCCATTTTAGCGATATCAATGATATTCCTCTCACAAATGCGGGGAGCAATAAACCAGCTCTGAAAATAGAGAGACTTTTAAAGAATAATGTCTCGATACGCTTTTATTCGTATGAGCGCCTTTTTCCCTATACAAAATCGTTCTTTGGCTTCCTCCCCACACCTCAAAGGATGAAGATTGTTAACTAAATTTGCTCTGTAAATAATCTAGGCTCTTGTGAACAAGTTTCCTCTTGGCTTCCCACTCATGTAATTTGCTTCATAGTTTCTACAAATAAGCCTAAGAATATTCACCACGCATAAAAAAACACTTATGTGCCAAAGAGGCTGACATACCCTATATCATCACTCTAAAAGATGATATTTTACGGCATACTTTTTAATCTGTTTACACCAAAGTTTCCATAAATTTAACAGGCTCTCCTTGTGAAGGTGTGACAATTTCACCTTCCCACATAACGCGCATACCACGGATAATAGTCCCAACAGGCCAACCTTTAACTTTTTGACCATCATAAGGTGTCCAACCGGCACGCGAACCAATTAAGCCATTCGTAATAATTTCTTCTCTCTTAAGATCAACAATGGTTAAATCAGCATCGTACCCAACAGCAATGCGCCCTTTACAGCTTATACCAAAAATACGACTAGGGCCATGTGAAGTGAGATCAACAAAACGTTCAAGAGATATTTTTCCTTCATTCACATGTGTCAACATAATTGCTGCTGTTGTTTGCACCCCTGTCATTCCTGAAGGTGAAGAGGGATAAGGTTGAAGTTTTTCTTCAAGAGTATGAGGCGCATGATCTGAGCCTAAGACATCAATAATTCCTTGTTGAACACCGTACCAAAGAGCTTCACGGTGGCGCGACTCACGAATAGGCGGATTCATCTGAATTAATGTACCAAACTTCTTATAATCATCAGCCGTGAGAGTCAAATGATGTTGTGTCACTTCAATTGTTGCAACATCCTTATGTTTTTTTAGAAAATCAATTTCTTCTTCTGTCGAAAGATGTAACACATGAATCCGTGCTTTTGTCTCATGGGCAATTTTTACCAAACGCTGCGTACATTTTAATGCCGCAACTTCATCACGCCAAATCGGATGTGATGATGCATCCCCTTCAATACGCAATATTTTACGCTCTTTGAGCCTCGCCTCATCTTCAGAATGAAAAGCTGCACGACGGCGTGTATTCTTCAAAATAAGGCGTACACTTTCATCATCATCAACCAAAAGATCACCGGTAGAGGACCCCATAAAGACTTTAATTCCAGCCGCACCAGGAAGTCTTTCTAACTCAGAGAGTTCATGGGCATTTTCACGCGTTCCTCCAACCCAAAATGCAAAATCACAATGCATTCGATGAAATCCGCGTTTAACCTTATCGTTTAATGTTTCTTCTGATGTTGTCAACGGATTGGTATTAGGCATTTCAAAAACTGCCGTAACACCCCCTAACACAGCAGAATACGAGCCACTTTCCAAATCCTCCTTATATTCATTTCCTGGCTCACGAAAATGCACTTGGCTATCAATAATTCCTGGTAAAATATGAAGCCCCGTACAATCAATGACCTCACTAGCCGATGCACATGTAAGGTTGCCTATTTCAGCAATACGACCATTTGTAATACCAATATCACGCTTGCTTCTTCCATCATGATTCACAAGTGTTGCACCTTTAAAAATTGTATCAAATGTTTTAAACATAGCCACGCTCCTTACATATTGCTCACTTATCGATTATGTAACTTTGAGCAGAAAGGCAAGAACCATGATTGAAAAACAAAATGCCATTTGCTTAAAAAACCGCGGACTTATTCAAATTACAGGCGAAGAAGCAACAGATTTTCTACAATCCTTGATCACGACAGATGTAAAAAAAATCAGTCCACAGGAACTTTTCCCTGGAGCCCTTTTATCCCCACAAGGAAAGGTTCTTGCTGATTTTCTTATCGGAAAAAAAGAAAATGGTTACCTGATTGATATCAGAATGCCTTTAGCTGATACGCTTCACCAACGTCTGTTACTCTATAAGCTGCGTAAAAAAGTAGAAATTACACAACCATTACAAGAGCTTGTTACGGTTTCTTTGAATAATGAATCAGATACTTTAAATTTTGATTCAAGTTTTGTTGATAAACGCTTCCCACAACAAGAAAAAATAATACGAATCTATGGCAAAAAACCTTTTTTGACTTCAGAATATCATGATACATGGAATCAATTGCGTATCCGTTATGCAATTGCGGAAAGTGGTCAAGACTATGAAGTTGGCAAAGTCTTTCCTCATGATATTAATTACGATCAAATCAATGGACTCTCATTCAATAAAGGATGTTATATTGGACAAGAAATTGTTTCACGAATGCACCACCGCCGTGCAGCACGTCGCCGTATTTTTATTGTAAAAGGCCAGTGTGAATTAACCCCTCAATCTAGCATTGAAGCAGGAACAAAAGTGCTTGGCTACTTGGGAACGTGTGTAGAAAATGAGGCTCTCGCTTTAATGCGTGTTGACCACGTCAAAGATTCTATGGACCATAACATCCCCTTTACTGTAAAAAACATTCCTGTCACTATAAACATTGCTGAAAATATGAATTTTACCTTTCCTGAAAATACTATAGAAAATACGCATGGCTAAAGCTGAATTATTAAAAAATGGAGAAGCACGCGCTTGGCAAAGAATGCTCTCTGGACGCAGACTTGATCTTCTCAACCCTTCTCCTTTTGATGTTGAAATTGAAGATATTGCCCATGGACTTTCTCGCGTGGCACGTTGGAACGGTCAAACACGAGGGGAGCATGCCTATTCTGTTGCACAACATTCACTTTTGGTTGAACAAATATTTCAAAAACTTTTTCCACAATCGGGAAGCAACGAATGTCTTTATGCTCTTCTTCATGATGCTCCAGAATATGTCATCGGCGATATGATTTCCCCCTTTAAAGCTGTCATAGGAAAACAATATGAACGCATTGAAAAGGACATCCAAGATGCTATCCACATGCGCTTTTCTCTCCCCGTTGATCTTTCTCAAAAACTTTTAAAAAAAATCAAACAAGCCGACCGTATCGCTGCATATTATGAAGCGATTACGCTTGCTGGATTTAGTACAGAAGAAGCCCTTCGCTATTTTGGCTCTCCCAATAATATTTTACCCGATGATCTTAATTTATACCCCTATTCTACCCAACAAATTGAAAACGCATTTTTAACTCGCTTCAATGACTTGGATGCCCAAAGATTATAGACTCTTCGCATTGTTTCTTCCCTATCATTAAAGACTCATCACACTGATTTATAATAATAATTCATTGTTTTTTTCATGTTGAATAAGAGCCCCTAATATCGTGAGATTCACTCATTTCAAATCTGTTTATATTGAATCAATCAAAATCATTCTCTTGCACGTCATAAGTGGGACCGGCATATGGGTAAAAACTTTTAAAGAAAGAATTTGAAATGTCTCTTATGAAGCGTAAAGATGCTAGTGCTCTGTAAAGTGTACACTTCATAGGAGCTTTACCGTTATACCATTCACAAAAGCCGTCGCGAAATAGGAGTTGAGTTCCTTAAGAAAGCTTTCTTAAAAAAAGCACATGACTTAGCAACCCAATGGCGTTCTGTTTTGCATGAGAGGAGTGACTCCATTAAAGAAATGGAAAAAATCACAGCTCAAATTGCATACAAAATATATGAAATAATGCACTTTCATTATCAAAATAACAAATGTTCCCTTGTCAAACTTTTCATCTTAAACTGAAGTTTATTTTAGTTTATAAACTTCATTATCCGCTGGGAAAGCACGAGATGTGACATCCTCTGCATAATTCTTTATTGCAGTTTCCATGGCTTGTTCAAGGTCTCCATAACGGCGTACAAATTTTGGCACATGAGCACCATAGCCCAACATATCTTCCATAACCAATACTTGTCCATCGCACTGATTGGATGCACCAATACCGATCGTAGGGATAGAAAGCTTTTCTGTCAGTTTTACTGCTAAAGGTTCGACAATCCCTTCTAAAACAATAGCAAAAGCACCGGCCTCCTCAATTGCAGCCCCATCGGCTTCAATTCTTTGCCAATCACTCTGTTTTCGTCCTTGTGTTTTGAAACCACCAAAACGATTCACCGCCTGGGGTGTAAGACCGATGTGCCCCATCACTGGAATGCCACGTTTACACAAAAAATCAATTGTTTCCGCTATATAAACACCACCTTCAAGCTTAACTGCACCACACCCCGTTTGAGCAAGAATACGCGATGCATTAAAAAAAGCTTGCTCTGGACTTTCCTCATAAGAGCCAAAAGGCATATCAATAACCACAAGAGCTTTTTGAGATCCACGCACCACGGCTTGTCCGTGTAAAATCATCATATCTAAATTAACAGGAAGCGTTGTCTCAAACCCATACACAACCATACCAACGCTATCACCAACCAAAAGGATATCGCAATATGGATCAGCAATCCGCGCAGTATAAGCTTGATAAGCTGTTAAAGAAACAATTGGCTGTTGTCCCTTTCTTGCACGTATTTCGGAAGATGTTATACGCTTTACGGTTTTATGTACACTCATTTTCCGCCCTTCTCTTGCAATATATATTGATCAATCAGCCTTACCTCTCCAAAGCGAACAGTAAGAAGTAAAACTGCTGGTTTATTCAATGTTCCTTTAATCACGCATAAAGTTTCCATATCCCGTAAATCTATTGCTTCAATGATTGCACGCGTTTCTTGTTGTAAAATATCACGAACAGTTTTGCATAATTTATCAACCGACCGTTCACCTTCATGGTAAAGCTTTTCAGCTGCTTTCCCACTTTCAGGAATAATTTTGGCAGCTTTACGATCTTCTAATGTTAAAAACTGATTGCGTGAAGAACAAGCTACACCATCTGACTCCCGTAGAATAGGAACTCCAACAATTTCAATAGGAAAAGCCAAATCTTCAACCATACGCCGAATAATTAAAATTTGTTGAAAATCCTTTTCCCCAAAAAAAGCCTTATCTGGTTGGACAATGTTAAAAAGTTTAGCAACAACGCTTGTCACACCACAAAAGTGCCCTGGACGTAATTTTCCCATCAAAATACGTGATAATTTTTTCACTTGCACAATTGTATCATTTCCCAGTGGCCACATTTCATCTACAGAAGGAGCAAAAACACATTCAACACCTGCTTCTTCTAACAAAGCACAATCGCCCTTCAAGTCTCTTGGATATTGAGCAAAATCTTCATGAGGTCCAAATTGCTTTGGATTGACAAAAATAGAAACCAATACGCGATCACACATTGCTCTTGCATACTGTACTAATGCAAGATGACCATCATGCAATGCCCCCATTGTTGGAACAAAACCAATCGAAAAACCTAAACGTCGTTCCTCTGAAGTATATTGTCGGACTTCAGCAATTGTCTTTAAAACTTTCATTTTCCCATTCAATTATCATCAGATCAATAAATTAATGCTTGTATACCAAATTGGCGCTCAAACAATTGTATCAAATTCATGCGTACTGACGGCTGCTTTATATCTCGTGGCTCCCAGACATGACGCATAAGAAAAAAACCCGTCAGTATAAAACCATTTATTATGTCACTAGAATCAGTAGGACGAGTTGTTCTTTGCACAAGAAATTGTGGTAGAATGAGAAGCTTTTTTTTCCAAGGTTCCCCTGCTTCTTCACAGACAGCCCGTCCAGATTTTGGTGATACGTAACGAAGCCTTTCCTGACGACCTGTTGCAGCACAACAAGATAAATCAAGACCAAAACCAAGTTCTTCAAGAAGCCGCATTTCAAAACGTACAAGCAATTCTGCATTTACAAATGGTTCATCAAAATTCTGCATAAAAAGGTGTAAAATATCATATAAAACGGGGTGCGGATCACGTTCGGGAAGAAGTCGCAAATGAAAAGCTATCAATTGCAAAGCATAAAGTGCTTCTGGTAGACAGATTAATCTTGCCGCATGTAAATCAAGAGCTTCAAGCCGAAAAAGTCCCAAATGCTCTTCTAAACGAGCCCACCATTCAGCCTCCACAAAATTTCCAGGTTGAAGAAGAGCAGCCATACGACGCGATCGCCCCCCTTTTACCACTCCCATATAACGACCATGTTCACGTGTCATAACCTCAAGAATAACACTTGTTTCACCATATTGGCGTGTACCAAGAATAACAGCTTGTTCTTTCCACTTCATTTTACTTTAATTATTTTTAAAAATCTTATTTTAAAAAATCCAATCCCATTTCGCGATAACGTTCTGGATCAGTATCCCAATTATCGCGCACTTTCACAAAGAGAAAAAGATGAACCTTTTGATCCATAATTTCCATAAGTTCTTTACGTGCTGCTTGACCAATCGCCTTAATTGTATCGCCTTTTGCTCCTAAGACAATTTTTTTCTGACTCTCACGCTCGACATAAATAACTTGATTAATTTTGACGGAACCATCTGAACGCTCTTCCCAGTTTTCTGTTTCAACCGTTGAGGAATAAGGAAGTTCATCATGAAGACGAAGAAAGAGTTTTTCACGCGTAATTTCAGCAGCAAGATGACGCATGGGCATATCGGAAATTTGATCTTCCGGATAATACCATGGTCCCTCCTGCATCATATTACTCAACGCATGAAGTAAATCCTTGCAACCAGAACCGTTTAGAGCAGAAATCATAAATGTTTGCGCAAACTTTACACGTTCATTTATTTTAGTGGTTAACGCTAGAAGAGATGATTTAACAACTGTATCAACCTTATTAAGAACAAGAACTTTTTCTTGTTTCATGTTGTTTACAATATCTAACATCATATCAACTTCATCCGAAAGACCACTTTGAGCGTCAATTAAAACGAGCAGAACATCCGCGCTCTTAGCCCCTCCCCAAGCAGCAGAGACCATGGCACGTTCTAAGCGCTTATGGGGACGAAAAACACCCGGTGTATCGACCAACACAATTTGCACATCATCATGAATGACAATACCGCGGATTAAAGTTCGTGTTGTTTGTACCTTATGCGTTACAATTGAAACCTTTGTTCCAACCAATTGATTAACCAATGTCGATTTACCGGCATTAGGCATCCCAATAAGCACAACAAACCCAGAACGCGTTTTCATAACGTCACTCATGATCATTTTTTCCCACTGTTTTCCATACACCCTCTCGTCGCAAAATTTTTTCAGCTGCCATTCTTTCGGCATATCTTTTGGAGCTTCCCTGCCCAATCTCTGAAGCAAACCCAGAAATACTTACCTCTACCATAAAAACAGGATCGTGATCTGGACCTGAACGTTTTATAACCTGATAATGTGGTTGTGCATTGCCTTGGATATGCGCCCATTCCTGTAATTCGGTCTTGGCATCACGCCGACCAGCATCCATTTTCTTTGCCCGACTATGCCAATATTTTTGAATAAAAGGGCGAACGCTTTCCAATCCTCCATCGAGATATATCACGGCAATCAAAGCTTCCACGACATCTGCATGCATATTGATGAGTCGACGCCCCTCGAAATTTTTCATCTCAAAACCAACTCGGATCATATCAGGCAGCCTCATTTCACGCGCAATATCAGCACATGTCTGCGCATTGACCAGATGATTCAAACGGACTGATAATTCACCTTCACTTGCCTGAGGAAAAAGTTGATACAGCATTTCTGCAATCAAAAGCCCTAAAACCCGATCCCCTAGAAACTCTAGTCGTTCATAATTCCCCTGTTCCGAATCTTGCACACTCGAGTGTGTTAATGCCTTCTTTAACCTCTCTTCATCTTTAAAACGATGCCCCGTCAGCTTGAAAAGCTGATCAATCATTAGACGTTTCATCGTTGTTTCCTTGCTTGATAAGCGGCAAATCATGAACCGTATTTATGAAAGAAAACAAACGCTTCCAACGCACATCAAATGGCCAGCGCCAAACCTGCCAAGCACTTGAACCGTTACTGATAGAAAAGAAAATCACGCTCGCGCGACCAATAAGATTTTCTTCTGGAACATAGCCTACATCTAAACGACTATCATCTGAATTGTCGCGGTTATCTCCCATCATAAAGTAATGTCCTTGAGGAACTTCAAAGACTTTTGTATCATCGACTTTCGGGATGAAAGCTAAATCAAGTGTATCATAACTGACACCGTTAGGCATTGTCTCGCGATAAACCTCAACAGGATAATTAACCTCTGTTATATCAGAATTATCAATCTCCCCCATAAAGTGACGTGAAACAGCCTCATCATTAATATAAAGAATACTTTGACGGACTTGTATACGATCACCTGGTAGCCCAATAACGCGTTTTATATAATCAATCTTCGGATTACTTGGTAAGCGAAAAACGACCACATCTCCACGTTGAGGTTGAGATGCCCAAATTCGTCCAGAAAAAAGAGGAGGAGAAAAGGGGATGGAAAAACGAGAATACCCATATGCATACTTAGAAACAAACAGATAATCTCCCACCAACAAAGTAGGACGCATTGAACCGGAAGGAATACTAAAAGGCTGGAAAAAAAGTGTCCGAATAACGGCTGCTAAAAGCAGAGCCTGTACTAAAACAGAAATAAATTCACGAACCCCACCTTTTTTTTCTTTTTTATGCACTTTATCTTTTTGGATCATCACCAACTGCCTTCTCATCACAGATATAATTTTTTTTCATCATAATATTCAAATAACAAAAGCACAATCTCTCACACCATCTATCCACGTGGAAGTGCTTCGATAATAACAAACGCCTGTGCCCAAGGAAAATCATCTGTTATGCTAAGATGAATAACTGCATCATGGTGAGGAGGTAATAACTTTTGAAGTTGCACTTGCGCACGATTTGTTAATTGCATTATTGGTTTACCAGATGGCAAATTAACGACCCCCATGTCTTTCCAATTGATACCACAAGCAATTCCCGTTCCTAAGGCTTTAGCGCATGCTTCTTTAGCAGCAAATCTTTTTGCATAGGAAGAGGAGCTTTTTTTGAGATTTTTGGATCTATTCTTTTCAATATCCGTAAAAATACGTTGGGTAAAACGCTCACCATAACGAACCAATATTTTCTCAATACGTCGTATATCAACCAGATCATTTCCAAGACCAACAATCATACCATATTACCCGATCTTTCTTACGATGAACGCTTCTTTAAATGCCTTTTTTTTATAATCTTTTGATATCGCTTTTGTTTAAAACGAACCGTTGCTCTGTAAACACCTATATAAGATAAACTACCAAAAACAATACCTAAAAGAGTTCCACCTAAAATCATAGGACTCATAATTGTGTCCCATGCGCCTTTAAAGAGGAGAGAGAGATTTGACAATGTCAAACCATTAAATAGAGCACGAATTTGCGAAAGAGAAATCTCTTTGACATCACTAAAAAGTGATAAACAAAAATACCCTACTTTATAATCAGCCATGACAATCAATAAAAATGTGAGTGGATTAGAAAAAATCGTCCCAATGATTGCGGCAGCAAAGTTTGCACGCAAAAGCCAAGATAAAAATATTGCCAAAATAATATGCAACCCAAAGAAAGGGGAACAAGCTAAAAAAATGCCAACAGCAACCCCTAATGCTACTTCATGCGGTGTTGCTGATATACGCAAAATACGTTTATGTATGTAGCAAAATGAGCGAGAAAATGAACGACGTGGCCATAACCAAAGTCGAATACGCGTTACAAAATCTATTGGTTCTCGACTACGAAAAAGCATATGACTCTCAATATACATCTTTTGATGATGAAATAATCTATATCATCCAAATTAATCTTTTTAAGCTTTTGCACAAAAAAAAACAGAAAGACAATTAAATATTTCGACTGCCTGGTTTAATCGCTGGAAGGACAGAAAGCTCTGCAGGAAGTGCATCACTAGTATAAGAGGTTATCTCATATTCAGCAAGCGCAATCAATGGAACTCCAACATTGACCTTACCACCAGAACGATCAAGGATACATGCACTGGCCAATACCTCTGCTCCTGCTGCAACAAGCGCCTCAATAGTCTCACGAATGGAAAGACCCGTTGTCACAATATCTTCGACAATAACAACCCGTGCCCCCTTCTTGATTTCAAAACGACGCAATTCAAAGATGCCATTTACACGCTCTACCCAAAGAGAAGGAACACCAAGGTGACGTGAAGTTTCATAGGAAGGAATAAGGCCGCCAATTGCGGGACCCACAACATAATCAATTTCTCCCTCGATAGATTTTTTGATTTTTTCAGCCAACCCACGACATAACTTTTCCGTCAAGTCAGCATGCATGAATACTTTCGCTTTTTGCATATAAGTCGCACTATGGCGCCCCGATGTTAAAATAAAATGCCCTTCTAGAATAGCATCTGCTTGTTTAAAAATATCAATGACATCTTGTGTATTCATTGCAAAATCTTTCTTTTTATCCATGAACCCGCCGTACTGTACTTACTGAACCTGCCTCTTTTAACTGAGAAAAAATACGATTCAAATGTTTTAAATCCCACACTTCCAAATCAATCATAATTTCTGTAAAATCCGGTGCTGTACGGATAAAAGATAAATTTTGGATATTGGCATCGTTAGCAGAAATTATTTGTGTAATTTCAGCCAAAGAACCAGGACTATTTACAACCAAAATATTTATCCGTGCAGGAAAACGTTCATTCATTTGGGCATCAATATCCCAGCGGACATCAATCCATCGTTCTGGCTGATCATCATACGCCATCAAAGCTGAAGACTGTATTGGATAAATAACGATCCCAGCCCCAGGCTGCATAATACCAACAATCCGATCTCCAGGTACTGCTCCTTCCGGTGAAAAACGTACGGGTATATCTCCACGGGTTCCTCTAATAGGCAATGCTTTAGATTGATGATTCTCGACCATTGCATTCTTTTCATTTTCTGGAACTTTAAAAATCATACCTTGGGCATTCTCAATATTAAACCAACCTTCTTCCCCAGACTTAAAAGATGACTTTTGTACCACACGGTGATCTTGATAATCAGGATAAACCGCTTTAATCACATCAGCGGAAAACAGCTCTCCACGCCCAACAGCCGCCAATACATCCTCTACATCTTTACGTGCTAAACGTGGCAAAACTTTCTTCAAAACGTCTTTTGAAAATTGTTTTCCCATATATTCAAATGAACGCTCGAGAATACGATATCCTAAACCCGAATATTGTTTACGTACCGCGGCACGACTTGCTCGTCGAATAGCTGAACGTGCTTTACCTGTGACAACAAGAAATTCCCACGCAGCTGGCGGAATTTGAGCGTGTGAACGAATAATATCAACCTCATCACCATTTTTTAATTTGGTCATTAAAGGCATAATACGACCATTGATTTTCACACCCACACAAGAATCACCGATGTCTGTATGGACGGCATAAGCAAAATCAATAGGCGTAGCTCCTTTAGGAAAAGCAATTAATCGACCTTTCGGCGTAAAACAAAAAACTTGATCTTGAAAAAGCTCAAGCTTTGTGTGTTCTAAAAATTCTTCCGGATTATCTCCATCTGACAAAGATTGAATCGTTTGGCGCAACCATGCATACGCATTTGTTTCATTTGATAACCTCGAAGCCGAATAATTAGAACCTTGCTCTTTATAAATGGAATGTGCCGCAACGCCATATTCAGCAATTTCATCCATAGCAGCAGTTCTAATCTGCAATTCAACACGTTGTCGCGATGGTCCCACAATCGTTGTATGAATGGAACGATAATCATTCTGCTTTGGTATAGAAATATAATCTTTAAAACGACCTGGAACCATTGGCCAAGTCGTATGAATAACACCAAGAGCGCGATAACAATCATCCACTGTTTCAACAATCACACGAAATCCAAAAATATCGGATAATTGTTCAAAAGAGAGCGCCTTGCTTTCCATTTTGCGAAAGACGGAATACGACTTTTTCTGACGGCTTTTAACATTCGCTTTAATGCCATGCTCGAAAAAAAGTTTTGTCAACTCGTTTTCAATTGTGGAAAGCAAATCACGATTGCGTTTTGATAACTCAGAAAGACGATTGGTAATCGTACGATAACCTTCTGGATTTAAATAAAAGAAAGAGAGATCTTCTAATTCCTCGCGCATATCCTGCATACCCATACGACCAGCAAGCGGCGCATAAATATCCATCGTCTCCTCAGCAATTCGCCGGCGCTTCTCATCACGCATAACACCAAGGGTGCGCATATTATGAAGACGATCAGCAAGTTTGACTAAAAGAACACGAACATCATCAGAAATGGCAATAAGGAGTTTACGAAGATTTTCTGCCTGTACGGCTTTCTTTGATACAAGATCAAGCTTATTAAGTTTTGTAAGTCCTTCAACCAACTTGCCAATTTCAGAACCAAAAAGCTGATCAATTTCTGCTCGTGTAGCGCTTGTATCTTCAATTGTATCATGCAAAAGAGCAACAGCAATCGTTGCCTCATCCAACCGCATATCTGTCAAAATAGCAGCAACTTCTAAAGGATGAGAAAAATAAAGATCACCCGAAGCACGCTTTTGATGTGCATGCTTTCTCATTGCATAATCATAGGCCCTGTTTAAAAGAGCCTCATCTACGTCAGACTTGTAACGTTGAACACGTCCAACAAGCTCACACTGACGCATCATACGAGCATATCCTTTATCTTTTCACATCCCTAATCCTTATTGAACACATCTTATCAATAAAAGACAAGAAAAATAACTGCTCCTTACAGACAAGGTATCTTTACTCCTGTAATATAAATTGCTGCAATTAATAATCGTCACTTTTTTCTGGAACAACCAAACCTTCGATACCCGCTAAAAGCTCTTCTTCTGACATATGATCAAATGAAGTAGCTTCTTCTTGCGACGACGTATTAAAAACACTTTCAGCTTCACCTGAATGGGTAATAAATTCACTTGCCATTTCTGGCTCATCTACTTCCACATGTTTTTGCAGCGAATGAATAAGGTCTTCCTTTAAATCAGCAGGCGACAATGTTTCTTCTGCTATTTCACGCAAAGCAACAACTGGATTTTTATCATTATCACGATCAACCGTAATCTGCGCTCCTTGTGAAATCTGACGCGCCCGATGACCTGCTAAAAGTACCAATTCAAAGCGGTTGTCAACTTTATCAATACAATCTTCTACCGTTACGCGGGCCATTTATGCCTCTTTCTCAAATAAAAAAATTTAATAGCGGATAGGGAAGTATATACAATAATCAAAATAAAACACAAGAAAAACAACAAAAACTTTTATATTTTTTGATTAAAGAACTTATTTAAGAAAATTCTTAGAAAATTTATAAAAATGTATAACCTATTCATGCTCGTTATCAAAGCTGCTCTTATTATCAAAGCTGCTCTTAAAAGCATTCCAATAGATTGGCTTCAAACAAAGGGAGGTCTTTCTTGACAAAATGCTTGTCTGTAGTCTTCCTCCTTTTAAAAGGAATATCAGCTGTTTAAAATCCTTTGCAATAACGGCAGCCTTATGCATACTTTTTATGATAATATCTGTATTTAAAGAGAGAACTTTTTTCTTTGAACATCATGTGTATTGCACTCTTATTCATCGAATAAATTACTGAAAGATTACCTCTCTTTACATAATAATTAGCAATAAGTTTATATTAAATTTTATTTATATTCATTATAGATTGTTTCTCAAAACATAACCCGTCATATACGCTATAAAAGATTCAAAAAAATAGAAAAAACGATTGATGCCTAACACCATGAATAGCCAATTAACATCACTTTGCCCAGAACCGCCCAAAAATTGCAATTTATGTCCTAGGCTCCATCAGTTTATCGCTGACTGGCGTGTAAAAGAACCAAGTTGGTACAACGCACCGGTGCGCCCCTTTTTTCCTTATAAAGGAGCAGACACAACGCGCCTGCTTATTGTTGGGCTTGCTCCTGGATTACGCGGTGCAAATCGAACTGGACGTCCATTCACTGGTGATTATGCTGGGCACTTACTTTATTCAACTTTAAAAAAATTTGGTTTTGCCCAAGGAACCTTTGAAGAAAGAGCAGACGATACTCTTGAACTGATTGATGCAGCAATCGTCAACTCTGTTCGTTGTGTTCCCCCAGAAAATAAACCCACCGGTGCAGAAATTAACACATGCCGCTATTTCTTCTCACCTCTTTTAACAAATCTTCCCAAACTTAAAGCCGTTATTACCTTAGGCACCATTGCGCACCATTCAACGATACGTGCCCTTAATGCAAAAGTTTTAGCTCACCCTTTTGGACACGGCGAAATTAATAACATCGGCAGATTACGCATCTTTTCGAGCTATCACTGTTCTCGTTATAATACAAATACTGGACGCTTGACAGACGCCATGTTTCACCAAATTTTTCAAGCAGCAAAAACATACTTAGACCAATGCTAAAACTGTTTTAAACCAGCGCTATAAATAAAGGATATCTAAATCGCATCCGTCATCCATATCTTTTTAAAAGTCTTGCTTTTTCACGTCCCCAATCGCGTTTTTTTTCCGTTTCGCGCTTATCATGAAGCTTTTTTCCCCGCGCTAGAGCAATCTCCAACTTAACACGCCCTCGTTCATTAAAATAAAGTTTAAGAGGAACAAGTGTCATTCCTTCACGAGACGTTGCATTAAAAAAACGTGCCATCTCACGTTTTGAAAGTAATAACTTGCGCAAACGTCGCGGTTCATGATTAAAACGATTAGCCTGCGTATATTCAGGAATATAGCTGTTTACTAACCATAATTCCCCATTCTCAAAACTCGCATAGCTTTCAGCAATATTGGCATGATTAGAACGTAAGGACTTTACTTCCGCTCCCTGAAGGACAAGACCGGCCTCGAGATTATTAAGGATTTCAAAATTAAAACGTGCTTTACGATTGTCAGCAATTATTTTCCGTACGGGCGCGTTCTTTTTTTTATTCATGGCTTTGTCAATATCATTTTATGCTTTTAAAATACCAGCATGACTGAGGGCTGCATCAATAATCTTCTTTGTTCTTTCTGTTAATGGAACAATCGGAGAACGCACAGTATCACCACAAAATCCTAATTTTGCAGCAGCATATTTAATACCCGCTGGACTAGGCTCAATAAACACAGCACGATTAAGAGGCATCAAGCGATCATTTAATTCTCGTGCTGTTTTATAATCACCACGAAAACAAGCAGCTTGAAGCTCTGCACACAGCTTTGGAGCAACATTGGAGGAAACTGAAATACACCCCATACCTCCATGTGCATTAAAACCTAACGCTGTACAATCATCACCGGAAAGCTGTACAAAATCCTTCCCACACTTTTCACGTTGTTCACTAACGCGTTCAATTCTGCTCGTTGCATCTTTTACACCAATGATATTTTTAAAATCTTGATAAAGGTCTTTCATCGTTTCCACAGCCATATCGATAACAGAACGACCAGGAATATTATAAATTATAATCGGAATAGAAACAGCTTTGGCAATGGAAGAAAAATGTTTGTATAAACCAGATTGATTTGGTCTATTATAATAGGGAGTGACAACCAAAACTGCATCTGCACCAGCTTTTTGCGCGTATTGTGCAAGCTCTACAGCCTCACTTGTGCTATTTGATCCCGCTCCAGCAACAACAGGAACACGCTTTGCGACCTGCTCAACACACAATTCTATAATCCGCTTATGTTCTTCATGACTTAACGTTGCTGATTCACCGGTTGTCCCAACTGGGCTTACACCGTTAATCCCTTGTGTGATCTGCCATTCAATAAAATCACAAAACGCCTTCTCATCAATTGCGCCCTTATTATCAAACGGTGTAATAAGCGCAGTTATAGCTCCCTTGAGCATGATAAACTCCCTATAATATTCGCTTTTATTTTTTTAATAATCGCCTTTTATAAATTTTAAATAGAACATAATCTTGCTCTATCATTGAAGCAAGATGAATTTCAAAAAAAGCCCTCATAAGATGAAAATGTCCCTCCTTAAATGTTGCACATTTGTTTAAAATAAACCGTCTATATTAACGCGTTTTTCATGCTTGTGTTCTATAAATCCTTAAGTTTTTACAAAAAGCAAGGTCTCAAGGTCTTTTCTCTATGCGTGTATTTTCCACCTCTCTTTTCGTATCAACCTTTACTGCACTTATACTGGCAATAAGAATTTTATTTTCAAGTGCATCCGCGCAAACACCTCTTTTGCACGGGAAAGCGCCAATCCCTTTGGTGCGCCCTACTCCCTTTCCCGAAAAAAGAGCTCAAGAGCCTCTTCAACAGATACACACGACATCACACAATACTGCTACACTTCAGCAACTGAAAGCTGGTCTAGATGCACTAGCAAACAACAATATTGCAAAAACAATAAACCTTCGTAATTCAATGGAAAAACATAGCCTTGATCGTCATATTTTGACATGGGCGCTGGGGATATCAAACCAAGCTAATATACCAAGTTCTGAAATATTTAATGCAATCAACATGCTAAAAGGATGGCCCGGTATAGAAACGATACAACGCAATGCTGAACGTGCTTTTCTTAACGAAACCAACCTCACACGCGCAATCATCCAAAAATTTTCTCATCACCCGCCCCAAACAGCGCAAGGAATGGCTCTCTTCGCTAAAGCACTTATTGCAACGGGACAAACCACTCGTGCTCGACACGTTATTGCGCCATGGTGGCATAAAACACAGCTTAATGCAAAAGAAGAAATATTTGTTCTTAAAAATGCAAGCGCTGCATTAAAACCTATTGATCATCTGAAACGCATGCAGTTTATGCTGTATGCATATCGTTTTGATTCAGCAGCACGCGTTGCAAAATTAGCCCATGCTCAATCTCTTTTTGATGCTTTTGTGGCCGTTGAAAAAAATGATCCTAGAGCTACACAAAAATTAAAAGCTGTAGAAAGATCATGGCAAAAAGATCCTCTTTTTCAGTTTGCTCGAATACGCCATCTTCGACGAACAGAGCAATATAATGCAGCTGCAGCACTCATGATGAAAACATCAAAAGATGCATTCCGCCTTATGAACCCTCATTCTTTGTGGAAAGAACAACGCGCCCTTTCTCGTGAAATGCTCGATTTAAACAAACCAAAAATTGCTTATCAACTCGTTGCAATGCACACTGGTATAACATCTGCATTAGCTATCGATGCTGAGTTTCATGCAGGATGGTACGCACTACGGTTTCTTCATAACCCTAAATTGGCAATGCAGCATTTTTCACGTATTCCTCAACTCTCTTCTTTACCTTTTTCTGCATCACGTGGATATTACTGGATGGGACGAACAGCAGAAACGCTAGAAGAACATAAAAATGCCCAGCAATACTTTCATCGCGCAGCTCATTTTGGTGCAACTTACTACGGTCAATTAGCCGCTGCACGACTCAACCAAAAAAAGCTTAAAGTTTCCTTTCCCAAACCAACAACTGCTGAGCGACAACATTTTAGTGCACGAAAAGCGATCAAAGCAATTCAACGTCTTGAAGCAGCCGGCTATGCTGATTTTGCTAAAATTTTTTATAGAGAGCTCGGAAAAAAAATAGAAAGCCCCGGCGAATTAGCCCTTCTGGCTGTTATGGCAGAAAAAAATGGAGACTATTATACCAGCCTCAAAATTGGGAAAATGGCTGTCTTTCAGGGAAAAAATGTCGGTGCACTCTCTCATCCTCTGGGAGCTATACCAGCTTCTACTAATATTTCTGTAGAAGAAAAATCGCTTATCTATGCCATTGCACGCCAAGAAAGCGAATTTAATCCAACAGCCATATCAAAAGCAGGTGCACAAGGTATACTCCAATTGCTTCCTACAACAGCAAAAGCATTGGCAAAAAAATACTCAATCGCATGGTCTCCTAAAAAATTTAGCAGTGATGCTCATTATAATGCAACATTAGGTGCCCATTTTCTCAATGAACAATTGGAACGTTTTAATGGATCCTATATACTAACTCTTATTGGCTATAATGCGGGTCCCCGTCGTGTCAATGAATGGATAAAACGTTATGGCGATCCTCGAGGACAATCTCTCGATAACGTCATTGATTGGGTTGAGCGTATTCCTTATACAGAAACACGTAATTACGTGATGCGTGTCATGGAAAATTATGGTGTCTACAAAGCAAGACTCACTGGGAAAATAGATATAAAAACCGACCTGCTTTCTGGTCGACGGAAATAATATGCCTTAACTTCCCAAATAGTATTTGAAAGCGTTCATAAGAAATGTTTTTATTCCTTTTTAAATAGTATCCACATACCAACCTGCTTATGATGTATAAGCAAGTAATTTTAATTGATTCAGTATCAATAAATTCAAAATGAGAAAACCCTACGCTATTAGGGTCTTTTATTTCAAATACAAAATGATGAATTATCATTATAAATCAACATGTCGTACAAATAGTTCATTTCTTCCCAACATAAACGACAATATCATAGATGATTACAAATATAAGAGAAGAGTGAAACAAATAGGGCATTCTTTTACTGTTGCTTATTAGTATCAATATTCAAATCTTGTATAATAGCATAAGCATATTTTAAGACTATTTTGTTCTGCTTATAACATTTCTATACCAAATAAGAGTACGTTATTATGTATATCGTTTGGATTATCTCTGATAACAGAAAGACAGACTCATTGAGTTAGAAAGCCTTAAAGACAAACAATTCCCTTCTACTACTTCCCTTTTCATTCGGGTTTACGACTTTTAAATATGTCAATATTTTTTAATGATGAAGATAAAGCTTTGCTTTTTTTTCCCATTTTTACATATAAGCTCACATCCTTCACACAAAACAGAGTATCCAAAAATAGTATGTTTTTCTTATTTATATTCTTATTCTTGTTTTATTTTAATGTTTCTAAGTCCATTTCACAACGGTGTATCTGAAAAGTACTTACGAAAATCCTCTCACGAATGGTATAAAAATCGATGAGACACGATTAACCTTTACTTAATAAAAGCTATAGCTCTATCATCCCTTAACTCCCAATGTTGCAACAGCCCTTTCATTTAGAACATTCATAAGAAGTATATTCACTGCTTTTTAGAAGTTTTTTACCCATACTCCCCCTTCAACTTGTGTCATAAGTAAGCGGATGGTTTTGATTGACACAACGTCAAAAAAATCGAACGAACTATATTTTAACTTTTATTCAAACTGTAAATAATTATTATAAATCAATATATTATAAGAATAAGCGTCCTATATAAAAAATCAGCTAAATATCAGGGATACTCTGATTATTTTATTCACTTTTGATGGTGGTGGTGGTGGAAAAGAACCAACGCGTTGAAGTGCTGCCATCGCTAATCGATCAAGTTCCGGATTACCAGCAGAGACTGCTACACGACTAGAAAAAATACTCCCCTTCTTATGCACCATAAATTCTAACTTCACCGTTCCTTTTGCACGACTGGTACGCTGTCCCACAATATAATTTTTTTGCCTTTCTAATTGTGACTGTACCTTTGCTAACCACTCCATTAACAACATATCTTCAAGCCCTGCTGTACTGACGCCCTTGTTGGTGGAAGAAGAACGTACCACCTTTGCATTGGAGCGCTTTACTACAGCCTTTGGCATCGGTATTGTTTTTTTGATAAACGCTTTATGCTCCACTTTTTGAGGAAGGGGTTCTTCCAAAGACTTTAAGTCATCTTGTTCTACCATATGCTGAGGCTCTTCCGATTGAACTTCATCCACGGATTCCAATTCCTCTGACTCCTTCTCTAAAAGATCAGACTGTAATACTTTTGGCTCTGTATTAATATCCGACTCTGTATGAATATCTGACAAATCTGTATCAACATCCGGATAGATAGTTTCTTGCACAAAAGTCAGCATAATCTCCGACGAGAGCAAGCCATTACTTACACCCGTACTTTGAAAATAAAACTGCGCTCCCAATAATACATGCAAAAATAAAGCTCCAACAAATGCACCAATCCAAAGAGTTAATAATTGCGTCGTATTTTCAAAATTCATCGTTTCTTCTGCCACTATTTTAAGCTTAATATTGGTGTAAATCTCATTAAAACAGGCTATTTTGAAATTGCAACTTTTTTCTTGACTGATTTTGTCATGTTTAATATGGTTTTCTAGTGATTTTGTCTTGTTGGCAAAATCATTTCTGCTTGGCTGGCAAGTTTTAATCAGCGGGTCCAGCCTTTTTGTATGTAAATAAAATTTCAAAACAGAGAGGGGATGTTTAAAAAGGTTGTGATGTGTTATGCAAATAAGACGAAAAAATATCTATAAAAGCTGTGTGATTTTAAGTGCATTATCGGTCTGTATACCTTCATTTGTTTTTGCACGAAATAAAGATGGAGGTGCTGTCACTGAACTCAAACCAATTGTTATTGAAGAGAAAAAAATAGGGACGGCCTTGGATTCGGTCACTATTCTGACAGATCGGAAAACCGCGAAGGATATTCGTAAGAAACAAATAACTGATGCCTATGATATTAGTCGTCTTTATCCAACCGTGGGGTATAGCCCAAGCAATAACAGTTTTGTCATTCGTGGTTTAGAAGCAAACCGTGTTCTCACAACAGTGGATGGTATTGTTCTTCCATGGTTCAATGATATATTGCGTAATAACAGTGGTAACACAATGTTTGACTTTAGTGCGCTTTCCACACTTGATGTGATTCAGGGACCGGATTCTAGTCTTTATGGATCTGGTGCACTGGGAGGAGTTGTTGCGTTGCGTACCCTTGATCCTGAAGATCTTATCGCAGAAGGAAAAAATTGGGGTGGTCTTATAAGAAGTGGTTATCATTCTGTTGATAATAGTTGGCACGTAGATCAAGCTGTTGCAATGCGTGCTCAACAAACGTTTTTGCTTTTCCAAGGTTCTTATGCGGAAGGTCATGAGCGCAAAAATATGGGAACCCTAGAAGGCTATGAAGAGCGCACACGTAAAAACCCTGCTCATTTTGACCAAAACAATTTGCTCTTTAAAATTCACCAATACCTTGATGACAATCACCGACTTGGTTTTACAGCAGAGCGTTTTGGTCACAATATTGATACACATTCATTGAATGCTTCTGAAAGATATTATGCCCGTGGTTCCGTTTATGACAAGGACGACAAACTCCGTGAACGCCTTTCTCTTTCTTATGACTATAACGGCAATGAAGATGCTATTTTTGATGCGTTTCGTGGACAGATTTATTGGCAAAGACAGTCAAGTCATGATATTAGGACTTCATTTCGTGTTCGGGCACCCAAAGGGGATTTTTTGAGAGATAATTTTTTGCGTAATACCAATTATGGTTTCAATGCTGATGCTCTCAAGAAAGTTCATATTGGCACTGTAGATCATACGTTAAAGCTTGCCGCTAATGTCTTGTCATCTAAGTTTCATCATTATTTGTTCGGGAAAGATAATTGTCACTTGCCGGAAAATGCACGGGGGTGCCTCTTTGTGCCCGCTAATCGGTCAGATTCACCAGATACAAATGGCTATAATTTGGGTTTTGTTTTCGAAGATGAAATTGGCTTTGCTGATAACCATTTCCGTATCACACCTGGAATTCGTTATGATTGGTATAAGTATGTCCCTCAGAAAACGTCTTCTTATGAGAAAACTCTGCTTTCTGACAAATTTCCTCCAGAAAGAAATGGTTCACGTTTTTCTCCCAAATTACGTGTGGAGTGGGATGTTCGTGATCAAGTAACACTTTATGCTCAATGGGCACAGGCTTTTCGTGCACCACGTATTGCGGAACTTTATGTCTCTTATATGAAACCCTCTGCTTATTACTCGAAGGGCAGCCCTGATCTAAAAGCAGAAACGAGCAATGGGTATGATGTTGGCATAAGGTATGGAAATGGAAATTTAGGTGGTTCACTCAGTGCCTTTTTCAATCAATACAAGGACTTTATAGACACTGTGAATATAGGGGGATCAGAGGAATACCCATTGGGACGTCGCCATTATAGAAATCGTGCAAATGTGCGTATTTATGGTGCTGAAGCAAAAATACATTTGGATCTTAATGATGGATTCCATAGCAATTTTTCTCTTACCTATTCGCAAGGAAAGGATCTTGATAAAGATGAATATCTTAACTCAATTCCAGCTTTAAAAGTGATTGCTGGAATCGGATATGCAAAAGAAATCTGGGGAGCAGACGTCGTGCTTACCTCATCTGCCAAACGTGATAAAGTTGCTAAGGAATCGGACTATCAAAAAATTCCAGGTTATAATATTATTGATGTGTCAGGTTGGTTGAAGCCATTTGGTGAAAAGGGTCCTGTTATAAGGGCTGGTGTTTATAATCTGTTCAATCAAAAATATTGGAATGTATCAGATCTTCCTTCCGATGACGGCTCAACACCGAAGGATTATTATAGTCAGCCTGGTCGCAACTTTAAAGTTTCGTTCGTGCAAAAATTTTAGTCACTTTTGTTAATCATTAGATCAATTAAAAAGGTTATATCGATAAAAAATAAATTATTGCGTTTCTGTTCTCATTGTTCTTTGAACAACAAATTTTGAAGTTTGCGCTTTAACTCTTTGTAATTTATCGATTTTTATTGTTCTATTGTTGATAAAATAAGGGCTTTTTTGGTGGTGAGTTGAACCATTAGTTGATAGTGGTTCAACTCACTGTTTTTGAGTTTTAAAATTAAACAATTAACCTTTAAACAGGTAACATAAGGATAAGCCCATGTCATACACAGCCGAAATGATTATTCGCTTGCGTGAAGAAAAAAAAGAAATGCGTAACCGCGATTTCGCGGACTCTATTGGTATATCCGAAGCAGAACTCATTGCGGCTTATTGTACGATTGGAAAAGCAAAAAAACTACGCGCTGATGTCGCTACTCTCTTGGAAAGTGCTCCTAAACTTGGAATAGTCATGGCATTAACACGGAATGAAAATGCTGTCCATGAAATAACAGGATGTTTTGAGAAGATTGTTCAAAGTCAGCATATTCCGATAACACTCGGTGAAATTGACTTGCGTATTTTTTCAAAACAGTGGAAGTTTGGTTTCGAGCATGACGTGACTATTCTCGGAACACCTATGAAAAGTCTGCAATTTTTTGATCAGTATGGCATTGCTATTTTCAAACTCTATTCTCAAGACGCAACAAATATGGAAGAATGGGCTGCACTTGTTGAAAAGTTGCTTCATGACGATCAATCACCCACACTTGATATTTCTCCCGCTCCTACTCCAGTACAATGTGATACGGCAAAGCTAGATGTTGAAAAGTTCCGAGATCGTTGGCGACAGATGACTGATGTGCATCAACTTCATGGAATTATTTCTGAACTGAAAATTAATCGACATAATGCTGTAAAACATGCCGGAGATGAATTTGCCGATGAGTTAAAAATAGAAGCTGTTGAGATGATGCTCAAACAAGTTGCGCAAGAAGAGTTACCAATTATGTGTTTTGTTGGAAATAAAGGATGTATCCAAATTTTCACTGGGCAAGTAAAGAATATTAAGCAAATGGGACCTTGGCTTAATGTTCTCGATCAGAAATTTCACCTCCATTTACTCGTTTCTGGAATCAAGAAGGTATGGCGTGTTCGCAAACCTACAATTGATGGGTATGTCAACTCACTTGAAGTTTTCGATAAAGATGATGAGATGATTATTCAATTCTTTGGCGTACGCAAGGAGGGCCAAAAAGAACGTGAAGATTGGCGCTCTTTATTGAATGGTTTACCATTGTGCCAAGAAAACAGCAGTAACTAAGATAAGGTAAGGTCAGACATGTTCATATCTCTTTTGCATAGGTTATCAAACCTTTTTCTTATATGTTTACTGCTCTCTCTTACCTGTTTTTCTAAACAAGTGATTGCTGAACCCACAACCCGTTTTCCTGAAAATGCTCGTATTGTTTCTATCGGCGGAGCACTTACAGAAATTGTCTATGCATTGGGAGCCCAAGATCAACTTGTCGCCCGTGATAGTACAAGCGTCTACCCACAAGAAGCGCTCAAGCTTCCTGTGCTTGGATATATGCGTGCTCTTTCACCTGAGGGTGTTTTATCACTTGCCCCAGAGGGCATATTGCTTGTTGAAGGAAGCGGTCCCGCTTCAACAATTGATATTCTCAAAAAAACATCAATACCTCTGGTGATCATACCAGAAGACTACTCCCGTGAAAATGTGATAGAAAAGATTCGCCTCGTTGGCCAAGCTATTCATCGAGAAGTGCAAGCGGCTGCGTTAATTGAAAAATTGAAGCGTAATTTTTTAGAAAACGATGCGCTTTTGGCGAAAGTAACAACACCAAAGCGTGTTCTTTTTGTTTTCTCTGTGCAAAATGGACGCGTCATGGCATCTGGAACAGGTACTGCAGCTGATAGTATGATAAAACTTTCAGGTGCTATCAATGCTATCACCGATTATAAAGGATATAAACTTCTCAACGGCGAAGCGTTATTGAAATCAGATCCTGATGTTATCTTACTTGTAAAACATGGTGCAAGATCAACCAGCATTGATAAGATTTTAGCCATACCGGCAGTTCAAGCAACAACAGCAGCAAAAAATCATGCCATAAAACAGATGGATGCTATGTATTTTTTAGGATTTGGTCCACGCACTGCAGACGCATCAAGAGAGCTTATTGAGATACTTTATGGTGCAAATCAAAACGGTAAGAGCTGATAAAAATGGTAGACGGTACATCCATGATGCATTTGCCTGAAGCAAAAGAAGGTAAAAAAATAAACCGTTCAAAGCAGGGGAAGATTTTATTATTAAGCTTAATAATATTCCTTATCTTCAGTATTTTTGGTGGGCTCTTGAATGGTGCCGCAAAGGTTTCTTTCGTTGATCTCCTCCATGTAATGCTTACACAAGATTTTTCAGTAAGTAGTAAAACGCGTGATTACCTCGTGCTTATTGACATAAGGCTTCCCCGTGTTATCTTTGGATTGTTGATTGGAGCAGCTTTAGCTGTCTCCGGTGTTCTTATGCAAGGGCTTTTCCGTAATCCTCTTGCAGATCCTGGAATTATAGGTGTATCAGCAGGTGCTGGACTTGGAGCAGTCTTAGCGATTGTTGTCGGTATTGCTTTTCCTATTTCATTTGCACCTTTTCTAGAGCCTTACAAAGTTATCATAGGTGCTTTTTTTGGTGGACTTTTATCAACGATTATTCTCTACATAATAGCAACGCATAATAGCTTTACCTCTATTGCAACCATGCTGCTTGCTGGTATTGCTCTTGGTGCATTAAGCAGTGCAGTTGTTGGAACATTGATTTTTATCGCAAATGACCAACAACTCCGTGATATCACTTTTTGGAGTCTTGGCTCTCTTGCGGGCGCTACGTGGTTGAAAGTATGGCTCGTTCTCCCTTTCATCGTTATTGGTCTTCTTTTCTCTCCCTTTTTATCACGAGCACTTAATGCCCTTGCTCTTGGAGAAGCTGTTGCTGGCCATATTGGTTTCCATATTCAACGCGTTAAAAATATTGCTATTCCCCTTGTTGCTCTTATGTGTGGTAGTGCTGTTGCTGTCAGTGGTGGTATTGGTTTTATTGGTATTATTGTTCCTCATATTTTACGTCAACTCATTGGTCCTGATCATCGCTATCTCATTCCTTGCTCTGCTCTCTTGGGAGCAGCATTACTTATTTTTGCTGATACGTTTGCACGCTTAATTGTTGCCCCCGCAGAATTGCCAATTGGAATTGTAACAGCACTTTTTGGTGCACCTTTCTTTCTATGGATCCTTATATGCAAACGAGGAACAGACTTTTCATGATTGAAGCGACAAATATTTGTGTTCAGCGCGGAAAGAAGCAAATTCTTAAACACATTAATCTTCAAGCTAAAAGTGGTGCTTTTACCATTATTATTGGTCCTAATGGATCAGGAAAAAGTACTTTTATCAAAGCTCTGAGTGGTGAAATTCCTTACAGTGGAAAAATAACCTTAAATGGTTATAATGTATGCCAAACAAAAACTCATGAAATGGCCAAAATGCGCGCTGTACTACCACAATCAACAACGCTCGTATTTCCATTCTTAGTCCATGAAGTTGTAGGGCTTGGCCTTTCTGTAAACCAATTTACCATTGCTAAAGCCGAAGTGCAAAATCTTATCCAAAAAGCTTTAGAGTGCGTTGACCTTGCTGATTATGGCAACCTATATTATCACCAATTATCAGGCGGAGAACAAGCTAGAGTACAACTTGCCCGTGTACTTTGCCAAATCTGGAAACCTGTTCATAATGGAATTCCTCGCTGGATGATATTAGATGAACCTATTGCTAGCCTCGATATTCAACATCAAATCATCGTTATGGATATTGCCAAAAATTTTGCCCATTCTGGTGGCGGCGTTCTTGCTGTTCTTCATGACCTCAATCTCGCAGCACATTATGCAGATAACATGATTTTGCTCAAGGAAGGAGAGATTTATTGCGAAGGAAATGCAACTAACGTTTTGACAACACAAAATCTCCGCGATGTTTATCATTGTTCTTTAAACGTTTCTGAATTACCTAAAGAAGATATCCCATTTATACTCCCTCAAACGGCATCCTCCTATGAAATTAGATCTCTAAGCTATCGGTTTCAATCTAAAAACTAAAGTCCATAGAAAAATAAAAAATGCAAATATTCAAGAATTTTTTTTATTTTTATATGAGCTTTTTTTGTCATCTGTCATTTTAAAAAATTGTTTTTTTTGACTCTCTCAAGTATCATATTAACAGTATAGATTTCCTCTTCATATGCTAGAAAATAACGCGAAATTGCTCCGCGTTAACAAAATTATCAGGGTGGATGGATTATTATTACTCAAACATACTCATGATTTTATAGCATAGACAACGGTTGCATTAACAGGGCGCGTTTCTGCCTCACCCGTATGGGAAAGAGTTACCTTGTGTGTATGTGCACCAGCAGAACCTGTTCTCCCTTTCAGGGTCGCATTATAGGTATAATGATTTGGTAGTCTCCCAATATCACCAACTGGCCATCCTACCCCTTGATACTCAAAATTATGCGTATGCTCGCCTGCATTTTCAATACTCCCAATATGCGTATGCGATTTTATGCTATCTTGTTGTTTATCTGCAAATTTTCTACCACTATCTAAACCCCGACCATTATCAAAGCCGCGTAAAAACATGCCTCTAAAATCAGGAACTTTAAAAGTTTTATTGCTGTCTTTTCCCCATTTATCACCTATTGCGTTGAATAACTGCGGATAATCTTCACGCTTATAGGCCTTACCATCACACAAAAGCCAACCATTTGGCACATTTTGCATAGCAAATGTTGCAATAAATCCAGAGGGAAAACTTTCTATCTTTGGTGGTGTAGGATTTAATAAGTACCACCCCTCATGCTCTTTTATTAAAACACCATTATTGTATACCATTTCATAAATGCCATCTGTTTGAAATTCTCCACCTTCTAATGGTATAACTCCCGCATCAGTTGCTTTATAGATAAGCTTTTCCCCTATATTATTAACAGTTATTTTTGTCGAGCCAATATTTACACCACAAGCCTTAAAACGTATGACGATATCATTGTTGTATTTCTTTATAGGCGAAACTGTCTTTAAGGTAATTAATGTTGTTTTATCTTCCACATTCACTATAAAGCTTGAATTAATAGATCCACCATTATCTGCAAGATATTCACGCACGCGCTGCATCATCGCCCGTGCACTATCATTAACAGAACTAGGCGGCTGACCTTCTGCCCAATTAATGATACTATCTGAATAAGCATTTTCATCAGCCTTTAGAGACCAATCGTAAATATTAGACATTATAAATCCCCCATTATTTTCATAGTTTTTTTAACAAATTCTCGTTCTGTGCACTAAAATGTGCTGCCGCTGTTGATTGGTACATCATAATTACTGCACCATCCGTATTTACGCATTTTACCTCTCTTCACTCCTTACAATTTAATAACCTAAATTCACCAGATGCTTTTCATAACATTAGTATTAATGTTTTCTCTTCTAATGTGTAATGTAACTACCTCATCTGATGTTACTTAATATCTTGTTTTGTTGCTTTGCTGTTGTTATATAATTGTTTTTTAAATCTTGCATCTTGTTGCAAAATTTATAAATACTGTTCAAAGTTTTCCTTATTATGGATTTCATACAACCATTATAGAATGTAATAACTTATCATCCACATAGAAAGTTTCTGATTTAAACATTATCTTTTTTTATTTTTTTCAATAGTTTAAATCTATCGCGTCGATATTTTAAAACAAAGAAACTCTATCTTTTAGCTATCACTTATATTAAAATTTTAAAAGTTAGCTTCAACTTCGTTGCATGCTTCATTATGTTTTTATTCACATGCAGATGCTTTGTTCTATTTTATTCAATTTATTCCTGAAATTGTGTTACAAGGTCAGCACCAATGTTTTTTTGAACAAGCTTTTGTCTAATCTAAATGCACCATAGAAAATATATTCAATATGGACACTTCTTCACGCTTTCATTGAACTGGAAATGAAATACTTTGAAATACTAAAGAAACACCACACACCCTCACCAAATCTGAAGGTTGTACCCAATCCGGAAAATATTAAAAAACATAACCCAGCACCCTCCCCCAATTTTTATGAACAATACCCTTGTTTTTTAAACGCCCCGTAATCAAATTCTCCCCTCCCGCACTTAGCATATCTCTATATATATTATTATATGTATATTTTTTTTGCAAGAATAATAAATCATTCTCAACAACATCTTGCAATTATTGGTGCTCTTCTCTATTCTTTCCGGCGTTTACCTCATTATTTAGTATAAGTGCACTACTTAAAAATGATTTTTTTAACAAGATCTAAAAGATAAACTGTTTTTTATATCTTTCATAATGTTCATAACCAGTTTTATGGTATTAGTGGGACAATGCAAAGCGATTATAGAATGCTATAATAGTGTAGATAAAGAATTCACTAACGAATTTACCTATGAGTCTCTTGTTAACACATTTGTCTATCTCTGGAGTATACCAATCATCTTTTCCTGTATAGCTGCAGCTTTTATATGGCTACCAATTGTAACATTGCTAATAATAGCAATATTAGTGGGAATTTGGTTACTCCTCCTCATAATTCCCTACTTATTCCAAAATTAGTTTTTGGCTTTGTTAATCATTATCATAATAATTCTTTGTTTGCGTTTGTTTTATTTATTACCTATTTTAGTGTTTAAAAAAATTTTGACGCAAATTTACTCAATTTTTCTCTTGTTGTCTTATAATAATAAGAGCACTTCATTATAATTAGAAAGCTTTTTGTATATAATTAGTGATTTCTTATCTGTAATATTGTTGCACGATATCACATGACTCTTGAATAACTTTACCTTGAAAACAAAGAGTTTTATGTCTCAGAAAATGAATTTTTTCCTCGTCTTAAGCTAAAACACAGCGCTTTGTGCGCATTTCTATTGCAAACTAATTAATGAATTTACGTAGTACTTTATGCTGAGATACATCCTTTTGCTTTCCTCTCTCTTCCAACTCTTTAAAAGTGTTGATGAAATTTCAAGATGAAAAGCCTTTGTTTATTTTCATCATCATTTTTTAATTCCGCTTTACGATTTTTAAAACATTCAAGGCAATTTATTTTTAATAATGAAGATTAGGTATTGTTTCACGCTTTTGTTTATTGCATTCCTAATGGGAACATCCCCTCATGAAAAATAGAATGGTATTGCATATCACGCACTTTTTAAAGAAATATTGCTTAAAATATACTCCGTTCATTTTACGACAGCGCACGTCAATGATACAATGGTAAGCCATTACAGATCATCATCTTTAAGCTTTTGAAGATACAAGCTAGAACCCATTATACATTTTGTTGGTCCCCACATTGCGATAGTCCTCGCATCTGAGAATCTTCATGAATGACTTTTGGCTTCCTTTCTTCAAGTGTTTTGCCCCATATGCTCCCACGGATGACGTGCAAGAAGTAATTTTATATGAAAAGATGTATGATGAAAGAATCTTATGGTATTCTGAGTTATTATTTTAATATGAAAAAAATCTCGATCAGAGCTATAAACTATCTAATTTTTCCTTGATAATCCGTTTTTAACTTTATTCTTGTTTATAAAAGCTTCAGTATCATAGTTTATCACTTCATAATATCTATTTTCACTCTTAAAAAACACATCAAAATCATTTAAATATATTTTTATGATTGACATCATAGATATTTAAGCCAACCATATTCGTATTAACAAAAATACTTTAAGTGGGAGGAGGCATGCAAATATTAGAATAGATATTGTATCAATTTTTCAAAATAAATTTTCTTGAGCTTTATTGGGTTTGCTTTGCTATAAAGCAATACTATTCCTATTCATCCGCATGCTCGTAATTGATAATTTGAATACATCCCCATTAACATCGCAACCTATTTTTGAACTCTGTATCTATAAGGAAAAAGTTTGTGCAGAAAAATACTCCATCAATCAGTTGTAGCCCCTTTCCCGCTTCACGCAAAATTTATCAACAAAGTCCTATCTTTTCTGATGTGCGCGTACCATTGCGTGAAATTTCACTGACTGATGGCAGTGGTGAGGAACCTTTAAAAGTTTACGATACTTCTGGCCCCTACACAGATAAAGATATGATCATTGATATTACAAAAGGCTTGCCAGAAATTAGCTTGCCTTGGCTCTCTAAGCGGGATGATACTGAAACTTATCCTGCACGATTAGTTAAACCTGAAGATAATGGATTGGCTTCTGATAAAAACCTTACACCAACCTTTAAACAAAAACGTCCCATTTTACGAGCAAAAAATGGCAAAGCAATTACACAAATGGCTTACGCGCGCGCAGGCATTATTACCGAAGAAATGGAATATGTGGCTATACGAGAAAATGAAGGATTAGCAGTAAACGAACAGCAGAATGTACCATCAAATGAAACATTTGCTGGATCAATACCAGAAATTTATACTGCCGAATTTGTTCGCAATGAAATTGCTTGTGGACGCGCCATTATTCCACAAAACATTAATCATCCAGAGTGCGAACCCATGATTATTGGGCGTAATTTTCGTGTTAAAATTAATGCCAATATTGGCAATTCAGCAGTGACTTCATCTATGGAAGAAGAAGTTGATAAAATGGTTTGGGCCATTCGCTGGGGAGCAGATACAGTTATGGATCTCTCAACAGGTCGAAATATTCATAATATTCGTGAGTGGATTATTCGAAATGCCCCTGTTCCTATTGGAACTGTTCCACTTTATCAAGCACTCGAAAAAGTACAGGGTATTGCCGAAAACCTAACATGGGATATTTTCCGTGATACTCTTATTGAGCAAGCAGAGCAAGGTGTTGATTATTTTACCATTCATGCGGGATTAAGATTACCTTTTATCCCTTTGACCATTGATCGGGTAACAGGTATTGTTTCACGAGGTGGTTCTATTATGGCAAAATGGTGCTTGCATCATCACAAAGAAAGTTTTCTCTATGAACATTTTGATGAAATTTGTGATATTGCACGTACGTATGACATCTCTCTTTCCTTGGGGGATGGATTGCGCCCTGGCTCTATTGCCGATGCCAATGATGAAGCCCAATTTGCAGAGCTTAAAGCTTTGGGAGAATTGACAAAAATTGCTTGGGAAAAAGATGTACAGGTTATGATTGAAGGTCCTGGGCATGTCCCAATGCACAAAATTAAAGAAAATATGAAGCAACAATTAGATCTCTGTCATGAAGCGCCTTTTTATACTTTGGGACCTCTTACAACCGACATTGCTCCTGGTTATGATCATATTACATCAGCAATTGGTGCCGCTATGATTGGATGGTTTGGAACAGCTATGTTGTGTTATGTAACACCTAAAGAACACCTAGGACTCCCCGATAGGAATGACGTAAAAACTGGTGTGATCACTTATAAAATTGCTGCTCATGCCGCTGACCTTGCCAAAGGTTTGCCTAGAGCACAATTGCGCGATAATGCTCTTTCGCGTGCACGATTTGATTTTAGATGGCATGATCAATTCAACCTTTCTCTTGATCCGGAAACAGCCTGTGCCTTTCATGATGAGACAATGCCTAAAGAAGCCCATAAATTGGTACATTTTTGTTCCATGTGTGGACCAAAATTCTGTTCTATGCGTATTTCTCATGATATTCGTGAGGCAGCAGCAATAAGAAAAACAAAAGGGGAAGGTATGATCGCCATGGCCGAGAAATATCAAAAAAATGGTGATCTTTATATGGAAATCGTTTCTCCTCAAAAAGAGAAAGCAAACAGTTGAAGAACATTCTTATCAAAGGTGCAGGTGTAGGCGGCTTAACGGTTGCCTTTATGTTACAGCAAAAAGGTGTTTCTGTTACTATATCGGCTCCCCCTCATTCTCCGATAGGAAGTGCTAGTTGGTATGCAGGAGGAATGCTCGCACCTTACTGTGAGAGAGAAAATGCGGAACAGATTGTTGAAGATCTTGGTATACAAGCTATACAGTGGTGGCGTAAAACGCTTCCCAACCTTGTCATACAAAAAGGCACTTTAGTGGTTGCACCTACACGAGATAGAGGAGAGCTTGAACGGTTTTCTGGACGCACGCATAATCACAAAACCATAGATAATATAGAAATAGCTCATCTTGAACCAGATCTTGCGGAACGTTTTAACTGTGCGCTCTTTTATGAAAATGAAGCCCATATTGATCCTCGCAAAGCACTTATGGCTTTAAAAGAAAAGCTTCTCAACAATGGAGCGTGTTTTGTTGATGTAGAGACGGCTGAAACAAATTTTGATATTGTTATTGATGCGACAGGAATAGCACGTTTAGGAAAAGATAAAAATATACGGGGCGTACGCGGCGAAATGCTTCTCGTGCGCTGCACCGATATTAAAATTTCGCGTCCAATTCGTCTTCTTCATCCACGGTTTCCTCTCTACATTGTACCTCGACAAGATAATATTTTTATGATTGGCGCAACAATGATTGAAAGTGACTTTGATGGTGCAATCTCAGTGAGATCAATGATGGAACTGCTCAACGCGGCTTATACTTTACATCCTGCTTTTGCTGAAGCAGAAATTATTGAATCTGGCGTTGGTGTTCGTCCATGTTATCCTGATAACTTCCCTTCTGTGCATAAAGATGGTAATTGTATTTCTATTAATGGATTTTATAGACATGGTTTTCTTTTGTCTCCAGAAATGGCAAAACGAGCAATGAAATTGGCATTGGAATAAAGCATGCAAATATTTGTTAATGGTGAAACAGTCCAAACAGAAGTTATGACTCTCGGTCTCTTACTTGAAGAATTGGGGTATGAAGGAAATTGGCTTGCAACCGCTGTTAACGCTGAAGTTGTTTCCATAGATGCACGAAGCCAATTTGTCTTGCATGAAGGAGATAAAATTGAAATTTTAAGCCCAATGCAAGGAGGCTAAAATTATGCTGAATCTTTATGGACGACAATTCTCTTCCCGTCTTCTATTAGGTACAGCGCAATATCCTTCACCAGCAATCCTTCGTGATGCTATTCATAAATCGAATACGGAAATTGTGACTGTCTCCTTGCGTCGTGAAACGGCAGGTGGAAAACAAGGTGGACAATTTTGGCAATTTCTTCAAGAACTTGGGGTAACAGTGCTTCCTAATACTGCTGGTTGTTATACTGTTAAAGAGGCCGTAACCACAGCGCAATTAGCAAGAGATCTCTTTAAAACAGCTTGGATTAAACTCGAAGTGATAGGAAACCCAGACACATTACAGCCAAATATTTTTTCCTTAATCGAAGCAGCGCAAATTTTAAACAATGAAGGTTTCAAAATTTTTGCTTACACAACGGATGATCTCATTGTTGCTGAAAAACTTTTCGACATTGGTTGCCGTGTTATTATGCCTTGGTGTGCTCCTATTGGTTCTGCCAAAGGACCTCATAATACTGATGGACTGCGTTCTATCCGTGCTTACCTTCCTGACGCTACTCTTGTTGTTGATGCCGGCATTGGACGCCCATCACATGCCGCCATTGCGATGGAACTCGGTTACGATGCAGTACTGCTTAATACCGCAGTTGCTAAAGCAGGTGATCCTGTCTTAATGGCTGAAGCATTTTCTAAAGCTGTTCAAGCAGGACGTATGGGATATAAAGCTGGCATGATCGAAGCACGCAATGTGGCAGTCCCTTCAACGCCAGTCATTGGAAAAGCAGTATTTTTATGAAACTGGATCCATTTTACCTCATCGTTGATAACGCTGATTGGGTTGAACGTTTGCTCCCTCTTGGCATCAAGCTCGTACAATTGCGTATGAAACATGAAAATCAACAAATAATCCGTCAACATATCAAGCGCGCAAAAAACATATGCAATAAATTGGGAGCACAATTAATTATTAATGATCATTGGGAAATAGCAATTGATGAAAAGTGCAATTTTATTCATCTGGGACAAGAAGATCTAAGCAATGCTGATCTTCACGCAATTCGTAAAAGTGGTATAAAAGTTGGTCTTAGTACACACGATGAACATGAATTGGATATCGCACTCTCTGTTAATCCTGAATATATTGCACTTGGTCCTATTTATCCGACAATCTTAAAAAAAATGAAATGGATGCCGCAAGGACTAGAAAAAATCAAACAATGGAGAAAGCGGATTGGTGCTTTACCTTTGGTGGGTATTGGTGGTTTAACACCAGAACGCGCAGTTGGTGTTTTAAAAGCGGGAGCAAATAGTGCTGCTGTTGTGACTGATATTATCCTCCATAAAAAACCTGAAGAACGTGTCCAACAGTGGATAAAAGTGACACAAATATGGCGTTGATACCTTCCATTCTTATTGTTGCAGGCACGGATCCAACAGGAGGTGCCGGTATTGTTCGTGATATAGAAACCGCTGCATATTTTCAAATAAAAGCAAATTTAGCAATCACTTGTGTTAACGTACAAGATGATAATCGCGTTGCCGAAATCATTCCAATGCGTGAAGACCTCGTCGCTGCGCAAATGCGTGCTGCCCTAGAAGCAAATCCTATAAGCGCAATAAAAATCGGTATGATGGGTACAAAAGCAATTATAACAGCAATCTGTAACGTACTCAAAGACTATCCCCATGTTCCAGTTATTTTGGACCCCGTACTTGTCGCTTCATCAGGAGGAAAACTAACAACGGAAGCAATCATCGACACGATGATCGATAAACTGCTTTCCCATGTTACTCTTTTAACACCGAATAGAGAAGAACTTGCTCTTCTTAGCCAAAGTCCATTGGCATCTCATGATGAGCAAGCGATACAACAAGCAAAAAAACTTTTGTCATTGGGAGCTCGATCTATTTTAGTAAAAGGGGGACATGCAGAGGGTCCTCTTGCAATTGATAGCTTCATTGACAAAACTGAAGTCATAAATATTTCTACGCCACGTTTAAAAGGAACAATGCGAGGAACAGGTTGCATTCTCTCAAGCGCTATTGCTGCGCATTTAGCATTAAATGAACCTCTCATTTCAGCTGTAAAAAAAGCAAAAGCATATATCCACACATTGCTTTTAACCCATTGCAAAAACAGTTTGTAAAGTCTTAGTATTTTCTCATATATCTAATATTTTCTCATATAAAAGTAATATTTATATATCTCATTAATATATTTAATATTTTTAATAAAAATTATTAAAAAAAGATAAAAATATAATAATAAAAAATTTATACTTAATTTTACAAATAAAATACTATAAAAATCACTTTCATTAATTATTAAATATAGAATATAATGATCAAAAATGTTATCATACCACTTGCATTCAGTAGAGAATTCTTTTATTATAAAGAGCTTAGTCTGTTTAAAAATTTAAAATAGCGTAATTTAAACAAATTGTACATTTAAAGATGTATATAATCGCGAACACTCGCATTTTACGATTTGCCTTTTTTGTGAAAAGAGAGAATCCTATCAGCGTTCTTGTACATTAATGGCTAGCGAATACATTTATAAAACTTGAAGGATAATTTTGTTTGATCTATAGTTGCTAGATCATTAGAAAAAATAAAATGTTAAATCAAACGCCGTGCTCAATTTCTTATGAAGAACTCTTAAACTTTTATAAAGAAAGTGGTGCGGATGCTGTTCTGACAGATTTCCCTATTAATCGTTTTAAGCAGTCTGCTTGTTCAGAGAGCAAATTAATATCTGTCGTGAACATTTCTCATAATCAACAAACATCTCCCAAAACATCTCCCACCGTAAAATCAGATCATCGTCCGCTGCATAACTCTAGGGGGGCTATACAAAATGAACCCACAGCTATAGAGAGTGCAAACAATGCAAAAACACTTGATGAATTAAAATCTGCGCTCCTCGCATTTAATGGCTGTTCACTAAAATTGACAGCAAAAAATACCTGCTTTTCAGATGGAACAGCAGGAAGCCCCCTGATGCTTATAGGCGAAGCACCAGGACGAGAAGAGGATATACAAGGAATTCCTTTTGTGGGAAAAGCAGGGATGTTGCTTAATAAAATCCTCGCATCAATTGGCTTAACAAGAAATAATGTTTACATTGCCAACACTATTCCTTGGCGTCCACCAGGAAATCGTACACCAACACCAAGAGAAGTTGCCTTGTGCCGTCCTTTTATTGAACGGCACATTTATTTAGCGCGTCCTCGTGTACTTATAGCACTGGGAGGCATTGCTGCACAGCTTCTTACGGGATCTCAAAATGGGATTATCCGAACACGAGGGAAATGGCATATTTATGAAAGTGAGGATAATATTAAAATACCTGTTATGCCAACTTTCCACCCTGCCTACCTTCTCCGAACCCCTAGTCAAAAAAAACTTACATGGATAGACTTCTTAGAAGTAAAAAATCGCCTCGATAGCCTTTTGTAATTCTGTAATCTTCTTTGACTCTAAAATTAAACACCTTCTTTAACTCTTAAAATACGAATGGGAAAAACTATGGAACAGCCAACAACATCTATTTATCGTTTGGAAGACTATCAGCCAACCCCTTACGCTATCCCTAAAACACAACTTTCCTTCCAATTGGCACCAACAAAAACCTATGTTACAGCCATATTGTCTATTGAATCCCGTCACAATACAAAAGAATTAACACCTCTTGTTCTTTCTGGTGATGATCTTACTTTAATTTCCGTTTCTATCAATGATGAGATGTTAGCCCCAAACACTTATAAAGTGACGCCTTCACGTTTAGAAATTACAAACCCACCAGCGGCTCCTTTTACATTGAAATTGGTTACGGAACTAAATCCTGAAAGCAACCGCCAACTTATGGGACTTTATCTTTCAAATGGTGTTTATTGTACACAATGCGAATCGGAAGGTTTTCGTCGTATTACTTATTTTTACGACCGCCCAGATGTTCTTTCTACCTATAGAGTGAAAATTGAAGCAGATTCCCAAACAATCCCAATCTTGCTTTCAAATGGTAATCTGGTGGAAACAGGAACTTTAGAGAATAATCGCCATTTTGCCATTTGGGAAGATCCTTATCCCAAACCATCTTATCTCTTTGCTTTAGTAGGTGGAGATCTTGATAAGTTAGAAGACCATTTTACAACTGTATCTGGACGACGTATCGAGCTTGGTATCTATGTGGAAAAAGGAAAAACCAAACGCGCAACCTATGCAATGGATGCTCTTAAACGTTCCATGCGTTGGGATGAACAATGTTTTGGGCGCGAATATGATCTTGATGTTTTTAATATTGTTGCTGTCTCCGATTTTAACATGGGAGCAATGGAAAACAAGGGACTTAACATTTTTAATGATAAATATGTTCTCGCAGATCCTGAAACAGCAACCGATCAGGATTATAGAAATGTTGAACGTGTCATTGCACATGAATATTTCCATAATTGGAGTGGTAATCGTATTACCTGTCGCGATTGGTTTCAACTCTGTTTAAAAGAAGGATTCACTGTTTATCGTGATCAGGAATTTTCATCAGATCAAAATGTACGCAGCCTACAGCGAATTGAAAATATAAAAACATTAAAAGCTACTCAATTTGCCGAAGACGCTGGTCCCCTCGCTCATCCTGTACGTCCTCGTCAATATAGCCAAATTAACAATTTTTACACCACAACTGTTTATGAAAAAGGTGCTGAGGTTGTTCGCATGATACGGACTATTTTAGGACCCTCTCTATTTCGTAAAGGTACTGATCTTTATTTTCAACGTCATGATGGACAAGCTTGTACAATTGAAGATTTTATCGCCTGTTTTGCTGAAGTATCTGGTCAAGACTTTTCCCAATTCATGTTGTGGTATGAACAAGCTGGAACACCAAATGTAGAAATCGATAGTCATTATAACGATGGTGTTTTAACAATTCATGCAAAGCAACATATTCCGGCAACCCCACAACAAAATACAAAAAAGCCCATGCTTATCCCTATATTATTTGGCTTGTTAGGACCTAATGGAGAAAACCTCACCTATGAAGCGGATACAGATATTCAATCAAACGTTATGCTTTTATCCAAGGAAAACCAAACGTTTACATTAAAGGGTCTGCGTGAAAAACCTGTTTTATCACTACTTAGAGACTTCTCTGCGCCAATCAATCTACAAACTCCATTCAATGAAAGCGAACTTATTTTTCTTGCACAACATGATGACAATCACATCAATCGCTGGCAATCTCTTAATCATTTAATGACGCAAGCTTTGATTCAAAGCATTCAAGATGAAACAAAAGTAAAAGAGGGTATGCCCTCTGCTTTGATAAAATTGATTGAAGCTATCATTACAGATGAAAGTCTTGAACCTGAGTTTCGTGCATTTTGTTTAAGTTTACCGAGCGAAGTTGAACTTGCCCATACACTTGGTAAAAATGTTGATCCAGAGCGTATTCATCATGTGCGCAATCAGTTTTTAGCTTCGCTCGCGCATACACATCAAGGGCTCTTCACAAAATTTTATGGGCAAATGCAAACCAAAGAGCCCTATTCATCAAACACTGTACAAGCTGGAAAGCGAGCATTAAAGAATATAATACTGGATTATCTTTCCATTACTGAGGCCAATCCAAATCGTGCTGCCACACAATATGCAACAGCTGATAATATGACTGACCGTATGGCTAGTATCGCTGTTCTCGTGAAGCGTTTTAATGAAAGTGAGCAGGCGCAAAATGCCTTAAATGATTTTGAAAACCGCTATCACCATGATCCTTTGGTCATGGATAAATGGTTCTCCATTCAAGCAATGGTTGCAGGGGCATCAACGCTCGAGAATGTTCAAAAGCTCATGCAACACCCGCTCTTTTCAAAAGATAATCCCAATCGTGTGCGTTCCCTAATCGGTGTCTTTGCCTCTAACAATCTCACGGGCTTTAACAGAATGGATGGAGCATCTTATCATTTTCTTTGCCAAATTATTTTGGAAATTGACAAAAAAAATCCACAGCTCGCTTCATGGTTATTAACAACGATGCGCTCTTGGCGACAATTAGAACCCATTCGACAACAAAAACTTGAAACTGAATTAAAAATGATTGCTGCTGCGCCAAAGTTATCAAGCGATGTCGCTGATATCATCAACCGTCTGCTCACTTGAAACGAAAAATTATTTTAAATCAATATTCTATAATATTTTTTTAAATAAATTCTACAGACTATTCGATCATCATTAAATCTATAAACAGGCAATCTAAGCCTGTTTATAGATCATGTTTAAAGTGCCTTTTTCTTTTCATATTCCACGTTCATAGAAGTAAAATTATTTTTTTTTAAAAAAAAGACTGGACAGAAGACTCCTGTTTTGATTCATTGCACTCGATGGGGTTACTATGAATATCGAAGCAGTTTTTAAATCACATTATTCCATAATTAAAGGAACTGGAAATGGCTAAATTGGACGCATATCATGCGCCAACGGAGGTGTATGCTGATTCAAAATCGAGCGCTCCAAGTCATAAAGCGCAGAAAAAACGTATTCATCTGCTTTCTGGCTCCGCCTATCAAAAGCTTCTCTTTATTGAACCTTGGTTGCGTCGCTCACTTCCGTTTGTTATTTTAGCATTTCTTATTGTACTTGCATCAATTCGTTTTATATCACTCTATGATTGGCGTAACACGATTGATAAGAACACGCGTTCTACCATCACTCTCTTAGCTTCTCATATTACCAATACAATTAATCATGACTTACTGGCTGTTTCTCAGAAAGGAAAAGTCTCTGCCCTTTCTCATAGTCATTTGCAAAATATCCTCACCACTTTTCGTAATCAAGATCTTATTAATCCTAGCACTCTGATCGCCATTATTGATCAAAAAGGAAATGTCTTAGCTTCATCCAGTTCAGAGATTTCTTTAGGAAAACCTTTGCAAGATTTTATCTCTGACAGCATTGCTTTACAATCTCTTGGACAGCACGTTGGAATTATGAAAATTACAATAGGAAAAGATGCCCCTGCTCTTGCTTCATTTCAGCAAACAGAAAATGGGCAATATGGCGTATTCATTAGCGAAAAAATGCAAGATAGCGCCATGGAATGGCGGAAAATTCTCTCGTTAAATATAACCCTATTCATTGGAACTAGTGGCGTTATCCTCGCTCTTCTTTATGCTTATTACAACCAAATTGTACGAGCACGCAAAACGGATCTTGTCTCAGAAAAAATTCAAAACCGTATTGATATGGCAATGATGCGTGGACGCTGTGGACTATGGGATTGGAATATGGCAAGTGGACGCGTCTACTGGTCACGAGCAATGTACGAAATGCTGGGCTATGTCCCTCAAGATGCATTGCTCTCAATTTCCCAAATTAGCGCCATTATCAATCCAAATGATGCGAATTTTTTTGATCTTGCTCAGGAATTAATGAGCGGTAAAAAAAAGCATATCGATATTAACGTTCCCATGCGCCATGCCGATGGCCATTATGTCTGGATGCGCATTCGTGCTGAAGTTACTGAAGAAGAAGAACCCCATTTGGTTGGTATTTCCTTCGATATTAGTGAACAGCAACAATTGGCTGAACAAACAGCGCAAGCCGACCTTCGTATCCGTGATGCAATTGAAAACATTTCAGAATCTTTCGTCTTGTGGGATTCAGAAGGACGTTTAGTCATGTCCAACAGCAAATTTTGCGAATATGCTGCTATTCCTAAACAAATTCTACAATCCGGTATCCAACGTGCAACCGTCGAAGCCATGGCACGCCCTGCTATCAGTGAATATCCCCTTAAAGATGATGGTACTGGTAACTTAACCAGTATTCGCCAAACGGCAGATGGTTGTTGGCTCAAAATTAACGAACGGCGAACCCAAGACGGAGGATTGGTTTGTATTGGTACTGACATTTCTGAGCTTAAACAACAACAGGAAAAATTTGAAGACAGTGAAAGGCGTCTTTTTTCTTTTATTCAAGAACTCAAACGTGCTCGAGGAAGTGCTCAACAACGTGCCTCAGAAGTTGAAAAACTTAATAAAAGTCTCAAGGCAGAAAAAGAGCGTGCTGAAAGTGCTAACAAAGCTAAATCAGAGTTTTTGGCTAATATGTCCCATGAATTGCGCACGCCACTTAACGCTATTCTAGGCTTTTCAGATATCATGTTGCAATCGACTTTTGGACCTCTTGGCTCACAACGCTATAAGGAATATATGCATGATATTTACAATTCGGGAACCCATCTTCTAACCCTTATCAATGACATCCTTGATATGTCAAAAATTGAAGCTGGAAGATTTTCGCTTGATTGTAAAAATACCGATCTTGAGCCCATCATTAGTGAAGCTGTACGGACACTAACGCCTCAAGCTCAAGAAAAAAATATTGTTGTTACAACAAACATTACGCCAGAACTTCATGCTGAAGTTGATGGTCGTGCAATGAAACAGATTTTCCTTAATCTCATCTCTAATGCCGTTAAATTTACGCCTTCTGGCGGAAATATTGATGTCTGTGCTTTCAAGAAAAAAAACAACCTTATTTTTAAAATTACAGATACAGGTGTTGGTATTCCCCAATCAGCAATTAAAAAACTTGGGCAACCTTTTGAACAAGTTGAAAATCAGCTTACTAAATCTCACACGGGCTCAGGTCTTGGCTTAGCCATTTCACGCTCCTTGCTAGAACTCCACAAAGGAAAACTTGAAATTACCTCAAAAGAAATGAAAGGGACAACTGTAACGATTATAATGCCCATCACACAAAATTAAATTCCTCCATTTTGTTCTCGTTGTAGCAAAATCTGTTTCCGTTTGGATCCCCAACGATACCCTGAAATAAAACCATTTTTACGCACAACACGATGACAAGGAATGATAACAGCCAATTCGTTACGTGCACACGCATTAGCAACGGCACGAAAAGCGTTCGGTATACCAATACGGCATGCTAAGACTTCATATGAAATTGTTTCACCACATGGTATATCACATAATACTGCCCATACTTGTCGTTGAAAAACTGTACCATTTATATCTAAGGGAAAATTATATTTTTTGACCAACTTAGGTGTTTCTATCATGGCTATAATATGAGCAACTTCTCTCTTAAATGTATTGTCACCTACAACTTGTTGTGCATTGCCAAATCGTATCCTAAACTCCTGTAATAATTGCTCTATAGTATCTCCTAACGCTATATAACAAATCCCTTTTTGAGACCTAGCCACCAAAAGCTTTCCTATTGATACATCTTTCAGACAGAATATTCTCGTTTGGGAAATGTTCAGCATTTTAGCCTTCTTTATATTTTTAAATATTTTTGAACATCATCCATAAAGTAAAGAGAGAGTATTCACTATCTTTTAACAGCAAACAAAATCATTCTGAAATTATCTCCTTAGCCATTGTATTAAAATACACTCTCACCCTTTTATGAAATGGAAACATACATCTATTGATTTTCTTCCTACCCTAAAACGGAAAGTTCGACCAGAATCGATCTATCAACAATCTTGCCTTTTATCTAACAGATTCCAACTAAGACCATTTCATATGGTTTATTTCATAAGCTCTCTAAAAACAAATTCCGCCCTGGATTCTATCATATACTCTAACAAAAAACACCTTAATGTAGTAAATTTTCATACCTTATATCACAGCTCTAAACGGTAGTACTTTACGGAACAACAAGATAAACTTCCCATTTCATTTTACGAAATCCCATCGAACCATAAATAATGGCTTATGTTTTACAAGCAACAGAAAAAGTGCGCTCCCTCTTTAGGAAAACAACGTCATAAAAACACAAAATATGCCGGCAATGGATTGAAAAGATGTTCCGGCTTTTATTCTCCACAGTATGCTTAAATATTCTAATTTGTTGGAGTACTACTATTATTTTTTTATCAAAGATCATACTTTTGATATATTGACGAGATGACTCAGCTCAAAAAAGAAATTTATCTTCAATTTTATGAAAAAAAGCATGGAAAAGGTATTTTAGTGCTTACTTTCTTTGTCACTTAACTTATAAAATGACTGTAGCCTCAGAACTGAAATATTTTACCCGCAACAATCGCGCACAGATATTTGTCATAGGAAAAAGCCATGCCCAAACGCACAGATATAAAATCTATTCTTATCATCGGAGCAGGACCTATTATCATTGGTCAGGCATGTGAATTTGATTATTCAGGCACACAAGCCTGTAAAGCATTAAAAGAAGAAGGTTATCGAATTATTTTGGTAAATTCTAATCCTGCCACGATTATGACAGATCCAGATCTAGCTGATGCAACGTATATAGAGCCCATTACTCCTGAAATAGTTGCCAAAATTATTGCCCACGAACGTCCCGATGCCCTTTTGCCCACTATGGGAGGACAAACAGCCCTCAACACTGCTTTATCATTAAAGCGTATGGGTATTTTAGACCGCTATCATGTTGAAATGATAGGGGCCAATGCTGATGCTATTGATAAAGCTGAAGATCGTGCTTTATTCCGCCAAGCGATGGCAAAAATCGGTTTAGAAACGCCACGCTCTATGTTAGCCAATGCAACAGAACTAAAAGAAGAAAATCGCCGACAGCACGCAAAAACGCGTGCTGAACTTAAAGCAAAACTTTCTGGTGCTGCACTTGACAAAGCACTCGAAGAACTTGAGCGCAACTGGCGACATACCGAAACTGATCGCAAACAACATTATATCGCCCATGCAACAGCAAAAGCAGTTCAAGCTCTTGATGTTGTTGGACTTCCAGCTATTATTCGTCCTTCATTTACCCTTGGTGGAACCGGTGGTGGAATCGCTTACAATCGTTCTGAATTTTATGAAATTATTGAACGCGGTCTTGAAGCTTCGCCTACAACTGAAGTTTTAATTGAAGAAAGTGTTTTAGGGTGGAAAGAATATGAGATGGAAGTTGTTCGTGATAAGAACGACAACTGTATCATTGTTTGTTCTATTGAAAACATTGATCCAATGGGGATTCATACCGGTGATTCGATCACTGTAGCGCCTGCTCTCACCTTAACAGATAAAGAATATCAATGTATGCGTAATGCTTCGATTGCTGTTTTGCGTGAAATTGGTGTTGAAACGGGGGGATCCAATGTACAGTTTGCTGTCAATCCTGAAAATGGGCGCCTCATTGTTATTGAAATGAATCCGCGTGTTTCTCGCTCTTCAGCGCTTGCCTCAAAAGCAACGGGGTTTCCCATTGCCAAAGTAGCCGCTAAACTGGCTGTTGGTTATACTCTTGATGAATTAAAAAATGATATAACGGGTGGTGCAACACCAGCATCATTTGAACCTTCTATTGACTATATTGTGACAAAAATTCCTCGTTTTGCTTTCGAAAAATTTCCCGGTTCATCACCTGTCCTCACAACTGCGATGAAATCTGTAGGAGAAGTCATGGCAATTGGACGCACTTTTCAAGAATCGTTACAAAAAGCACTCCGTGGACTTGAAACAGGACTTACGGGTCTTGATGAAATTGTTATTCCAGAGCATGCTGAAGGTGATGAAAAAAGTTCTATACGCTCCGCCATTGCAATACCAAGCCCTGATCGTCTACGCTATATTGCTCAAGCCATGCGTACAGGCTTACCCATAGATGAGATTCACCAAATTAGCAAAATTGATCCGTGGTTTTTAGAACAAATAGCCTCCATCATTGAAATGGAGCAGCGTATCCGCGTTCATGGATTACCCCAAGATGCAGATAACTTACGTATGTTAAAAGCTATGGGATTTTCAGATGCGCGATTAGCCTCCCTTACTGGAAAAGAACCCGATGATATCGCAGCTTTACGCAAATCACTGAATGTTAGACACGTCTTCAAACGGATTGACACTTGTGCCGCTGAATTTTCTTCTCCTACAGCCTATATGTATTCAACATATGAAGTTCCCTTTGCAGGTATAGAGCACTCGGAAGCACACATTTCTGAACGCAAAAAAATTGCTATTTTAGGCGGTGGACCAAACCGCATTGGGCAAGGTATTGAATTTGATTACTGTTGCTGCCACGCTGCTTTTGCACTGCGTGATGCAGGCTTTGAAGCGATTATGATTAACTGTAATCCTGAAACAGTTTCAACCGACTATGATACCTCTGATCGCCTTTACTTTGAATCTTTAACAACAGAAGATGTTATCGCTATTTTAGAAGCAGAACAGGAAAAAGGAGATTTGGTTGGAGTCATCGTCCAATTTGGCGGACAAACACCCTTGAAATTGGCAAGCGCTCTAGAAAAACACAACATTCCCATCTTGGGTACTTCACCTGACGCTATCGACTTAGCAGAAGATAGAGATCGCTTTCAAAAACTGTTATTTAAACTTAACTTAACACAACCTCAAAATGGTATTGCTCACTCCATTGAACAAGCACGCCTCATTGCCCACGAACTAGGCTTCCCATTGGTTGTACGTCCCTCTTATGTTTTAGGAGGACGTGCTATGCAAATTATCCGTGATGAACGTAGCTTACAAAATTATTTACTTGAGAGTGTCCCAGAATTAATTTCAGAAGATATCAAAGTCCGTTATCCTAACGACACAACAGGACAAATCAATATATTGCTTGGTAAAAATCCGCTTCTCTTTGATACCTATTTAACAGAAGCAATTGAAGTAGACGTTGATTGTCTATGTGATGGCAACGAAACACTGATTGTTGGTATTATGGAACACATTGAAGAAGCTGGTATCCACTCTGGTGATTCAGCATGTTCTTTACCAGTCCGTACGCTCTCAAATAAAATAGTTACTGAATTAGAGCGCCAAACCAAAGCATTAGCACAAGCACTTCATGTTCGCGGCTTCATGAATGTACAATATGCTATAAAAGATGACACCATTTATGTCTTAGAAGTCAATCCCCGTGCTTCACGTACTGTCCCATTTGTTGCAAAAACGATTGGTCGCCCTATTGCTAAAATGGCTGCACGTATTATGGCAGGAGAAACACTTCATGATGCTCTTCAAGCTTATGGTGGATTACCTTCCTTGCAGAAAAAACAACATATTGCCGTCAAGGAAGCAGTGTTTCCTTTTGCTCGTTTTTCAGGTGTTGATACACTTCTTGGTCCAGAAATGCGCTCAACCGGTGAAGTTATGGGACTTGACTATGAATTTTCGCTTGCTTTTGCTAAAGCCCAACTTGGAGCTGGTGTAAAACTCCCTAAAGAGGGAACTTTGTTCGTTTCTGTAAGAGATGAAGATAAAAAACGCATCTTAAATCCTGTAAAACGTTTAACTGAGCTTGGCTTTTCTGTTGTCGCCACAAGTGGAACACATAAATTTCTTACCGAACACCACGTCGAAGCAACAAAAATCAACAAAGTCCTAGAAGGGCATCCTCATATTGAAGATGCCATTCGTAATCGCCAAATTCAATTGATTTTTAATACAACTAGCACTGCCAGTGCCATCTCAGACTCAAAATCATTACGTTATGCAGCACTCATGCAAAATGTTCCCTATTATACAACAATAGCTGGGGCCGAAGCCGTCGTAGAAGCGATCAAAGCACTCAAAAAAAGGCGCCTTGAAGTACGTTCACTACAAAGTTATTTCAGTTGAATTTTTTCTACTCAGCAAAAGGTACACTGCTTTCTTATTTTTTTTATATAAAAATTGATTAAGACTTGCTTTTTGTTCTAAAGACTTTTATAGAGGTTTCATCGAATTTTCGGTTACGTGACTTTCTTTCCTGTGCGATCTGCACTTTTGACGAAACTTCTCCCACCTAATTTCGATCTACAACCGTATTGAAGGAATGAAAGCTTCAATACTCAATATAATTATATATTCTAAGGAGTTTCCTATGTCTACAGGAACAGTTAAGTGGTTTAATACAACAAAAGGTTTCGGATTCATTCAGCCTAGTGATGGTAGTGCAGATGTATTTGTGCACATTTCTGCTGTTGAGCGTTCTGGTCTAAACAGTCTTAATGAAGGGCAAAAAATTTCTTATGATGTTCTTCAAGATCGTCGTTCAGGAAAATTTGCCGCTGGCAACCTTGCAGCTCTTTAAGGTTTAAATTCTGCAATATTTTATTTAAAAATCTTCGTCTGTAACGACGAAGATTTTTTTATTTTGTATAAAGCATCATTTTACCTTGTTAAAATAAAAAGCTGCTTATCTCCTTTGCACAATTTATCACCCCCCCCTTATACTTCCTCTAAAACTTTCGTAAAATCTAAGAATAGATTATCTTGTAAAAATCTCAAAAAAGAAGAATGTAAAGCCCGTGTAAGAGTATTTTGGAAGTTTTTTATTGCATACAATATAATCTCTTATAGAATATCCTTAAAGCAATAACTATTTGTTGATATAATATAAGGATTTAAAATTATGGCTTTTATTGCCGACAAACTGTCTCGTATCAAACCTTCTGCAACAATTGCTGCTTCCCAAAAAGCCCGTCATTTAAAAACATTAGGGCGCAACGTTATTGCTTTAAGCGCTGGAGAGCCAGACTTTGATACCCCAGACAACATCAAAAACGCGGCCATTGAAGCTATTCGAAGAGGAGAAACAAAATACCCTCCCATATCTGGAATTCCAGAATTGCGCCAAGCAATTTCTGCAAAGTTTAAAAGGGAAAATAATCTCAATTATGAACCAGAGCAAATTATTGTTGGTACCGGTGGAAAACAAATTCTCTTTAATGCATTGATGGCAACTTTGAATAAAGGGGATGAAGTCATCATTCCATCTCCTTATTGGGTAAGTTATCCAGAAATGGTTGCACTCAACGATGGTACGCCTGTCTTTTTAGAAACAAAAGCCGAATTTTCTTATAAACTCCAACCACAAGAGCTAGAAGCTGCCATTACCCCCAAAACCAAATGGTTCATCTTTAACTCTCCTTCAAATCCATCAGGTGCCGCTTATACACATAATGAATTGAAAAAACTCACAGATGTTTTAGTAAAATATCCTCATGTTTATATTCTTTCCGATGATATATATGAACATCTCACATATGAGGGTTTTACCTTTGTTACTCCAGCTCAAGTAGAACCAGCGCTTTATGAGCGTACACTCACAATGAATGGTGTTTCCAAAGCATATGCGATGACGGGATGGAGAATCGGCTATGCAGGGGGACCACAAGAATTAATTAAAGCTATGGATACCATTCAAGGTCAGCAAACATCTGGAACAAGTGTCATTTCACAATGGGCTGCTGTTGAAGCACTCAATGGGCCACAAGACTTTATCGCTAAAAATAAAAGTATTTTTCAAGCACGCCGTGATCTCGTTGTTTCCATGCTAAACCAAGCTCCTGGCATTCACTGTCCAACGCCCGAAGGTGCTTTTTATGTTTATCCTTCTTGCACAGGACTTATTGGAAAGAAAACACCCAACGGTCAATGTATTACGAATGATGAAGACTTTGCCATAGCGCTTCTAGAAACAGAAGCTGTTGCTGTCGTCCAAGGATCTGCTTTTGGACTTGGATCAGCTTTTCGTATTTCTTATGCAACATCAGAAGAATTACTTGAAGAAGCTTGTATACGTATACAGCGCTTTTGCAACAGTTTAATTTAAAATTTTTAATATCATCTATTGTGATCGTTTTTTTGCCGAATGTCAGTATATCCGAGAAAATATCGGAAACTGTATCATGGTCTGAATCAATCGATTCAGCAAAAATATCCATGAATAAACACAACAATAGAGGCTGTAGATAAAGATCAAAAAAATCTAGCGATCAAATAAATGAATCGGTTTATTATCATGAGATGATAAAAAAACTATTCTGCTTTCTCTATTCAATGTATAACTCTAAAAAAGATCGAGCGCTTTTAAACCCAATTGCCCTTACAATCAAATCTTTTCTATTTCTCGGCTTCTTCTTCGTCCTAAAATGAAGAAGAAGCCACTTCCCGTCGTTATGTAAACAATCCAGTTTCCTTTAAGTTCTATCTAATAACGACTTGATTTACTTCATAGGCTTTATGAACAAGACCTGCCTTAAATATTCACCTCTCACTCTAATAAAAAGCACCTCAATGTATAAAGTTTTAAATATTTTATATCATGCCCCTAAAAGACAGACTTTTATGCTACAACAGAATAAATCTCTCTCAAACTCCTTATTGAATTTTAGTATTCTTAAAAAATTGTTGGATATCCACAAGTTTCGAAATTTTTTCCTTATCATCCTCCCATATATTGCAATTTCTAGGAGCTCTTTCAAAAATAAAAAAAAAGCCGGACATATGTCCGGCAAATTTGGAAAATCCTCAGAGATAAAATCAATCTGATAGATCTTCGTAAGGGAACACTCAAGAAAATGCACTGGGAGGCAACATAATCAAGAGATAGCATTCTATGTCATTTTATAAGAAAAAGTACAATAAAGACTTAAGCGTATCTGCTATGCAATAAACACATAGCTTTAAATTTGTCTCTATCATGTACCACTCTTTATTAATTAAATATAAAAATGTAAGCTACACCATCACACGATTGTCCAGTTTTCAATATATAATAACTCTCACATTTGCTAGCATTCATAAAAAACATTTATCCCTTTTTTCAAAAGTATTTTTCCACACGGACTCCATCCACTTTTAATGTGCAACGAATAGTTTTAATTGATTCAATATGGGCAAATTTAAAACGAAAGAATATTAGGGGAGTCTCAAATTGTAAAAAAGTTAATTATTCCTTATAAATTAAGGCATTAACATTAAAAAGACCACTGACGGGCTTTTAAAAAAATATAATCTCGAAAAGCATTTAACCTTGCCAAATTCTTTAAATTATAAGGATAACAAAAAAAAGTATCAAAAGAAGGAATATCAACCATATCAGGAAAAAGACGCACCAAATGCTCATCATTATTGACGATATAATCAGGCAGCACAGCAATCCCAAGATCACGCATAAGCGCATTCTTTATTGAGATGATATTGTTGATTTGTAGAACTGAAACGCGCAATGATCCATCACTTCTACCAGCCTTTTCCAACCAATTTAAACCAGACAAATAAGGTGGGACAGGTTCACCGAACGAAATAATACGATGCTCATCGAGATCAGACAATTTTTCCGGCTTTCCATAATTTGCAATATACTTTTCCGAAGCATAAACATGCATATGAATTGTAAAGAGTTTTCTTTGTATAAGATCAGGTTGTTGGGGTTGATGTAAGCGAACAGCACAATCCGCATGACACATTGTCAAATCAAGCTCTTCATCGGAAAGCAAAAGCTGAACCTGCATATCAGGATAAAGACTAAGAAATTCTGGCATACGCTCTGCAATCCACCCTGCCCCCATTCCAAAGGTCGAGGTTACACGCAAGTGCCCCGTTGGTTTTGCATAGCTTTCACTTAGTTGCAAACGTACACTTTCAAGCTTCATCAAAACATCATGAGCTGTACGATAAAGAGTTTCTCCCTGTTCTGTAAGAATCAAACCACGCGCATGACGTTGAAATAAGGATACCCCAACCTCTTGTTCTAAAGCCGAAACCTGTCGTGAAACTGCTGACTGAGATAAATGAAGCTTTTGAGCAGCATGCGTAAAAGATCCCGCTTCTGCTGCAGCGTGAAAAACCCTTAACTTATCCCAATCCAACGGTGGTGCCACAATTAATTCTACCTCTAAATTCTTTATGTTCTCAATGAGTTACTAACGCTTAGATATATCCAAAAACCGTTCTGCTTCCAACGCTGCCATACATCCTCTTCCCGCAGCTGTTACAGCTTGGCGGAATATTTCATCTGTTACATCCCCAGCAGCAAAAACACCAGCAATGCTTGTTGCTGTTGAGTCCGGTGCTGTCCATAAATAGCCGCCTCGTTTTTGTTTCAACTGTCCTTCAAACAGAGAAACAGCAGGATCATGCCCAATAGCAATAAATATTCCCTCTGCATTCACTGTCATCTCGTGACCTGTCTTAACATTTTTCAGACGTGCCCCTGTTACAACAGCGCCCACTGCCCCCTGTGCAGGCAGCCCCACAATTTCTTCCACCACATGATCCCAAATGATACGTACGTTCTTGCAAGCAAGCAACCTATCTTGCAAAATTTTTTCTGCCCGAAACTGCCCCCGCCTGTGAACCACGCTTACACTTTTAGCCAAATGCGATAAATAAAGTGCTTCTTCAACAGCGGTATTTCCTCCTCCCACGACAATAACGTCCTTATCACGGTAAAAAAAGCCATCACATGTAGCACAAGCGGACACACCACCGCCCATAAAGGTTTGTTCACTTTCTAAACCAAGCCAGCGCGCTTGAGCTCCTGTTGCAATAATCAGTGCATCACAAGAATATTGTGTTCCTGAATCCCCATATAAGACAAAAGGATACTTCAACAAATCAGCCTTTATAACTGTATCATAGACAATTTTTGTCCCCATATTCTCAGCTTGTTTCGCCATTTGTTCCATCAACCACGGTCCTTGAATGGGATCTGCAAAACCTGGATAATTCTCAACATCAGTTGTAATTGTCAATTGTCCACCCTGCTGCAAGCCCGTCACCAAAACCGGCTTAAGCATTGCTCTTGCTGCATAGATCGCCGCTGTATAACCAGCTGGACCTGAGCCAATAATCAGCAGACGAATATGCGATTGTACCATTAAATCCCCTTCACTTTATTATAACTTAATTATTCTATAAATGATAACGGAATGCAGCCTTTTAAAAAAATATTTTTCAAGAACTCCAATTATGTTATATGTACTTCATTTTCAAGTTTTATAAAAAGGTCTGATTACCAATTTCATCAAGGCATCCTAATGTTAAGAATTAATCTTTATCCTATAAAGAGAAAAACGTAAATTCTTATGAGCACAAAACCATAATAAAAAGAGATACAAAGATAGGGAACGGTCATTTTTCAGTTTATTATCAATGTCTGTGCACGTTTTGCGTTAATCATGGCAGGAGCAATGCTTTTGCCAATTTTTGTGGATCTGCACGACAACAATCGTAATTGGATAACCTTTCTCTATTCTTGTGCCATAACCACAATGTTAGCAACGCTGATTCTTTTAGCAACTAAGGGAGCTACTTGTCGTTTTTCAGCACGGCTTGGCTTTATGCTCACTGTTTGTCTTTGGCTAACAGGAAGCATCGTAGGTGCCTTACCTCTTTATCTTTCTCCTCTTCCCATTTCTCTAGCAGGAGCCATTTTTGAATCTGTTTCTGGAATTACAACAACAGGTTCCACAGTCCTTTCTGATCTTGATAATTTATCGCGAAGTATTTTGTTATGGCGTTCTCTTATATGCTGGATTGGGGGCATTGGTTTTATCGGTTTAGCCCTCTTACTTTTGCCTTCACTGCGTGTGGGTGGCGTACGACTTTTTCATATGGAATCATCTGATAAATCTGAAAAAATATTGCCTCGCATCAACCAAATTGCTAACGGAATTATCATCGCTTATGTTGGTCTCACATTGGCTTGTATGCTTTCTTATTTTGCTGCAGGCATGAATTTATTTGATGCCATTAACCATGCAATGAGTACAGTCGCAACAGCTGGTTTTTCAACGCATGATGCTTCTTTTGGTTATTTTTTAGATAAACCAGCCATCTTAATTATTTCAACAATCTTCATGTTGCTTTCTGCTTTGCCCTTCGTACTTTATGTCAAATTAGTCCTTCCTGGACACTCCAAACGCTTCCTTGACCCACAAGTGATTGTTTTTCTCCATATCGTTCTCCTTTTCAGCTTTGCTTTAGCGGCATGGCTACGGTTTTATGATCATCGCTCGTTCCACTTAATTTTCCTTGATGTCATTTTTCACCTTTCATCCATTATTAGCACCACAGGTTACAGCGCTGAAGATTATCAACTTTGGGGACCATTTGCGCTTGGAATTTTCTTCATTGTTTCTTTTACAGGCGGATGTGCTGGTTCTACTTCTGGTGGCATGAAAATCAATCGCCTCATTATTCTTTGGCGTATTACACAAACAAATATAGAAAAACTTCTTTCTCCTAATGTCGTTGTAAAGGCGCGCTACGATCACTCAAATATATCAAACGATGTTGCTCAAGCCGTTTTGTTTTTTGTCTGTCTTTATATGTTTTGCCTTGTTATCGGCACTGCACTTTTGCTTACAACCGGTCTTGACTTTACCTCTGCCTTTACAGGGGTCTTAACCGCACTTTCAAATGTTGGTCCAGGCTTTGGAGATATTATTGGCCCCACTGGTAATTTCTCTACAATCAACGATAATGCTTTATGGATTTTAAGTTTTCTAATGTTAGCTGGACGCCTTGAAATCATAACAATATTCGTCCTTTTTATTCCCGCTTTCTGGCGTGAACAATTCTAATGCATAAAGCATTTTATTCTACCATGATAAAAAATTTACAACATAAAAAGGTGTGAACAGTATGAGTCATAATATTCACCCCTCACTCAATCCACTGAAGATTTCCGAAAATTTCATACAAATCATCATATCAACGATATAAATGTTGATATAAAAATAATTCGACAAGAGTAATCAAATACTAAGAGCCTTCAAATCCAGAACATATAAAACTTCACTTTATTGATCTTCTTTATCAAATAAAGTGGGCACATAGAACATCCTTTTTTTTTTACGAATAATCTCTCATGCAAAAAATATGAATATTTGCTGATAAAAGTGCTTTTTCTCTTTAATAGAGTTACATCCTTATAGAAAATAAAATGCTATTATATTACGAATTCACAAGCTTGTTTGTAAAAAAACATCTCACAATACTCATCACCCCCATTTCACGACAGCTCTCATGAAAGATATAAAATGGGCACCATCATTTTTACTTAAATAATAATAAGGTGCAAGACGGTACCACAAAATAAGATATAAATTAGTACCACCATACTATTTTCTTTCTGTTAATGTCGTAACAGCCTGCATTTCAGACAATTTATAAGAAATTTCTTTATACCCTGTCTTCAATAGTTTTTATCCACCACATGCTTTCTTCCAATTGTGATGTGCAAGAGGATAGCTCTTATTCAAATTAAAAAGGTAAATTATCTATAGAAATCATATATATATTGATCTTAGATCCATCTTATTATGAATTTATTGAAAATATGTACGACTATTTTACCCATGGAGACACCATAAATATCTTTTTAAAGACAAGAAAACGTTTTTTCTATCTATTTAAGTCTTCCAAAACGAACAATATCAGTACGACACCGTATATCTAGACTTGAGTTAAAGCATTATTTTCTTATTCTAAAATATCACTGAATAAAAATAATTTTCCTCTCTCCTAGTATGCTTCATCATAAAGCACATATTGCTCTCAAGCGTATACATTTTTAATCTTTTATCCAAAATTTTGAGAACTTCTTATAGCGTTCTACCAAAGACAATATAAATTTTGTAAAATAACATTTATATCATTGAGCTGTTTTCTTGATGACTATGAAAAACCTTTAAGGAAAACACTTTTTATCACTCCTCAAAAAGATTTTTGATATAATAATCAAAGTGTTTTTTCCGCAAACAGTTCTTTGTAAACACGCTCAATCTCGGTTGTCTCCTTTTCCAAAGGAAAGTGTGTACGAACATGGGTTAAAGCTTTCTTTCCGGCGACCAATGTTTTTTCTACATCAGAAAAATAAGGTTCAATTGCTGCTGTTAAAGCCGCTCTATCTCCTGCTTTTACAACTGTTCCTGTTCCCTCGACCACCAATTCTTTATAAGCTCCTGCATCACTCGTTACAACAGCAACCTGTGATGCCATTGCTTCTAATGGTGTTAAACCGAAACCTTCTGTACGAGAAGGTGCAACATAAAGCGATAAACGACGATACCACAAAGGGATATCCAGAATCTCACCAAGAAAAATAATGCGATCATCCAGACCAGCCTTAGCAATCTTTTGGTGTAATTCTTTTTCAAAATGATAATATTGCTCTGTCGTACGACCAGCAATAAGTGCTGTCCATTCAGGATAGTCAGGCAATAACGCTATCATGGCATCAACAAATAAATCTGTTCCCTTTGAGTAACGCAGACGCCCAAAACACCCTACCGCATATTTTCCTGGAAATCCTGTCGAAGAAAAGTAATCATCAAGAGTCTGTGGTGGAGTAAAACGCCTCACATCCACCCCATGCATAATAACCTTATGAGGCACTTCCAGATAAGCGCCCGTATGTGTACTGGTAGCGATAACCCTATCCATACAGCGAATCAACCATTTGGTAAAAGGCTTATGATGGCGTTGTGAAGCCGATGTAAAGATAAGTTTCAGCTTCATTTTCAAGATATCGCGCAAAAAGATCCCAAAAAGCATCTCAATATTGCGTCGTGCATGCCAAATACGAAATGGCTTCCCTTTCGGACTTTTCCAAAGTCCGAAAAGGTCCTTAAAGGCAAGAGCCGGCAAAGTTTGTGGTAAACCAAACCCCAAAGTGGATATACGCACCCCCTGTTCGCGTTGCAGTGGAATAAGCTGAATAATCGTAGATGTTACTCCCGATAAACGCCTTTTAAAGTGAGGCGCAATAATCTCAGTTTCATCCAAAGATACACGCATAATAATCCATATGTTATTTAGATGTACTGAACCTTAATGATCTCGTAATTATGCGCACCACCGGGTGCATTCACCTCAATCACATCACCTTCTTGCTTGCCAATGAGTGCACGTGCAATAGGCGAAGAAATAGAGATTTTACCAACCTTTACATCAGCTTCTTGATCTCCTACGATCTGATACACTTTTTTTTCTTCAGTATCCTCATCCAAGAGTTTAATGGTTGCTCCAAATTTTATTTTGTCGCCTGAAAGACGCGTAACATCTATAACTTCTGCTCGTGCGATATAATCTTCAAGCTCATTTATACGCCCCTCATTATGGCTTTGCGCTTCTTTAGCTGCATGATACTCAGCATTTTCTGATAAATCACCATGTGCACGCGCCTCAGAAATTGCTTCAATAATTCGCGGACGCTCCTGTTGTTGACGCCAACGCAACTCTTCTTTAAGACTCTCAAAACCAGCTGTAGTCATCGGAACTTTTTCCATAATCCGTCCCTTTCTATTACACGGAAGGTTTAATAAAAATACAAAAAACGGCTTCCAAAATTACTTTTGGAATCCGAAAACTACGATCTTTTTCATTATATAGTACAGTATCGCTATTTTCCATACAAAAATAAATAAAGGAAACAAAACATGCACAAATAGTGATTAAAACATCTCATTTTGGTGTTTAAACCGTTAAACTTCACTCTTCTCTTTAAAATCTCCTAAAGAAGAAAGAATTGTATTTTTTTCTGTTTTATCATAATCTAGCAAAAGAAATCATATGGGATACAAAGAGAGAAGGATAGAAAATCTCTAAAGAAATTCTTTACAGAAGAATGAAAAAAATCGTCATTTTTTTTATGTTTGGCTCTTTCTTTTTCGCCACAACGGTATCTGAAGCTGCGGATGCTTTTGTTACGAGAAATCTTAATTTTAGAACAGGTCCTAGCACTCAGTATGCACTTTGCGGCTTAATCTCTGCTGGAGAATTGGTTTTTGTTAAAAACTGTGAAGGCAATTGGTGCCATATCCGATATAACACTCAAATAGGTTGGGTGTCATCTCGTTATCTTTCATTTAAAGATGGAAATGATCTTTATCACACATACACGATGTCTTTAGTGCCCAAACGTACCGATTATTCTCCATAACAGCCATAATAACTTATGCCATTTTAAATATCATCATGGCAAAAATGCAATAGTGTCCACGAACAACCACAATATGCCCCCTCCAAAGAAACACTTCGAAGAATTCGTCTCATAGAAAAAACTTGATCAATATCCTAATGAAAGCTCCAATAAACCAAAATAAATCTGTTCAATAACGTTTTGCTGTTGTCGTAATGAAATTGTAAAAATTAGTATTTTCTTTAAAATCACCAGCACTTTTCTATTAAAGGATACAACAATGAAAAATGGTGTTACAGCAACAGTTGAGGCTCTTTCTGCTCTGATTTCCTCAGGCAATCCTCTTTTTAAGAATGGCGCGTTATGGACACCTCACCGCCCTGTTCGTCCTGAAAAATCTGAAGGTGGCATTCCATTTCAACTCGAAACACCCTTTGAACCTGCAGGAGATCAACCTCAAGCAATTAAAACTCTGGTTGAGGGAATTCAAAAAGATGAACGTACACAAGTGCTTTTGGGTGTTACCGGCTCAGGAAAAACCTATACAATGGCCAAAATCATTGAAGAAACACAGCGTCCAGCTTTAATCTTAGCACCAAATAAAACTCTAGCAGCGCAGCTTTACGGAGAGTTTAAAAGTTTTTTTCCCCACAATGCCGTCGAATATTTTGTTTCCTATTATGACTATTATCAGCCAGAAGCCTACGTTGCACGCTCTGATACCTATATTGAAAAAGAATCCTCAATTAATGAACAAATCGACCGTATGCGCCATGCAGCAACACGTGCTGTCCTTGAACGTGATGACGTCATTATTGTCGCGTCTGTATCGTGTATTTATGGGATTGGTTCAGTAGAAACTTATACTGCTATGACCTTCAAAATAGAAAAAGGTGATAAACTCAATCAACGAAAACTCTTGGCTGATTTAGTCTCTCAACAGTATTATCGACAAGATATCAATTTCATTCGTGGTTCCTTTCGTGTTCGAGGGGATACAATCGAAATTTTCCCTGCCCACCTCGAAGATCGTGCTTGGCGTATTTCGCTCTTTGGCGATGAAGTGGAAACAATTACGGAATTTGATCCTCTAACGGGACAAAAAACAGGCGATCTTCAATCGATTAAAATTTATGCCAACTCACACTACGTAACACCACGCCCAACACTCAATCAAGCGATGAAATCGATCAAAATGGAACTTGCTCAACGCCTTGATGAGTTGAACGCAGCTGGACGTCTTTTAGAAGCACAACGTTTAGAACAACGTACAATTTTTGATTTGGAAATGTTGGAAACCACCGGCTCATGCTCTGGAATCGAAAATTATTCACGCTATTTAACAGGACGAAAACCTGGAGAACCACCACCAACCTTGTTCGAATACATTCCAAACAATGCTCTTGTTTTTATCGATGAAAGTCACGTAACCATTCCCCAAATTGGAGGCATGTACCGAGGTGACTTTCGAAGAAAAGCAACCCTAGCAGAATATGGGTTTCGCTTACCTTCCTGTATGGACAATCGCCCTTTACGCTTTGAAGAATGGGATGCCATGCGCCCACAAACTATTGCCGTCTCTGCAACACCAGGACGCTGGGAAATAGAACAATCTCACGGCACTTTTGCAGAACAAATTATTCGTCCAACAGGGCTCATTGATCCGCCAACAGAGGTTCGTCCAGCCAGCAATCA
>NZ_JBHILP010000050.1:0-572 GCF_042193375.1 Bartonella sp. TT67HLJMS
GAGAAAGTCCTATGGTATTCATGATCTCTCATGAAAAACAATGAATTACTCTTATAAATCAACGTGACAGTGCTGTTATGAAGAGAACTCCTTGCACATCTTAATAGTTCATAGAGATTAACTGGGTGTCATTTTATATTCTGTACACAGATGAAGTATTTTTATAAAAATGCTCCGTCTCACGCAGAAAAAAACAGCCCGTTAAGACTTTAAAAAGGAAAACCTCTCAATGCTTGCCCCTCTTTTTCCATGAGAGATTCAAATTGATAGCCTGTCTGAAAAGAGTGCTGTTTATGTCCTTAAAGATACTGCTCTTGTATCAAGATCACTTACTCCGGTGAAAATTGGAGTTTTGCGAGGTAAGCATAGACGCCATTTTTTGCCACAAGTTCTGCATGGGTTCCTTCTTCCACAAGAGCGCCTTTATCCATCACGAGAATGCGATCAGCTTTTAAAATTGTTGCCAAACGATGTGCAATTACCAAGGTTGTACGATTTTGCATCAATCCTTCTAAGGCGTCTTGCACCAACTTTTCACTGTTTGCATCTAAAGCAGATGTTGCTTCATCAAG
>NZ_JBHILP010000051.1:0-515 GCF_042193375.1 Bartonella sp. TT67HLJMS
TAATGTCTCCATTGGCAAGTGATGTAATCTTGCTGTTTGTTTTGCTTTCCTTTTCTCCATGCGTTGCCACAAAGGCGCCTGTAGTCTTGTCCCACAACAAGGAATCGCTTTGAACAAGGGTAATGTCTTTTTCAATCTCTTTGGTAATTTCATCCTTAACATTCTTGAATGTATCTTTAACGTTCTCGAATGAATCACCAACACCAGCAAAGGCAGTCGCGACATTGTCATAAGACTTCTCAGTCGCAGTACCATCTTTATTGAAGGTCTTAACCGTGAATGTAGGAGCAACCCATGCGCCATTCTCATAGCCAGCACCACCACCTAAAGATTTTGCAACACTGCTCCCTAGGGTATGAAGCTGATTACCAGCTACAGCATCGCTTGAGGTTGAAGTAATGTCTCCATTGGCAAGTGATGTGATCTTGCTGTTTGTTTTGCTTTCCTTTTCCCCATGCGTTGCCACAAAGGCGCCTTTAGCCTTGTCCCACAACAAGGAATCGCTTTGAACAAGG
>NZ_JBHILP010000052.1:0-511 GCF_042193375.1 Bartonella sp. TT67HLJMS
CCTTGGCTTGAGTCTGGTCCATAGGCACGTAGTGTATACATATCTGGTAAACCACCTCTTGTGGTGTAGCCATTTACAAGTTTGAAAGAGCTTTCTTCTGCTTTTCCAGAAACTTGAATGAGTGAAAGACCACGGACATTGGCAGCAGCAGAGGTGTTTGCTTCGACATTGTCATTTTCTAAGCGCCCCGTAACATAAACTGATGTTGTTCCAGAGACATTCCCATTGATCAAAAGTCTATCGGTTTTTTGCTCATTTATTGCAGCACCATCACTCCATTCTGCGTTGAAGTAAATCTTTGCATCACCCGTTGCATTGTAGACTGCTTTTGTGTCTGGTTTACCAGAACCTATATGCAATGTTTGGTAATGATCTTCTGTTGGTTCGCTAAAAACAATGGAGCTATTATCAAGACTAAGCGTGGAAATATCAGAACGAGATCTTTGAGCAATATCAAGGAGATTGCCATCATTATCTTTTTCGTTTTTGCTGATTTTCAACGTCCATGTTG
>NZ_JBHILP010000053.1:0-503 GCF_042193375.1 Bartonella sp. TT67HLJMS
CATCATAATATTCATGACGGTAATAATCATCATCACTTCCAAATCTTGGAATTGCCTCATCATGAATTTGATCCTCTTCTGTTAAAGATGCGGCGCTGTGAACACAAGAAGAGCCAGATACATAAGAACCACAAACCACGGCATCATCAAAAACACGCGAGCCATCACAAATATGAGCAGCACCGCTTATTTTAGCATTGCCACCGACATGAGCATCATCACAAATAACGGCATCATCAGAAATATGGGCATGATCAGTGACACGGGCGTTATCATAAATTTGTGCATTGCCTTCAATTACAACGGCGTTGTTAGCATGCGCATTACCAGACAGTTTTGCATTGTCCTTTAATGTCATGCCTTCAAAAATAGCATTTCCATAAATTTGTGCATCGCCATAAACGTCTACAAAAAAGCCTTTGACTTTAGCATTGTCATAAACCTTTGCATTTTGAAAGACGCGAGCTTTATCATAAACCCAGCAATTACCTTTATGAGAGAGG
>NZ_JBHILP010000006.1:0-11398 GCF_042193375.1 Bartonella sp. TT67HLJMS
TATTCATGATTAATGACTGTCCTGTTGTTGTTTAGCGCGCTCTTCTGCTTCTCTTTCGGCTTGTTCTTTTGCTTTTTCTTTAGCTTTCCATTTTTCTAGTTCAGCTTCTTTTTTTGCTATTTCGGCTTGCCTTCTTTCATGTTCAGCTCGCATTTCGGCTCGATATTCTTCTAGCGCTTTACGCATGTTTTCGTTGTGTTCCCTAATTCTCTCTTCAGCTTTTGCTTCATATTCCTTTTGAAGTTCAAGTTGTGCTAATCTTAGGTTTTCACAATTTTTTGAAGTTCCTGCTAATCCACATTTAGCATTCCACTCTCCCATCAAATTTTTATCTTTTTTAAATTCTGCGACGCTGTAAGTTTTTTCACATCCAGCTGTGATGAGCCCTGTGCAAAGCAGCAATGTTGTTATGAGAACTTTATTCATTATTTATTGTCCTGTTTCTTTTCAGATTCTTGTTTATCGTCATTTGTCGAGCCAAAGCCTCTCCATTTTTTACGGGTTTCAAATTCAGCTTGCTCTGCATTTTTACAATTTTTCGAATTCAAATCCCCTGACGTCAAACATTTCACTAATACTTCTTCCATCAGTTTTTTATTTTTTTTAAGTTCTTCTACGCTGTAGGTTTTTTCACAACCAGCCGTGATCAGCCCTGTGCAAAGTAGCAATGTTGTTATGATGATCTTGTTCATATTCAAGCCCCTCTTTTTTCTCGTTTATTGACCACGCAGTTTTTTGGCCAAAGCTCTGTATCGTGCACTAAATTCTTCCGCTTCACGTTTTTCTGCCGCTTTTTCTTCCGCTTGTTGAATCATCATGGCAGCTTGCATTTGGAGTATTTTTGTTTGGAGGTCTGCTTGTACCGCTGCTAATTGTGCTTGAATGCCTTGAATTTTACCCGCATCTTTAGTACTTCCAAGTTCGTCAAGGAGCTTGGTAATGTTTTTTTGTGTTTCACTGGCTTCTTCGTAGACGTCTTGGCCTTTTGCCGCTTCTCCTACTATGCGCTGTTCGGCTTTTTTCACTTCTTGTGCGTAAAAAGCATCTACTGCTTCTTTTGATCCTGCACCCCCCGCGGGCTCTTTGTATAAGAGTTCTTCTTGCCATTTTTGCGTGTTTTTGCTGCCGCCACCGCCACCACCGCCGCCACTGCCCATCGATTGTTGAAAGTGGTTAAAATCAGAAGGAAGGGCGCCACTGCTCCCTTGCTTGTTAAACATGTCTTTCAATACCGAGATGTCAGGCTTGACATTCAAGGAGTTATATAATTGTTTCGCTTGATCGAGTTGGCTCTTTAATTGCTCAAGCTGTTGTGCACCTTGTTGAACTTGCTGTTCTGCTTTTGCAACTTGTTCTGTCAATTTTTCGTATTGCTTTATATTTTCCAGCAGTATTTTATAATCAAAGGGGCCACCTCCAAATGCATTTGCTTGAGGTCCAAAAGAAATTGCGCAAAGAGCTGTTGCCAATAAAAGTTTTTTCATTGTTTTGACCTTTCTTGAAAAATAGGAAGCCATTTTTCTGGAGATTCACCAACTTCATCCATAATGGTCTCTAGGAGTTCAATATTCTTGGTGGTGCCGCTTAAAATGGCTATTTCATCATCAAAGCCCCGTAAATTCAGTTCTGCTACAACTGAACTTTGTCCTTGTTTGATGAGAAAACGCCGTGACTCACGGCTTAATTCTGATTGTATCAGGTTAAATTCTCTGTCCGATAATTTAAAACCTTCTACATAATCCCCATGATTGCCCTTTTGATTGGGAAAATAAATCTGTGTGGGGCATTGCTCTATAATGGTGTGAGCAATGGTCGAATTAATCGCATCTTTGGGAGATTGTGTCGCAAACAACATCAAACCATTTTGTTTACGAATAGTTTTCAGCCTGTCTTGCGCAAAGGCTTTAAAGGAATCATCCTCTAAGGCTTTCCAAAACTCATCAATGACAATGATAATACGACGTCCATCAATCAGAGACAAAATCCTATGAAAAAGATACATCATTAAAGGTGGACGAATTTCATCATTGTCTAAAAAATCCGTCATGTCATAACCAATAAATTTTGCATCAATGCCAATGTCGTCATCAGGATTGTCAAAAACCCACCCTAAAGCATTGCCTTTACACCATCTTTCTAAACGACCCGATATCCCCTCCCTATGCGTGGTGTCAAAAAACATTTGTAAGGCAGAGATCGTCCGTTGTTCTTTTGGCAACAAGGCAAGCTGCTCAACAGCCGCCGTAATGTCTTGTCTTTCTGATTCACTGATCTTTTGATCTTCAGATGAAACAAGCTTTATAATCCATTGGCGTAAAAAAACTCTATCTGCTGGATTGTTATAGTCTAAGCCTTTTAGCGGTGCTATGCCTGTCGGTTTACCATTCTTCAAGGGCATATAAGTGCCGCCACCCGCTCTGACAAAAAGTTCTGCACCCCGATCTTTGTCAAAAAAGACCATATTGGGATCATGCTTTTGAAGTTGTGCTAAAAGAAAATTGACAATAACCGTTTTCCCAGAACCAGAGGGACCACAAACAAACGTATTGCCTAAATCACCAAAGTGAAAGTTAAAATAAAACGGTGAACCAGCAGAGGTTTTCATCAAGGCTACCGCTGGTCCCCACACATTGCCATCTATTTTTCCAACCGGAAAAGAATGAAAAGGAGAAAGCGCTGCATAATTGCGGCTTGTTATTGCACCAGAGCGGGTGCGATAAGCATAATTGCCAGGCAATTGTGCCCACCAAGCCGCCGCTAACCCTAAATCTTCCCGCGCAATCACAGCCCCACCATCTGTAAGACGAGAACGCGCTTTGGCAAGATTATCCGCTAACTCTTGCGGCGTATCAGCAAAAACTGCCAATGATAAATGATGCTCCCCTAAAACAAAACGATTGGATTCAAGATCATCAAGCGCATCATCTAGCTCCATAATTTGTGAGCCCGCACGGTCTCCTGCATTGACCATTTGGTTTTGTTTGCGCCCCATAATCTGCTTGGCAATGTTTTTGCTCTTGAAAACAAAAGATTGGGTGAAAATAAACTCAAAGGGAAGCGTGAGCAAACCATCCGCCATGCCTACCCTGGTTTTTGCTGGATATTCTTTCCAACCAAACATGCCCGCAAACCGCTGTTCCGCCTCATAGCGTATTTCTATGATCTCTTTTCCAAAAATGAGACGGTCTGAATAAACAGTCGAAGCTATCGTCCCCCACGTGAGGGGGATACGTTCACGACGACCTCCCACCAATTGGTGGATAAACTCACTTTGCTGCGAATAAATATTACCTTCATGTTCATAAAGGCTCAGTCTTCTTGCACCATAGCGCTCTAAATTTTGAATAAGATCTGTTGTAATATCTTCAAGCTTGCGAATGGACTCTGCATCAACTTCTGTCTTTTCTTGCTTGGCTTTGCCTAAACGTTTGAAAAACTCCACTAATTTATCCGTTTGATCAACGTGTGGATTCCACAAAATCGAAAGATAAAGATCATTGCGATAAAGCTCCTGTGAAACCATCCGCTCGCGATATTTATCATCTAATTGCTTGGCAAATGCCGATCTGAAAGTCCCATCCGGATAAACGGTTTCACGCTTTCTGATAATATGGCTATAAAGCGCTATCCGTTCATCCGCTATGTTTTTAAACAGATTATTGAGCTGTTCGTGAAGCACATTCAGATCAATAATATCCGCTGTCTCAAAGTTAATGCCTTCAAGTTTAATAACGCTCATGAGAGCGCGTGAATCCAGCGCAATGATATGTTTATTGACATGGCGCACATAAGGAATGATCGCCTCTGGCTGCTTTTCACGTTTGCGCTCTGTTCTATTCATTATAATTCCTCATAATTACGAATTAATCGTAATGGAGAAATACTTCCCCCACCCCATAGACTCGAATTTCTGGCAAAAATAGATGTCTTTTGCCATGTCAGAAGAATACGAAATTTATTATGGTCATGCTTTAGGATTTCCTTGAATATGAAATGCAGCATCACACCAAAGGTTAGAAGAAAAATATTGCCTGCCATAATGAACAATATCATCGTTCCTATCCCATTTAATCCCATAGCTTCCACCGTCACGCCTGCAATCATTGCAGGGCGCGTGCAAGCAAGAAATAACGTATCTTCTGTTAGCTTATCGTGCTCTTTCATGGCTTTGAAAGACAAAGTTTAATGGGAAAACATTGATACGATTTGCGTTGCACCCATAACAATGCCGATGCCAACACAAACAAAAAAAGCTTTACGCATTTCAACATAACCAGCAATCCATGCAAGCCCAATACCAGCAACCGCAATGGTTGCAATTGATGTTGCAATTTTTCCTGTTAAAGCTTCAATTATTTTATCAAGAGCAGTTTCAATTTTTCCGAAGCCGCCATCAGCAAATGCTGGTTCACTCAGTGCGATGAAGGCAATAAACAGCATCAATGCTGCTGTTAACCATTTCTTTTGTGCGTTGGATAGAGTAGTTTTTTGTAAGGTATGTTCATTAATGAACGAATTATTCATGTTTTTCATGAAAATTCCCCCGCTTTATGTTTAAGTTGATCATAAAATTAATATTCAAAATATTAATCAGGAATCATATAAATGAAAAAAATAAATTTTTCTATCGATAAATTAACAATATTTAATCTTTTTTTAGTTAATGAACAAAAAATATAGTAATATTCAAAATGATAATTTTAAAATATCTTAGAGCAGCGCCTAAATACATTGTCTTAATTTATATTATTATTTTGGGAGGCTTTTATTTCAGTCAACATACTGAAAAACTTATGCAATATTCTTTTTTTAAAGTACCAGAAAAGACAATAGAAAACCTTGTTCAAAAGCCGAAGTCACAATTGATAGATTATGCAAACCAACAAGATGCAAAACAACAAAATGAGGTATTTCATCCAGAACCATTGTCATCACAATTTTATGAAGAAAATGTGCCGGTTTATTCAGGTGCTATACAGGTTACAAGTGGTGTGACCTTTAAAATGATTACGCTTGTGGATGATGGATGGAGAAAAAAGATTATCCGTGATATCCGCTTATATGGTGTGGAAAGCTGTGAAATGAGGCAATTTGCCTCACGCAACGGAGTTAAGTGGCCATGTGGTGCTTTTGTTACTGCTTGGCTTGTCTCAAAAACAATCGATAAAAATGTTACTTGTCGGCAAGCACGTGTCATTCAACAGGTTCATTATGCACAATGTTTTGTTGACGGAGTTGATCTGGCACGTTTGGGGCTTGCAGAAGGGTTGATGGTGCTAACAAAAGATCAGCATAATTTTCCATCTCCAGAAGACTATAAAACTCTACAATCTGCTGCTCAAAAAGCACAAAATGGCTTATGGTCGAGCAAATTTCAACAACCAGAAGATTGGCGAAGAGATCATGGGAGCTATAATCCCATTGACCATTATTGATAAAGCGTCTTTTCAAGCGCTATTTAAAAATCAAGGCAATATTCCACTACGAACTTTATCAGAAAAAAGTTAATCATAGTCCACACAGTCCTTGGTGGACAACTCTCATGATGAAAAATTATTGTGTTTAAAGCTCGCGTATGCATATAGGTTGCTTACTACAGCGCTATGTAGGAGCGCGTTTCCTTGGCTATATGTCATTTCGTTTTGCTTTTTAAATGAAAAGCTCTTCGCTTCTCAAACTCTTAATAATCGCACCCCAATCATGACATCAGATCTGCGTTTAAATGAGAAGGCTAAAAGCCTTTGGGGGGAGAGGCAAGGGAACTCTGTAAAAGCACACCATGAGGCGCACGTGCCCTTGATCAATAGCCAAAAGGCTTGTCTTGTCCTTCTCATGCAGCTTTGAAATCATGATTAAAGAGAAAACTTATAGGGGGAATAAATAGCACTTTATAGGTATCATAGGTGTTAATCGAAAAAACTAGAAAGAAGATTGCAAACCCTTGTTTTATCGTGTTGAATATTTTTGCATCGCTTTGACCTTGACATGCTTTTTTTAAAGCTATCAGTCGTTTCAAATAGAGGGAAATATAATGGCAAAAAAATAAAAACCCAACGGCGTCAACAGAAGGGTTTCTAAAATGTCCGTACTACCTATACGGCGAATTAAATTCTACAGTAGTTCCTGAATTAATTTATCGTGATGCATTCTACAAAAGAAATTTTGTAGAATGAGGGTGTTTTTAACATTTTTTTTGCCTCTGTTATGAGGTTAAAATAATTATGGTTAACAAAATATCTGGAAGAAAGATAAATGCACATCATATAGAATTTAGAAAATTAGCAGAAACTGCTGAGATTGGTTCTGTAAGTCGTGGTCAATTGATTGGATTGGCTAGAAAATTAGAGAGAGCTGGTTTTATACGAGAGACAGAAGGTAAACTTCCCTTGGCTTTATTGAATACAGCTTCGACATCTTCATTTGAAAAAGGGGGATTTTTATCGTTTTTAAAAGTAATAAACGACTGGCGTTTGAAATTAAACGGGGTGAAGAACGTGTTAGTCGATTGCTTTCACGTCTTTATGATTGTGGTCTTGTTGTCATGCGGGATTCTGGTAAATTTAAACGCTATTCAGTGCGAAGCCGTAGTCATGGAATTATAACAGTTTGCGGGCTTTAATAGGATTGATTTACGTATTCTTGTTGCTCGATACCATGAACTTAACAAAAAAGTTGACGAAGTCCTAGAGTCTCAGAACAAACAAAAGGATGCTTTGCATTGTTTTCAAGGCTTGGTGCGACAAATTAAAGCTTCTTACGCAGCAATTGAATCTATACCGTTTACATCATTGTTTTTTTCTAGAATGCAAAAAATCATTCATATTATTGGGCGACGAGCTAAAGCTTTGGTAGAAAAATTGCACAAAGCAATAGGTCTTTTGGAGTGGATTTTACAACGTTTTTTTTTGGTAAAAAACATCAAAAACAAAATACAGGCATTTCGCTGACGAAATACACATAGAATATACAACCTCTAACTATGATTGTAATTGTAACAAAAACGAATGTTCAGATCACTCTGAACACACTCAAAATGCTAACATGACCTTTGGTCATGAAAAAAAGGCTTATGAAAAAATAGAGAAAGGCAGAAACGAACTATCCAGACCTTCAAAAAACACTACATTGCTTCCAATTAAACTAGGACTTCTAATTGAAGCATTGCCTCATGTTGCTATGTTCATGAAACATGGATTGCAATCTGAAAGAGATTTACTCGGATCCATGGAATTTTTAGCGAAAATGAAAGGGACTTCTTTTCAGGCACTTGAAGAAGCTAAAGAGACTATGAGAAAAGATGTGCTTTCTTTTATAGTAAAAGAAAGCACATTGGGGGGATTAGAGTGACAGTTTTACATATTTTACTTTGAAAAGCGGTCTTTTTTACCTTTTTTCCACAGAAAATAAGTTACAATTCCGAGAATGGGAACTTTCAATTTGGCAAAAGGGAAATGTTGACTGAGAGCTGCAAGGCTGGAAACGGTCGCATCTGTCATTAGTTTTTGGTGTTGTTCTTCTGTCTTTTTTTGTTGGTCATAGCGTTGATAAGCCTTGAGAATACGACTGATAATAAGACCTACTCCTGCAAGAGAAAGACAAATTAAAAACATGATACTGGCAGCGGCAAGAGGCTTCATAACAGAACATAACGCAATAAAAACGATGATACATAAAAAAAGCAAAGACATGAAGAATGAAATGCCAATAAACCCATAGCAAATTGCTTGAAGGCGTACTTTCTTGACAGTGCTTTTAAGCCCTCCGCCGACAAGATGGTTTAAAAGAGGAGTGATAAACTTATGCATTGCTTAACGACGCAGTAATTGAGAAAGAATAAAACCAACCCCTGCGGCAAACAAAACGCTTTTGCCAGGATTTTTGCGAACGCATTGATTCATGGTTTGTTCAAGATCACTGATTTTGTCTTTTGCTTGAGACATCATGTCTTCACCACTTTCTTTCGCTGAATGATATAGTTTTTCCGCTTTGTCTTTGGCGGCGTTAAATTTGTTTGCACCAAGATCTGTCAGGGTTGAGGTAATCCCTGAAATTTCAGTGCGTAACTTTTCTAATTGTCCTTGTAGGTCTTTTTCTTCTACGGCTGTTTTATTACGCTGTGTTGTTTTGTTCTGAGCCATGATATTCTTTCCCTCTCTTGATTCATTATATTCGTATTGGTGTGTTCATAGTGATCATTTGCATTGGAGTGAAAATTTTCACTGGTTGAGTAACGCCAAAAGTTTTTTTTGGTTCCTTTTATTTTGTCGAATTTAAGACTGTTTTTGATAAAATGAATCTTTCCTATATGATAGGCAATACCCGTAAAGGATCGCATCCGTTGAAAATTGTCTTATGCTTTTGCAGGAATTTAGCACCATTCTTCAGTTTCTTGTGGCGCAGTTTTTATAATAGTTTTTTAAAAGCGTGTTGAGGCTTATTTTTTAGGTTTGTGACAGATAAAAACACGGTTGTTGCGCTTTTGCGGCAGAAGTAATGTCATTTTTATGCTTTTGCAGAAGAACAAGAAAATAATATTGCTGTTCTTTACTCTCTATGTATTTGGGGGCTAAACGAGCTCTCCCATTATACTTTATATTTTTGGTAAGTTTAAGATATTGCGATAGCTCTTTTTTTAAATGTAAGGTATATTTTTATTTTGGGATAGGTGGTACTTCAGTGCACTGGTTGTTAGAGACGTGCATATCCTTTTCTTCAAGAGTTTTATGATATTTTTGCTGCTTATTCTTTGCAAGTAAATATTTTGTTGGGTTTAAAAGAGCCGCTGAAATGAGAGAAGCTTTGCGATATGAGGGATTCATTCAACAGAAACAATGATAAATTATTCTTATAAATTAAAATATTATATGCAATACTTCTTGCGAGTCTATCATTTTGCCAAATTTATGTAATAAATTGATTGGCTAAGATCAACTTGTTGAATTGTTAGAGAAAAATTTCTTGAGTGATTTCTTTAGAATAAGAGAGAGCTTGTGGAATAAAACTATACTTGATTTATCAAGTTTTCTTTCTTAAGAGGAATGCGAAAATGACGTTAAAAGGGTAGTGGCATTGTGAAACAGTGATGCTATGTGGGGTGACGATTCAGCTCATAAAAAAGATAAGACCATAAGAATGTGAGATAGAAATGGAATCTGAAACAGTACCTTTAGATAATATGTCTGCTGTATTGACAGCGCATGATTTTTCTCCTTTTTCTATGTTTATGGCTGCTGATTGGGTGGTGAAAGCCGTTATCATTATTTTGTTACTTGCTTCTCTTATATCTTGGACAATTGCTTTTGTGAAAATTATTGAGATCACTTTGGCAAAACGAAGAGTACGTCATGAACTTCAATTGGTTCTTAATGCTCAGACTCTTACACGTTTGGCAGCTGGCTTGAAAGAAAGCAAAGGGGCTGGTGTGTTTTTTCTCAAAGAAGTCCTTAAAGAGGTGTATCTTTCTACACAACAGGTTCATTTTTCTGCTCCTGAAGGGATAAATAAAAGCTCTGAGGAAAGAACCAGTGAAAGGGAAAGTGCACAAACGCTTGAAGACATTCTCTTTTATGAGGAGAGCAATCAATATGAAGATGTTTCCCGCGATGTTCGCGATGTTAAGGCTCGCGATGTTCATGAAGGTTTAAAAGAAAGGGTTCATTCGCTTTTGTCACGCTGCTTGTTGGCTGCTACACGCCGTGTTGCATGTGGAAGCGCTGTTCTTGCAACCATTGGCGCAATTGCTCCCTTTGTTGGTCTTTTTGCGACTGTTTGGGGAATTATGAATTCTTTTATTGGGATTGCTCAGTCTCAAACAACGCGACTTGATGTGGTGGCGCCAGGAATTGCTGAAGCCTTATTCGCAACGGCTATTGGGCTTTTTGTAGCTATTCCCGCCGTTGTTATGTATAATAGCCTTATGCGTGCTTTGAATGGTTATCGCAATGATTTAGGCGATATCGCTGCGGCTCTTGAAAGGCTCTTGAGCCGTGAACTCGATAAACAAAGACAACAGAAAAGTCATAAAAAATGAAAGCAAGCCTGAATAATGATTGGGATACAGACGAAAGTGGGTTGCAAAGCGAAATCAATGTGACCCCTTTTATTGATGTTATGTTGGTGTTGCTTATTGTTTTTATGGTTGCTGCACCTTTGGCAACATCTGTCATTCCTGTTCAGCTTCCTTCTATAACTCAAACACCTTCAGTGGTTCAGTCTGATGAACCTCTTTATGTTACTTTGCAAAAAGATCGTTCTCTTTACATTGGTGATCATCTTGTAGAACAGGCAGCTTTAAGAGAAGCTTTGTTGAGGGAAACTACGCAAAATTTAGAGACAAAAATTTTAATCAAAGCCGATAGCGAAATTGATTATGGTGCTGTCATCGATTTATTAAATCAAATACGCATGGCTGGATATAATAAAATCGGTCTTGTAGGATTGCAAAACTCTACCAGTCTTACCTCAAGAGGTGTGATCAATAATAAAACCACAGGGGTAGCGGACGCTACTGTCGATGGAGCGGGTGGTAACGTTGTGGGGCATGTGGATGCCGTAACAACGGGCACTGCGGTAAATGCTAATATTTCAGAAGCTGCCTCTGACCAGTGATAAAAAACAGCCTTTGTTGCAGGAAGCAAAGCATATTACTCAAAGTCGTAGAGTGAAATTGATGAGGGTTTTGTCGTGGATTTATTAAACCAAATACGCATGGGTTTGATATTACGCAGGGGGTTCATATATTGAATCGGTTTTTTAAGATTAAGCTCTACTAATCTTGCCTCAAGAGGTGTGATCGAGAAAAACAGCTGGGGTGGTTGTTGTGTGTCTTAATACATCTTAAAGCCCTTTTTGCGACGGTGTTTATAAATGGTATGACGGTAAAGCCCCCCGTAAAATAATAAAAAATCTATTGAACCTCACTATCTTTATGCTTAACAAAAGAGCAAGTGAGCACCATTATAGTATTTATATTTTCTCCCAATGTTGTGACAGTGCTGAGTACAAGTATTCATTATAGGTATTTTTCCATTTTTTATCTACATTCTAGCTACGTTTGGAATGTGAGAGATATATTTTTTATTGATGTAATATAAATAGATTTGCAATGACAGAATCTTACAGTATTGGGATTTCTTATTTAAGTTATAAGATAATTAATTATTATAAATCAATATGATGTATAGATTGTAGACATTACAAACGGTATGTGGGCTCTCAATGGTTAATGCCAATGTTTTTGTTATGGGGGAGGGGTGTCTGGTGATAACGAAGTTTTGTATAGCGCAAGAAACGTAATTGAGAGATGATTGTTTAGAGGTCCCGTTTAGTAAAAAACTTTGAGAGCACATGCGCACTCCTTCTACACTTTAAAAGCCCAAAGGACTTCCAGTGAAAGAGT
>NZ_JBHILP010000006.1:11498-50117 GCF_042193375.1 Bartonella sp. TT67HLJMS
GCCCGCTGCCCAAGGGCAAGAACAAGCGTTTCTTCTTTACCAATTGCTGCTTGTAAATCCAAGACCCGCAGAACCAGCCGTTGCGTAGTGAAGAAGTTCTAAACCTTGTCTCAAGCGCAAGACGCTGAAGGGATAACGTCAGGGCATGTGAAGATTGAGAAGAGACAGAGAAAGAGTAAGGATGATTGTTTAGAGGTTCCGTTTAGTAAAAAACTTTGAGAGCACATGCGCACTCCTTCTACACTTTAGAAGCCCAAAGGACTTTCAGTGAAAGAGTGGTTGCGAGTGTTATATTTTGAGAGTAGCGATTTTTTCAGAGCTTCTTAAGTATGCCCCGTTGAACCAAAACCTCCTGTTCCACGGCTCTCTTTATGGCTTTGGGTATTTTGCTCTGGTTCAATGGCGCAAACATTGACTTGGGATACGGGAGCGATGACTGTTTGGGCAATGCGCATTCCCCGTTGGATAGAAAAGTCTTCTTGTCCTAAATTGATAAGAAGGACTTTGACTTCACCACGGTAATCACTATCAATTGTTCCTGGAGTGTTGAGGCATGTGATGCCGTGTTTTAAGGCTAAGCCAGAGCGTGGACGTATTTGTGCTTCAAGCCCACGTGATAAATGAAAAATGAGACCTGTTGGAATAAGTGCCCGCTGCCCAGGGGCAAGAACAAGCGTTTCTTCTTCTCCAATTGCTGCACGTAGATCAAGACCCGCAGAACCAGCCGTTGCGTAGTGAGGAAGTTCTAAACCTTGTCCGTGTGCAAGACGCTGAACAAATAAAGTCAGGGCATGTGAAGATTGAGAAGAGACAGGGTGATTGTTTAGAGGGGCGTTGGTTTCAGTGTGCGACATGATCAGGGCATTTCCAAAATATGAGGTCTAGAAAGAAATGGTACTTTAACAAAAGATATCCATAAAACCAAGTCGATAAAGGTTTGTTGATCTAGGTTGTCCCCAGAGCTTGCTGATCTAGAATATTCCAAAACGCCATCTGACACCATTAATGGTATTTTTCAATAATGGCATCATCCATGACGGCTTATACCTAGGGACATGCGCTTATTTGAGATCTAAATTATGGTTACAGATAAGATTTTTTAGATACTACCAATAAGAATACCCGTGGCAAAAACCAGAGCACCACCAATGATGACCTGTAAAGAGGCGCGCCAAAAGGGAGTTGACATGAATTTGTTTTGGATCCAGACGATTGCGCCTAGTTCGAAAAAAACAATGATAAATGCAATAACTGTCGCTACATAAAAAGAGTTGATCAAATAGGGAAGAGTATGGCCTAACCCCCCTAATGTTGTCATAATGCCGCTGGCAAGACCTCTTTTTAATGGCGAACCACGCCCTGATAATTTACCGTCATCGTGGGCTGCTTCTGTGAAACCCATCGAAAGTCCTGCACCAATAGAAGCTGAAAGCCCTATCAAAAAAGTTTGATGCGTGTCTCCTGTGGCAAAAGCTGCTGCAAAAATGGGGGCAAGGGTAGAGACAGAGCCATCCATTAATCCTGCAAGACCTGGTTGAATCCAAGTCAAAAGTGTTTGTCTTTGCGTTTTCGAAGGTTTTTTTACGGTGTTATTGGCCACTGTTGTTTTTTTAGAGGGATGGCTACTCTTGCTTTTTACAAGAGAAGTTCGGTCACATAATGAACCGATAGTGTTTGCACGATTATGGCAAGTAAGGCACAAAAGTTCCTTATAATTTTCAAGCTCTTGAAGCCCCATGGCGGTAAAAACCGCCGCTTCCTTAGAGGAATAAGGTTCTAGAGCTTTTGCATATTTTAAATAGAGCGCTGCATGCTGCTCTTTTACTTTGAGCGCTTGAAGCATCATTTTTTGTGCTGAACGAAAGAACAGAGCTTTACGTTGTACAAATGAAAAAAACGATCTCAACATTTTCTGTTCCTCTGCACTTTAGAATAATTCTAAAACATAAGAAAAATAAACCGAAAGTCAATCTAAAAGTTAAAAACTGAAAAATTGCAAAAAGGTTGCACTGAGAAAAAAGAGTGCTGGGAAGTCAAGAAAGCAAAGGAGATTTATCAAGAATAATGGTCACATGAAAGAAATGATTGCGTGAAAAAATTAAGAGACAATGTGCTTTATTTTGCTAAAGGGGCGTTCCAAAGAAGTGTTTCAATGTATTGATGCTCGAGAATGTAGGGAAAGAAATAGGCTTGGCGTTATCATTCATTTTATGCGTTCAAAAGACTGTAACAGCTCTTGGAATTTGAGATGATTCTTTAAAAGAGACCTTTTTCAAGGGACAAAAGCCCATTTCGCGAAGGGACCCTGTGAAGAGTATAGAAGGGTAGAGCGACAAAATTTCCATGAAATAATATAAACTCTATTGAGTCTTCTTAATCTTTACGCTTCATAAAAGAGCAAGCCGGCATCATCATACACCTTAGCTCCCAGTGTTGCGACAGTCTTTAGCACGGTTTATTATGGGTATGGCATTTTATTGTACAGTTTTACGCCACTTATTCTGCTTGTGGAGGTGTAAGCCAGTATTCTTATGATATTTACGCGCATTTTAGCGTTGTTACAGCTTTTGCATTTAGGTGGATTTGTTAGCGTGTAACGAATTATCTTTTGTGCTGTAATTGCAGGGACAGGTTTAAGGGTGGGAGTGCATAAATGAAAGAGATATTATCATATCAAATTGTTTGATCACGCATGAAAATTTATGCTTTATGAAGGGGCATTTATCGCCTTGTAACTTGCCTGATATCTTGCATGAAAGCCCAAAATTCAGTAGGATTCCTCTCACTTCAAAACTTCTTATATTGAAACAATTCAAATCATTTTCTTGTGTATCACAAGGAGGGGTGTGGGTGCTGTGTTTTTATTTAAAGTATGGGATGAGTTGAAATGTGAGAAGTGCATAATCTCTACGCGTTAACAAACGTTTTTGATGTTTTTAAAAAAGAGCGAAATTGTGCAGATAAAAAAGGGAGCATATATGGAAAATAGTGATGGTTTGAAATTTTGGCGGCTTTCTGAAAAACTAACAATACTGCAGGCAGCGCTTTTAATAGTTGGATTAAATCCAGGAAAGTATTTGTTTGTCAACAAATTAGAACCAGAAAAAAGTGATATTTACGAAGATAACCTTTCCGTATCATCAGAGAAAACTGCTAATTTCCGTGCAGCCTATCATGCTATCGTTCAAGCGGGAAAAAGCAATCGATTAGAGATAGAATGGTCGTACTATAATTTTTCGGATTTTATAGATGCAGATTCCTCATATGTTCGCGTTGATGATTTAAAAGAATGGCTTTCATTGCGTGGTCTGTACCCTCCATTTTTTTTCCCTGAGGATGATTCTCGTGACGTTAAGGACCAAAAATATGCGTTTCAAGATCCAATGCATCCACGTTATGCTCCAAAGCTTGCAGCTATTGTTGCGGCATGGGAAGCGGTGAGTGAGGTTGAGGGTGGTAAAACTGTTAAAGGAACGCTTGCAAAATGGTTGCAACAGAATGCTAATCAATATGATTTACACAATAAGAAAAATGGTAAGTTAAAAAAGGATGTTATTGAGGAATTAGCGGCTGTTGCGAATTGGGAACCTACCGGAGGGGCGCCTAAGACACCTGCCAGCTCTCTTTTATCAAAAGAAAAAAAAATAAAAAGATCACTAAAATTGTGCTGTTTTTTTTGATAATTTTGAAGGTAATCTCTTTTTCTGGGGGAGATTTTTACTTTTCTTCCCTAGATTATAAGTAATTGTTTTTCAATAAAAATAATTTTTATAGTGTTCCTCTGACTGTTCAGGCGGGGGAAATAGACATTTTGGGGCAGTAAAATTTACCCTGTAGTTTTCGTAACTTACCTCTCTATTTTTGTTTGATTTTTTTGGTCATTTTGCAATTCATTATAAATTTAAGGAGTGCAACATGATTACAGTTAATCTTTTTTTTACTATGCGTAAAAGTGTGAAAATTTTTCGGGGAAATGTACGGATATTTGGCAATGTGTTGCGGATGAGGTGGTACATAAATCGTTTAGAATAGGCGTATTATCGTGTTGGTTAAAGTTTGAATGATCGCTGTTATTCAAATAGTCGAAGTTGAGCGTTGTTACAGCTTTTGCATTTAGGTGGATTTTTTAGCGTGTAACGAATTATCTTTTGTGCTGCAATTTCAGGGGTAGGTTTAAAAGTGGGAGTGCATAAATGAGAGAGAGATATTATCATATCAAACAGTGTTCAATTTATCGCATTGCATTTGTGTGAATATAGCTGATCAAATTTTATTTATCATGTAGAGTGGGGAAAAGTTAACAATATTAATTGAATATAAAAAAACATAAACTGTAATCTGAATTACAGTTTATGTTATTAAGTATTAAATAAGCTTACTGTTTAAACTGTATTTAAGTGAAACGGTGTTTAAACGAGCATCCACGCACTGTCCGCAAAAGCATCAAATGCTTTTTGACCCGGTGTACGATAGGGAGCCCGCTTTTTAGAAAATAACCATGAAAAATACGCAATAAGACCCCAAAGTGCTGGTGCAAGTCCCATCATAATTCCTACCTTTACAACACCTTTTTTTAAATCTTGTTCAGTGCTTTGTGTTGAAATATGATTCATAACCATATCAATAGCTTTAACAACTTTATTTTCTTTTGACACTGTAGAAGCAACACTAGAACCTTGAGAATGACTATTCAAATAATAAGCATTAGCTTCCAAAACCTGTGAAAAGAAAAAGGCTATTGTAACAATATATAACGCGATTTTTTGAAATATTTTCATTATAATGATCCAAATTTAAAAGATTTAATCAAAAAAGTTTTTTCATTACACTCTTTAAACAAAACAAAAAAAGCACCGTGGCATCCTATGATGCATAATTTCATTATGTGTTTAATGTGCTGTTAATACAAAGTGTTCAATTGCACATTTTGTATTATACTTTTATGTAATTTCCATAGTTTATTGATTTTGTCAACTTTTCAATTTTAGTTTTTAACTTAAATTATAAGCTGTAATTTTTTTGTTAATTTAGAAATAAGTTTAAATTATATTATTGTTTTTATTGTATTTATTGTATCATCTGTTTTGGTAAGTCGTAAACGCAATTCTATATTATTAACGGAGATATTTTAAATATACAAAATGTTTTTTTAAATAAACAAAATGTAGTTTTATTGTGGTGTGAATGACATATGTTTTGTATGGATTTTTCAAATTTCATAGTATTTTATAAAAATGCTATGGATTATTGATGCAATTTTTAAGATATATTGCGGTGTGAAGTAATCGTTTTTTGTTATCTCGTAAAAACACTATTTTGTGGTATGGTGATGTGAGTTCTGTGTTTAGCATTATCGTTATCAATCGGTTATCATATGGTAAGTAAACTAATATTATTCAGATTATATAAGCATTATTAGCTCTCTTTACAGAAACAGATGCGTTCAAAGATGAATGGAGTATTCTGTGTAGTCTTAAAGCGTTTGAATCATTAAATGCTCTTTACTATTTTTTTCCTTTCAAAAATGCTGGCTTTTTCATCCGCTTCATCCGTATTGAGGGACGTAAATAAACAAGTTGTGAGGTCGAATATCTTTTGGTAAATTGAGCGATTGAACACTTCAAGAGCGCGAAGAACAAGGGATTATTTGTTATGCCAAATTATGAAAAATTTTTTTCAATCTTGGAAAGATATTCCCATTGCGGCAAATCATATAAAGTTTAAGCAACGGCAGCACGGTTTTTTGTGCAATGAAATGATAAATATGTACAACATCTCGGTAATCTCCGTGGGAAACTTTACCAGATCAATAGTACGGATAGTGTCTTCTGCTTACCCCAAATCGCAGATATTTCAAAACAACAACGGTGGAGAATGAATGTTGGATATGTTCTAGGGAAGGTTGTAAAAAATGGCTAAAAAGTTCTCAAAAAAAACACCAAAAATGACGAAAGGAGCGGTTTCCCACTCCTTCGTTCCTATCTCCCCTTTCGGGGAAGCGGTCACCATTACTGATGCCGTGTATGCTGATATAGATACACTTATTTTTCTCAAAAGTCAACACTGTAAATGCGGTAAATATTTGAGCATCAGAGCTACAACTTTATGAAAATCTTCGCAGGATAATCTTGGAACGGTACGTGAGCAACTTAAACGACTTACAGAAACTGTTGTGACATAATTGCAGATAATCCATGCTTTTTTATTCTCTATGGGAGATTGTATTGGATACGCGGCGGGATTATTGGGTTGTGATTTCGTTGAAAAAGGTAAAACTGTCACATTTCCATATAATTTTGCATTCTTAGAAAGCACTAAAACAGGCCGCTTTTTCCAAAATTCAGGGAGTATCGAATCATGAGGAAAATCGCACCAAAAAACTTGTCTGATGCGTGGTGCCGATTTGATTCGTGGTTTTATGTGAGGTGGTTTTTTGTAAGGAGCATTTAAATCCGTTTCTCTTATATGCTCGCGCCATGCATTATGATCATGTTCCATCATAACACATGGTTCTTCAAGTTTGGTTATATCTAAGGAAATAGGTGATAGGGTAGAAGGTGCTGTGTTCTTATCTTCAGCCATAGCAGACCATTTATATTTATCGGTCCCCTCACTTATTATTTTACGGCTTTTCTATCATGGGTTTTTATCAAAATGTTTCTCATAAGTACAGAGAGGTGAAACCATAAAATGGATATATCTGCTTATTTTTGTCTTTTGCGTACAACGCTAGAGGAGGGATGTTGGTGATAGGTGGGATGTTGGTGACTAGTTGGTGTTGGTGGGTTGGTTTGGCGGTGGGTAGTTTTGGGGGATGATTGGTAACTGGAGGGTGTTGGTTAGGGGGAAGCGATTGGAGAGAACGAGTGCACGCGGTCTCGTTTCTATTTTATGGTTAGAGTTTTTTATTGCTTGAAAGGAGCCCTTTTGAGGCAACATAAAAACTGATAAGCATGTAAAATAGGCTTGAGACGACATTCCAACCGGCAAATGAAAGAAAAAGAAAGCGTGCGGATGCTTCAGAACAAGAAGGGGGATGAATGTTGTTTAATTGGTTAAGTAGCTGGTTAATGTCTGAGGTTTTTCTCACTGCGCTTAAACCACAACTGAGGGGAGCTGCCCAAAAGCCATATTCGACACCCGCATGATAAATGGCTAAAACAAGGCTTATACACATTAAGACAAAAACACATAAAAATAAAAGTTGTATCCAAACAGACATGCGAAAAAACCATGCCCCAAAACCTGCTAAGAGCAAAAAGGGTATGGCACCATAATAGGGAAAACGCTCTATGAGGCATAAATCGCAAGGAAGGTATCCCCCAAAATATTCAAAACCAAGGGCAAGACCTATGGTAGCGGACAAGCAAAAAGCGAGAAAAAAAGCCCATAAACTTTGTTCTTTTCTGCTGGGTTCAAGATGAAAGTGCTTGTATAAAAGTGGGTGAGAAGACAAAACGCACGCCATTAAGTCTGTTCCTTATAAAAGCTTTTTGTTTAAAAAAGCTATGAAAATCCCATAAATTAAAACGAGACTAACACAACCAATGAGAATAATCCATTTGAAATTCTGTACTAGAAAATTCATTGCTTTTTGCCCAAAATGTTTAATCAGCCACGCGAGAAGATAAAAACGAGCACCTCTAGAAAAAATACAAATAAGAATGAAAAGTTCAAGACGTACACTCATTACACCGGCCAAAATTGTGACAATTTTGATGGGGGGAAGATGAAAAAAACCTGATGTTATCAGTAAAATGACTAGAAATTGCAGGGTTGCACTATTTTTCAGAGATTCAAAACTTTCAACCTTACCGTAAATTTCTAAAATGGGTTTGGCAAGAGTATCATAGGCAAAATGTCCGATAAACCAACCGGCAATGCCTCCTAATACAGAACAGATAGTCGCAATTAAAGCATAGCGATAAACCCGCTTTTGATGGATAAGCAGCATCGGAATATATAAAACATCTATGGGAATTGGAAAAACAGAACTTTCAATAAAGGCAATGAAACCAAGCCAGTGTGGTGCTGTACGCCGATTTGCTAAAGAAATCGTCCAAAGCTTTAATTTGTTTAATATCATGAGGCTTTCTATAAATTTAAGAGGTAAAGACTTTACTATAAATCCGGTAGAGAAATCCAACAAAGAAAATATTTCATAAAACAGATAAGAAAATGATATGAATTCTTAAAAAATGAGAAGTCTGCTGTTGACGAATCTGTGCTTCTTCATATAGTGCAAAGGAATAATCGACAAGTCTGTATTTTAAGTCCTGTCTTTTGTAGCAATGTGCGGGTGTGGTGGAACTGGTAGACGCGCCAGACTCAAAATCTGGTTCCGAGAGGAGTGTCGGTTCGAGTCCGACCACCCGCACCATTTCTAATATTTTCCTTTATCCTGTTATGGCGCATCATGTTGATTTATAAAACATGTGGGATTGGTAAAACATGAAATTGATAAACAGTGTTCAATGTTTTGCATGTTGAATGAAAAACCTCGAATACCGTAAGATTCTCTCATTTTAAGTCTGTTTATAGTAAATTGACCAAAATCATGTCTCTTGTACATTGCAAGCTGGATGAGCTATTGTGGCATGAAATTTTACAAAAAATGAATAAAAATGCCTCTTAATAAACCGTTTCAAGGGCATCATTGGGGGTAGGAGTGTATGATGGATGGTGCCAGCTTGTACTTTTATCTTGCACTTTTATGAAGTGTAAAGATGGTGCTCTATAGATTTTATATGCTTGTGGGTGTTGTTGCGAAATGGGCGTGAGAGTTTTGAGAGATGTTTCTTTAAAACACGCATGTGAATTAGCAACCCAAGTGTTTGGGACTTGAGAGTGTTTGGGATTTGAGTGTGTTTGGGACTTGAGAGTGTTTTGTTTGGAGCGCTGTCGTATGACATGAGGGCCGTGATCCCAAAAAGATCCGTGAGAAACACCAGCATGAGGTAATGCGTAATCTCCTTTCTTTAAAAGATAGAGCTTTAGAGGCTTTGAAAGTCGTAAAACCGAAGTAAAAAGAAATAGTAAGGTTGGAAATTGGTTTTTGCCTTGACAATTTCATATGCTCCCCAAATGAAGCTGTCTCCCCGTTACCGAAATTACATAAACAGAGAACCGCAATATCTTCTCTCTACTCTGGTATACAATAGCTGTAAACACTGTCATTTGAAGTGTGGTCATATAGGGTCTTTAAACTTCTTTGAAACGTTACAGTATTTTTTTCAGTGTGTGTTGGATATTCTTAAGAGTGTTTGTTTTGCTTTAGGTTTAAGGGCATTTCATGGGGAGGCGCAAAGAGGAGCCCGCCCCAAGAGTCCCCAAGAGCCCCCGAGAGTCCCCGAGAGTCGTTGTGTTCTTACAAACGGATATGATTTTAGAAATGGGTTTTTAGAATCTTGATCCTGTGAGAGTGGGGAGGACAAGTCAACATCATCCTATAAAACTGCAATTGATGTACAATATACATAGTTATTTTAAAGAAATATCTCTTAATAACTGCTCTCATTTATTTTACGATGGCGTATTTTACGATGGCGCCCAGTGGTATGATGGTAAAGCTTTTCTATTCCAAATGTATTACATGAAAGGGGGAGAGAGGATAGGAGCTTGCTTTAAAAGAGGGAGAGGCTTTATTGTTTCATGATTATTTATTTACAGTTTAGTCCTAGCTTTTAGAATCTATGTCTTTTTAGGGGGAAAGGGGCATAAAAAAACCCCGTTTTTAACAGGGTTTTTTAAGAGTTCGATTTTTTTATAGAACTTAGAATTTATAAGCGATACCAAAGCGAAAATCATGCGTTTGAGAAGAGATTTTAAGGTCATCGTTTGCAAATTTCTTTTTCAAAAAATCTGAATAACGATATTCTGTACGCATGATGATATTATCTGTCATTGCAAGATCAAAACCACCACCAACAGTGTAACCAAACATTGTTTCTGTCTTATCTAACACATCGCCAGAAGCAAAAACTGTCGAATCTTCTTGCGATTTTGATAAAAGTGACATGATATATTGCATTTGTGTATAGGCTACACCCCCTGCAATATAAGGCATAAGGCGATGGGAAGCAAAACCAATACGCGCACGCGCAGCACCAGACCATTTTTCTTTCAGTGTTACACTGCTGACAACAATGTCACCATAGTTGGGGATTGTTTCATCCTGAGCTGCAGGTTTTATGATAGGAATCCCAGCTTCTTTAAAGGCAATGTTAATAGAGTCTAATTCATTTAGAATTTTCTTTCCATTGTCTGTTTGGGTGCTTTTCCTCCCAGACCAGACTATGTCCGTATCAAAACCGAAAACAAGGTTATCTCCCAGATCAATATTAGAACCTGCATACAAACCTGCTCTCAATCCTGATGGTTTCGGTGATAAGTTTCTATCAACCCAAGCCCATTTTCCGTCCCTGGCTTCTTGTGCGTAATCTAGAGTATTTTTACTGGAAAAATATCCAATTTGTCCTCCAACATAAAAACCAGACCAAGAAAAAGGTGCAGAAACAGTAACCGGTGAGATACGTGACGATGAATCATTTTGCAATGAAACCTTCGGTTTTGATTGCTCAAAGATTACCGTATCTGCTGCTTGCGCTGTTGAAGTGGTAATAAAAGTGAAAATAGATAGTGCGATTAAATATTTTGTTTTCATAAAAACGTCCCCAATTTATTTCAGACACAAATCGTATTATATATAAATTGGTTAAAAAAATCTATAGTTAATATCATTATGAAAACTAAAATACGCATAAAATCTATAATTGACCATATTAAAGCGTTTTTAAAACTTTTTTCGTGCTATTATCCGGCGTTTTTCAGGGTTTTTATATATTCCTTCAGTGTTTTCTGTGTTTTATAAAAAATTATAGCATAATAAATAAGCTTTTGATTTGTTTAAAGAACAACTATTTTATATATATTAAAAACACCTTTTGTTGCTCAGTGTTAAATGTATTGTCTATAATGATTGATATCATTGTGCTTAATATTCAATTGATATTAAAAAAATACATATTGGCACTATCATATTCTTTGCTCGTTTCTGATATTGCGTAGCTTTGTATTGCGATAGCCTTTTGAGCACTTGAGAGGATGAGCGACTTTATTTCTTTTTTTATCTATATGCCACTTTTTCTTATAACAATCCAAGCGAATAGTTTTGATTGATTGAATGGAATACGAAAAATAAGAAGGAGCAAAGTGCGAGAATTTAATGTTTTATGAGGTTTCTCATGCACCATGTAAACGATAGATGATCCTTTTCGTTTACCTAAGCCGGAATGTGGATGAGAGCCTAAAAACTTAAAGTCGTTGGCAATTTTAAAGAGATTAGCGCGTGCACTCAGATTTTTGTGGAAATGGATGAGAGCGTCATGAGGGGTGAATGCCTCAAATTTCTTGCGGGTTGTCAAGGATATTTCCGTCAGAGAGCTGATTGTTTCAGCACAGAGAAAAACCTTTCAGTGCATTGAGTTTTTTCCAACAGCTGTTCCTCTATTGAGTACTTCTATCTTTACGCTTTATAAAGGAGACATCTCTTAATGCTTCCAAACCCATTTCACGACGGTGGCTCGTGAATGGTATAACGATAAAGCCATTGAGCACTTCTATCTTTACGTTTCATAAAGAAGCAAGACGGCACGATCATTATATTTGCCAGCTCGTGGGTGTTGTGACAGCCCCTTGGCAGTTGTGACAGTCCTTGGCACTTGAGGCGGTTCATTAGAGGCGTTTTTAGTCCTTTCTTATCTTATACAATTTCTATCCACACATTCATATCGCCACACATTCACCTCACTTGGGATGTGCAAGTGAGTGATTTTGATTGATTCAACATAGGACAGATTTAAAATGGGAAAATCCTACGGTATTCAGGATTCTCATTCAATATGGATAATACTAGATTATCATTATAAATAAACACATTATCTCATTGAGACAAGAGTAGAAATGTGGACCAGATCCTAAAATGAACGCCGTGGGAAATCGTTATCGGTCATCATCGGGGTGCTTACACCCCGATTTTTTGACAGAAAGATTTGTTTTAAGATGTTTGCATCTTTTTAGTGGGTTGTTTATTGGGGAGCAATCATCTTTTTGGGATCAACCAGCCGGTCATAATCAGCTCCAGAAACGCCAGCTTTTAATGCTTCTGCGCGCAAAGTTGTATCATTTTTATGCGCCGCTTTTGCAATTTCAGCAGCTTTTTCATAGCCAATTTCTGGTGCAAGAGCTGTGACTAACATGAGTGAGCGCTCCATGAGCGAGTGAATATGAACGCGATTGGCCCGTAATCCTTGAATGCAATGCATATCAAAAGAACGCATGCAATCACCAAGAAGGGTAATTGATTGTAAAACGTTATAGCCAACAACAGGTTTATAAACGTTGAGTTCAAAATGTCCTTGGCTTGCGGCAAAGGTTACGCTGGTGTGATTACCAAAAACTTGGCATGCGACCATGGTTAAGGCTTCACATTGCGTGGGGTTGACTTTGCCAGGCATAATAGAAGATCCGGGTTCATTTTCGGGAAGACTGAGTTCCCCTAAACCGGAACGTGGTCCTGAGCCTAAAAACCGGATGTCATTGGCAATTTTAAACAGATCAGCAGCAAGAGCATTCAAGCTCCCGTGGAAATGCGCAAGGGCTCCATGATGGGCGAGTGCTTCAAATTTATTGCTGGCGGTTTGAAATGTTATTCCTGTGAAAGCGCTCACTGTTTGTGCAAAAGCAATGTCAAAACCTTTTGGCGCATTTAGTCCTGTGCCAACAGCTGTGCCACCTTGAGCAAGCATGTGGACATCGGTTAGAGCATTTTCAATGCGCTGAAGATTGGCTTCTAATGCGGCACGATAGCCTGAAAATTCTTGCCCTAAGGTTAAAGGCGTTGCATCTTGAGTATGGGTGCGGCCGATTTTAATGATGTCTGCAAATTCTTGCTCTTTTTGTTTTAATGTAGCAATAAGAGCTTCAAGGATTGGCAGTAAGTGTTGGCGTGTTTGCAACGTGGTGGCAATGTGAAGCGCTGTGGGAAAGGAGTCGTTCGATGATTGACTCATATTGACATGGTCATTGGGGTGAACTGGTTTTTTGCTTCCAAGTTTTCCTCCCAAAATCTTACTGGCACGATTAGCAATGACTTCATTGACATTCATATTGCTTTGTGTGCCAGAACCTGTTTGCCAGACGGAGAGTGGAAAATGCGTATCAAAATCGCCGGCAAGCACTTCATCGGCGGCTGCAATAATTGCTTTTCCAATATTTTCTGGTAGTTTTCCTTTGTCCATATTTACAACAGCTGCAGCCTTTTTGATAAGGGCTAAGGCATAGATGATGGCAAGAGGCTGCTTTTCACTACCAATATTAAAATTATGCAGAGAACGTTCAGTTTGTGCGCCCCAATAACGATCTTGACGTACCGAAATCGTTCCAAAGCTATCCGTTTCCTGACGTGTTTCAACCATGATAAGATCCTTTTTTGTTCACGGGTTCTTAAAAAAGCTAAATAACGCGAAAGTGCAACAAGAGGCAAGACTTTGAAGCTTCATTTAGAGAAATTATTTTATGGCTATTCTTGACATTAAGAGATGCCGATTTTATATCTAACACATACTAGCACTCTCAAGCTATGAGTGCTAGCAAGAACTTTAAGATTAATGCAATTATGTTCAGTTTTAAGGATTTAAAACATGGCTAATATACAATTCCGCCCACTTCACGACCGTGTCGTTGTCCGTCGGGTTGAATCTGAAAATAAAACGGCTGGTGGGATTATCATCCCTGATACAGCAAAAGAAAAACCTCAAGAAGGCGAAGTGATTGCTGTTGGTAATGGCGCTCTCGATGATAACGGAAAGCGTGTGCCTTTAGAAGTCAAGACAGGAGACCGTATCCTCTTTGGAAAATGGTCTGGAACTGAAGTCAAGATTAATGGGGAAGACCTCCTCATCATGAAAGAATCTGACATTATGGGAATTATGGGCTAATTAAAGCGCTTAATTTTTCATTGTGTACTATTTTGAAAAAACTCCAAGGAGAAATTAAATGGCTGCTAAAGAAGTCAAATTTGGCCGTGAAGCGCGTGAGCGTTTGTTGCGCGGTGTCGACATCCTTGCTAATGCTGTTAAGGTGACACTCGGCCCTAAAGGTCGTAATGTGGTGATTGATAAATCATTCGGTGCGCCTCGCATCACAAAAGATGGTGTATCCGTTGCAAAGGAAATTGAACTTGAAGATAAGTTCGAAAACATGGGTGCACAAATGTTGCGCGAAGTTGCTTCTAAAACCAATGATATCGCTGGTGATGGAACAACAACAGCTACTGTTTTAGGACAAGCTATTGTGCAAGAAGGTGTTAAAGCTGTTGCTGCGGGCATGAACCCAATGGATCTTAAACGCGGGATTGATGCTGCTGTAGATGAAGTGGTGGCAAACCTCTTCAAAAAAGCAAAAAAAATCCAAACTTCAGCAGAAATTGCACAAGTAGGAACCATTTCTGCTAATGGCGCTGCTGAAATCGGTAAAATGATCGCTGATGCTATGGAAAAGGTTGGCAATGAAGGCGTTATTACCGTGGAAGAAGCTAAAACTGCTGAAACGGAATTAGAAGTCGTTGAAGGAATGCAGTTTGACCGTGGATATCTTTCCCCTTATTTTGTCACAAATGCTGAGAAAATGGTCGCTGATCTTGATGATCCTTACATTCTCATTCACGAAAAGAAATTGTCTAATTTGCAATCTCTTCTTCCTGTGCTTGAAGCTGTTGTGCAATCTGGAAAACCACTTCTCATTATCGCTGAAGATGTGGAAGGTGAAGCTTTGGCAACGCTCGTGGTTAACAAGTTGCGTGGTGGTTTGAAAATTGCTGCTGTAAAAGCACCTGGATTTGGTGATCGCCGTAAAGCAATGTTAGAGGATATCGCAATCTTGACATCCGGACAGGTTATTTCTGAGGATGTGGGCATTAAACTTGAAAATGTCACTTTGGATATGCTTGGACGTGCAAAGAAAGTGAATATTTCTAAAGAAAACACCACCATTATTGATGGTGCTGGACAAAAGTCTGAAATTACTGCTCGCGTCAATCAAATCAAGGCTCAGATTGAAGAAACAACTTCTGACTATGACCGTGAAAAATTGCAAGAAAGACTTGCTAAACTCGCTGGTGGTGTTGCTGTTATCCGTGTTGGTGGTGCAACAGAAGTTGAAGTGAAAGAAAAGAAAGACCGCGTTGATGATGCCTTGAATGCAACACGTGCTGCTGTTGAAGAAGGTATTGTTGCTGGTGGTGGTACCGCATTGTTGCGTGCAGCAAATGCGTTGACCGTTAAAGGAAGCAATCCTGACCAAGAAGCTGGTATTCATATCGTTCGTCGTGCTCTTCAAGCGCCAGCACGTCAAATCGCAACCAATGCCGGTGAAGAAGCCGCTATTATTGTGGGCAAAGTGCTGGAAAATAATGCTGACACTTATGGTTACAATACTGCAACCGGTGAATTTGGTGATTTGATTGCTTTGGGAATTGTTGATCCAGTGAAAGTTGTGCGTTCTGCTCTCCAGAATGCGGCGTCAATTGCTAGCCTGCTGATTACAACAGAAGCAATGGTTGCTGAAGTTCCAAAGAAAGATACACCAATGCCTCCAATGCCTGGTGGCGGAATGGGTGGAATGGGCGGAATGGATTTCTAAGCTCTTATTCCATAGAAGTAATAAAGAAACGGGCCTTCTGTGCCCGTTTTTTTTAATGCTTTTTCACGTTTTGCAACCGGTGAATTTGGTGATTTGATTGCTTTCAAGAATTGTTGATCCAGTGAAAGTTTTTGCGTTCTGCTCTCCAGAATGCGGCTTCAATTGCTAGCCTGCTGATTACAACAGAAGCAATGGTTGCTGAAGTTTCAAAGAAAGATACACCAATGCCTCCAATGCTTAGGTGGCGGAATGGGTGGAATGGGCGGAATGGATTTCTAAGCTCTTATTCCATAGAAGTAATAAAGAAACGGGCCTTCTGTGCCCGTTTTTTTTAATGCTTTTTCACGTTTTGCAACCGGTGAATTTGGTGATTTGATTGCTTTCAAGAATTGTTGATCCAGTGAAAGTTTTTGCGTTCTGCTCTCCAGAATGCGGCTTCAATTGCTAGCCTGCTGATTACAACAGAAGCAATGGTTGCTGAAGTTCCAAAGAAAGATACACCAATGCCTCCAATGCTTAGGTGGCGGAATGGGTGGAATGGATTTCTAAGCTCTTATTCCATAGAAGTAATAAAGAAACGGGCCTTCTGTGCCCGTTTTTTTAATGCTTTTTTACGTTTCGTACAGTTCTTCCTTTTATGATAGTGATCTTATAGCATTTTGTTATTTTTCATTGGTTGATGTATCGCCATTGTGAATAGATCTCTCTCTTTATTCATGACTTTTTCTCTTGCATTTATGAGATGTTTTTATTGTGCGGGGATCGTGGTTTTCTTTGAAAATATTTTATTGATAAAAATACAACTTTTTGATTTATAGTCATTTCTTTCTTATACAGTTCTATTTTTTCATTTTAAGTTTATGCATGCACCATTAAAAAAATCCTGTGTTTGCGCTTTAGAAGGGCGAATGGTTTTTATGAACCAACGCAAGAGTTCGTACCCATTGAAAGTTGAAGAGAGAAAGTTGGACAGAGCATGTTGGGTCTTGTTTGTTTTTTTTATGAATAAGATGCTGGTGTTTAAGCTTTTGTATGAAAACAAAAATTTAAGGTTTGCTCTGTTAAAGGGCTTTTGTATACTGGGACAAGCATATCTCTGTTTGGTTAATCTCTGCAATAGAAAGACAGCCTCATTGAGAAAGAATGTAAAGGCATATAAGCACGCGTCTTGTCATCATCTTTTTGCTTTATGACTTTTAAAGGTATTTATAGTAATATCTTATTAAATAATGAAGATGATGCCTCAAACTTTTGTTGCTTGCGTATCTTTTTTTTGTGAAATTTCGTCATTATGTAGCACTTGCACAAAACCAATGTTTATTAGTGATTTGTGTTATTTATTACCCTTAGCTCTATTATGAGTTTTGCATAACATTTCACAATTAGCCTTGTCGGTTGCACCCCCTTTACTCCAAGCGGTCACATGGTCTGCATCCATGTCGGCAAGTTTCCAAATTTTATTTTTATTGACATTGTCACTGATTGCACATAGCGGGCAGTTTGAAATACCATTCACTTCGGCATTGGCGGTTTGTTTGGCATAGGTTGATTTTTTGGTAGCTTCATCAAATACTCTTACATTAAGTAATTTTTTATCCATCATACCACCTAGCACATATTCAAAAGTTCCTTTACGGTCTTTGACATAAGGGTCTGCATATAGGGTTTTTACTTGCTCACTAATGGTTTGCGGATTGTAAGGCTTGGATTTGTAGGTTTCATATAGTCGTCCCCATTCTAACCCCTGCATTTCTTTCTCAACAGTAGTAAAAATCCCTGATACCCAGTCAATTACGGTATTAAAATAGGTTTTTAGTTCGCTAATGTTGTCATCATGACGGTGACGGCTCATGTAGTCGCCTACATTGTTACGGCTGACCCATTCAAGGGCGGTGGCTAAAAAGTCTTGGCGTAAAGCTGATCCTCGCACATAACTCGCCCATTTGTTAATATTGGCGTTTTGGCTGTTGCTAAATTCGGCTTTTGCTAGGGTTACAAATTTGCCTGAATAGACAGCATTTAATAATTCTTGTTCATTGAGTGGTACGCCTGCAATGTTGATGGTTTTAAACCAGTTTTTAATTTCGATTTCCTCACCGTCACACACATATACTAAAAGATTGGTTTTATTAATCAAATCTTGCTGTTCAGGTGGTAGTGAGTTGAAATATTGCGGGGTCTTGTTGTTATCCATGATGGCAAATTTATTGGTAACAAATCGCCCGATACTGGTAATGCGTTGCTGTCCGTCTAAAACCTCATAGATACCATCCCCTGTTTGGTTAAAATACAACAAACCCAATGGGTAGCCCTTTAGGATAGATTCGATAACGGCAACATCACGTTTACCATCAGCATAGATATAATTGCGTTGGTATTCAGGTTGAATGGTAAGTTTGCCAGATAAGCCAAATAAGCCTTTGCCTTCAAATTCGTTGTAGGTGAATCCATGACAGATATCGGCAATGGTATAGGTCTTAAGCGTGGTTTTCATAAATTATTCTTATTTCCCGTTAGATGCTTCGTCAGCGACAACATTTAACATTAGTTGAATTATAGAAATACAATCAAGGGCATTTTTAATTTTTAATTTTCGATATTTTGCGGTGCTAGACTTATTGAAATTATTTGACTGCATAGAGCCATAATATGATATCGTGTCATCAAGCATCATTTCTTTGGTAGCCCCACCGACAAAATAGACAACCAAATCTCGTTTCAAAAATAAATTATCATCGAAATACTGTTCATTTAAAAACTTAACTGTAGTAGCACTATAATCTATACCGCCTTTATTATTTTTAACGAACTGCCCGTTACTGTAATCAATACTAAAAAGAAAACGCAAATAGAAATCTTTATCCATTTCTATAGTTTTAACATGGTTAGTATAAGTACCTAATATATCAAAATCTTTTATTATAGCCTCTGCTATCGGCTTAAATGGAAAAGAGGAGCGTATCTCTACTGTTTTTATGGCTTGATGTTCAATGTCTGACTGGTCTTTCCATCTTTTGATAATCTTTATATCAACTTGATTGATAGAATTATTTGACCTATCTATTTGTATAGAAACATTTTTACTTGTATTGTAGTGATTAAGCATAGTAAAGCATAATTGCTCAATGATAAGACCACACAAGCCTTTTAACTGAATTTCTCTTAAATTTCTTGTATCACCTGACGAATTGGCTGAATTAAAATTTATATTGCTTAAACGCTTTTTTGCAATCTCAACGATATTTTGAGTGTTTTGATTATCAGGTGTAAGCACAATACGCTGTATTCTAAATGGTAGATTGTTGAAATAATCACATCGGATCATGTGATTGTTGTCAAACAGCATTTGCCCATCATTATAATCTATATATTCAATGTACATATTAGGCACTCTCATTATTCTGCTTGTATGAGGATTCGTGAGTACATTCGATTACCCTTAATGTAAGCACGGTCTAACTTACCATTCCAATCAGCAACAGCTAAATCACTTAATAATCCATTTTTGACATCTAAATCCATACCAATAATTTTAAATTGTTCAGGGTTGTGTTTGTCTAAAAAGCTAATAGGAACACCCATAATACCTTTATAATCACTTGGTGTGGCGATAGTTACGGGTACCTCAATGGCGTTGTAATTATCGTATTTTTGATAAGCATTTTTCCCTTGAATTTTCTTATTAAATTTAAGATTTTCTGCCATTGTCATCAGTTGCAAGGGTTGATGTCGTCTGCCATGGTCGATATTTGTAAACCAACGAACGCCTTTTACACGAATATATTTATTCCCCTCGTCATCAATTCTAAATCCTGCTGCTTCAAGTGGGTAGCTTTCAGGCACTCTAAACTCTCTATCACCACTATTAATGGTCGCACCTAACCATGCTTCATTGTTTTTAATGAGTGAAAATATGTCTTTACAGGTAATGGCGTTCATATTTCCAATAATGGAAAATTGTTTATCCGCTTCCACTATCCATGCCAAAAATTCACGAAATAGCGAAAAGGGGGGATTGGTGATAATCATATCCGCTTCATCTCGCAAGGCTTTGATTTCATCTGTTTTAAAATCCCCTGTGCCATTAAGGTAATGCCATTGCAAATCCTTAATATCGACTTTGCCGTCATGGTTATTGTCTTTATCAAGGATGAATATTTTACCCTGTTTTACCGATTTATCTTTGTCATAATTCGGGCTTTGAGTTTCAAATAAAGACGGCTGATAATCAGCTTGTAAATCTTTACTGGTATGTGCGTAACTGGTGCTAATGAGTTTTTTCAAGCCAAATCGTTCAAAGTTTTGAGCGAAATACTTGGTAAAGTTACTCCAATCGGGGTCGTCACATGGTAAAAAGACAATTTTACCTCGAAAAACGTTAGCGTCATAGTCAAGGTAGGATTGCATTTCCTTTTCAATATCGTTGTATTGCGTGTAAAATTCATCCTTTTTGGCACTTTTGGCTTTAGATAAGCCACTATTTTTACTTTCAAGATGTGCATCATTATTAAACATATTAAAACCTTCTCAATAAGACCAACTCAAAACTATCGTTTATAAAAAATGTTATTAAATCAAACGAATTTTATTGCACCCAATTGCAGTTAAAACCTGCAACATAAAGTCCGCCCCAAAAGCTCCGCGAGAAATCTTATTGCTAAGGTTTTGTGGGGTTTCCTCAATACCTAAGTCTTTTAACTTTTCTGCCACATCAGCATAGCTAAGGTTTCTAAGGACAATTTCCGCTTTAACAATGCCCTTGGCTTTATTTCGCCATTCATTGCTCTTTGAGTGTTTCATGTCGTATTTTCTCACTATTTAAAACATATAATCATTATAAACGATTATAAATCTATTGTCAAAATTTGTTATAAGGCGTATAATCATCACAAACGATGATTAACAGGCTTAAATTATGACAAAACACCTCTTGCCAACAGCCCATGCTCGTAGTATGTCGTCACTAGCCATTGTTCGGTTAAGTGATGACAAGTGCCATGCTATGCTGTGTAAATTGCGTTGGGGTAGTACAGAAATCGTGGTTTGTCCGAAATGCCAAGTACAAAATAAAGCCTATTACATTACCAGTCGTAAACAATGATAATGTGAGCATTGCAAACATCGCTTTAGTGTAACATCAAGCATTATCTTTGCTCACCATAAATTGCCATTACGGACGCTTCTTTTTGTCTGTGCCATTTAAGTTAATGCGGTGAAAGGTATATCAGCCAGCTATCTCGTGACCTAGATTTTCAGTACAAAACTGCTTTTGTTCTAGCCCATAAAATCCGTGAATCACTCCAAGCCCAAAAAGATTTGTTTTCGCTAAATGGTGAAATTCACATGGACGGTAGCTACGTCCACTCAAGTGTGCGTGAGGAAAATAAAAAGATTGATAGGGTGGATAGACGTTTAAAGGTCAATGAGAACTCCAATAAGCGTTGTATCATCGTTATGCGTAATCGCTACACCACAGACGAAATCCTAGCCAATCTACAATTCGCAGGGGCTAAAATGGCATATACCTTCGTATCTTTTTTTTGTGAAATCCCTCACGTAAAATAGAAAAGCCGCAAATATATTTGTCTCCAAATATATATTTTTGCATATTGACGTGTTTTTAAGAGACATCTTGCTTGTCACACCGATTTCGCAATGGATTTGTGAATGGTATAAGGGCAAAGTTCTCATGAGGTACATAAAACTATAGGGCATGATCATCTTTATGCTTAATAAAAGAATACGCGAACGTTATCATACATGTTTTCAGCTCTCAATGTTATGACAAGCCGCTAGTTCCTGAGACGGTGAGGCGTGCCTTGCTTGTATAGTTTTGACCCATACACTGTAATGTGCAAGCGACATGGTTTGGATTGTTTCAAAAGAAACAGGTTTGGAAATGAGAGAATCCCACGATATGCAGGGTTTTAATTCAAGTTGAAGAGTGCTTAATGATAGTTATAAATCAATGTGATGTGGCTTTACGGTTTTCAAGAGCATTGCATTCTTGCAAATTTTGCAAATAATGACAGTCGTCGTGTTGTTTCACGTTTTTAATGGATTTTAATGGCAAAAATTTTAATGGAGAAACGCTTTTATTGCGGTGGATTTTTTCATTTCAATTCTCTTTTATGTTGAAATACTCTCAAGCATTTTCTTATACCTCACAAGTGGAGGGAGCTAGGGTAAAATACTTAAAGAAAATAAAAATGCCTCTCATGAATATTTTCAAATAGTCAGTTTTTTATAAACAGAGTTTTTATAAATGGGGGTTTTTATAAATATTGGGATTGGTAATGCGTAGGGTGGTGTCTGATTGCTCTTTTTTTAAAGTGTAAAGAAAGGGGATTTTAGGCAAGTTAATACTTTTTGCGTTGTTTACTTATGCAATTATTAAAAAAATATCTCTAAATATTTTTAAATTTTTTCGCGATGGTATCTTCCCGATGGGATTTGTGAAGAGTATAAAATATTTTTTATTATCAATAGGTTATTTAAAAATGTACGTTGGTATGATCATTTTCTTATGTTAGCAAAGTTGTTGACTTATGCGTTTGTTAAAAATCTTTCTTCATGCTTCTAAATTCATTTCATGAAAGCGTTTGTGAAGAGTGTGGAAAAATTTCCCATGAGACGTGAAAAATCATCAATAAAATCTCCGTGTTTTCAAAAAATAACGAATGGCTTTTTATATTTTTAAAAAAAGATTTAACACGTCTCATGTTTTTTATTTATTTTAGAGCTGAATATTCGATTTTTGTGTAAAAATATTTGCCAATGCATCCACGATACGTGAAAAATCAAGCGCTAATAAGAAAATGATGAATATAATCCACTTCGTATAGCGTGACATTATTTTTACACTTTTATAAGTCGTGATGATTTCTTGTAGGATTTCTTTTTCCTTTTCTGTAAGCTCTGTTTGTTTTTCTGTTTTTTTTCTAGCCATGTTTCCACCCACACAAGCCTTCCCCTTGTTTGTTATGCTTTAAAATATCTCTTGCGAGATTTGAGCTGATGATATTGAGATCTTTTTTGTCTAAATAAATGGGCATCCAACCAACGCAAGAAAAAGGCTCATTTATTGTTTTTATCGCGCAACCAGTGAGTAAGAGCAGCGCGTACATCAGGATCACTTTTTTGATTAATTTCATTTTCCACCTCTAGCCGTGTTGTTGATGACTTTAGTGTTTTTTCTATTTGCTTTTGTTGTTCAATCTTTTTTCCAAGAGTGAAAACTTTTGCTAAAGCGATAAAAAAAGCGGTCAGAGCCGCTCCTGTTATCATTAGATTTTTTTTCATCCACCACATTATAAGCGCTGCTCCCGAAACCGTTTTGCCACAAAGAAGATACCAGCACAGGCGGCTAAAACCATAATGGCTGCCAATGCCCATTGGATGGGACCATTGCCTGCCAATAGGCCTCCAAGTCCAGAAAAAGAACCAATAATCGGTGTAAGCGCTTCTGCTTTGAAAAATCCCATTGGTTCTTGCGTTTCTACGGTTTGGTAGTTGGGAGAGACATAAGCCCCTTTTGCCCATAGTCCTGCTTCGGCTGCACGACGGTGCACTAAACCGTGAAGACGCTTTCCTCCTGCTTTGGTCCACTTTTGTAATTCAGCAGGGACGGCTTCATATTCGCCGTTATTGAGTTTTTTGAGCAGGGTCGAATTACAAAAAGCTGATGTTCCTATATTATAGCAAAACGATACGAGCGCGGCGAATTGTTCATCCGTTAAGGAAACCGTCACATTTTTTTCAACGGTATTTTCAAATTGTCTTAAATCTTGAGAAAGAACTTCTTCTGCTTGTTTTTCAGTAATGATCATGCCCTTGTGAACGAACGGTTCGCCAGCAGCGCTGGTATGTCCATAGCCAATTGTCCATACCCCGATGGCATCCTTATAGGCGTTCAAACGCAATCCTTCCCATTGTTTAATGAGTGCAAGCCCTGCTGATGATATTTTTCTCATTTGCTTCTCCATAAAATAAAGCCTCACGTTAACGTGAGGCTGGTCGACATATTAAAAATGAAAATTTTCACTCTGCAAAAACAGACAATACGTGAAAATTTAATGAAATCAAAAGGTTAGTTGTGTCGTCTTAAGGGGTGGGATAATGGCTGGGCAAGTGGGATAATGGTTGGCCAAGTGGGATAATGGTTTGGCTGGTGTTTTCCGTTGAGAGATGTTGTTGGTTTTGAGACTTGGTGCTGGTTTGTTGATAGGGTCTTATTGGTGCTGGTCTTATTGATGTTGGTGAGGTTGGCGATTGTGTTGATGTACGCAATGGTATTACGGCGGCATTACGGCGGGCATTACGGCTGTGTTAGCGGTGGCATGAGAGGTGAGGTTGGAGGGGTGACATATATGTTGGTGAATGGAATTCTTAGAAGGCACTGTTGGCGCGGCAGGGGTTGGGAGGGGTGCATAATGATTTGTGTTAGCATTGGTGTTGGTGATTGCGGTTGTTTTGGCGGTTGTTTTGGCGGTGGTTGTGAGGGGGGAGAGATGGGGAGAACAGATGGTGTTGATTGTGAGGGACAAGAGAGCGGCTGTTTGCGGTTGTTTTGGCAGGTGGTACTGATGTGGAGGCGCTTGAGATAAAAGCGGACAACTCTTAGAAAAAAGCTACAGGAGGAGGCGGGTGCTTTTACTTAACAGCTAAAATCATAAAATATTTTATGCATTCAGCCTTCTGTCTATTCAAATATGGATCATTGTTAAGAAGAGCTTTGGAATTTTGATACAATTTTAAAATCGACAGATTTTGATAGAACAGTTCTGTTTTGCCTTTTGTCTTTAAGAGGTCACGTTGTTTGTTGTTTGCATCTTTACCTGCTGACAAACGGAAAAGAAGATTTGCTAACAGCAATTTGCACCTCACTGTCAAGCAGCAGAGCCTCGTTCTTTATGGGTATGGAAAAAACCTCAATTACATCATCAAAGATTTGTATTCAGTGAGCCTTTTTTGGTGGGAGGAAACGGAAACAGTTTTTCCTTCTGTTGTTCTTAAGTTTTTTTCATATCTCTCTCTCAGAGTTTCACCTTTTTTGTTTACTGTTTCATGTTCAGCATCCGGATTGGTTTTTAAATATTGTTCTAGACGTTTTCTTCCTTGCGCATGTTTGTATAAACTGATGGGAAGATAGGAATCTAACTTGTCAGCAGATAAAGATGAATTGGGTTCACATAATACACCCTTAACATTATCTTTGTGCAATCTTGCTAATTTATCAGATTCAAGATGAAGCTTTTTGGCGAGGCTTAAGCTGAACATCCCACATTCAGAAGAACTTCGCTGAATATCCATTTCTGCCGTGGTAAAAGAATAAGGAGGCAGTTGAAGACATTGAAGGGTTTGATTTATTTTTATCCCTAGTTTGCAAGCAGTGATATTCTGAAATGTTGTAGGTTCAAGCATAATCAAAGAGATTTTGTCATCAACTTTTTGATAATCAAGGACTGCAAAGTGGATTTTGCTTCCCGAATTTACTATAAATCGAGCAGATTTTGCGTCGCTCTCAACCACTTCTTTTAGTGCGTGCGAAAACTCTTCTGCTGTAAGAGCCAATTTGAGATTCATTTCTGGATATTTGCTGTTTGCTTTTTCTACGAGAGCCGGCATCAATCTAATATCTATATTTTCATAATAAGAGTTAATCCAACGGCCGGTGACGAGATCATCCTCTAAGTCTGTAATAATAGCTTTCAACTTTTCCTGACTCAAGGTGCTCTCTTCTTTTTGAGGAGCGTTGAGTTGTTCTAAACGGGCAATAAGGCTTTCTAAGGATTCATTTTCGATGTTACTTTCTGCTATTTGTGAGGCATGAGCGGCAGTATCTTTTGAATCTTGTGGCTTCATAATATAAACCTCCGTGGTTATAATCGGGAGGCAATATTATTTTCTTATATTTTGACCAAATGATGTTTTGAAAAAGAACCTTTATCTCTTGAAGATTAAGGAAAAAATCATTTTTCGGCTGCTTTATAAGAAAGTGCGGGCAGGTCTTTTCAAAACTTGCGTGTTTTATGTTTGTTCAAAGTCTTAAAATACGGGCTTTAAAATGGGCTGCTTTTAATAGAATACGATTGTTTTGCCTTTTGTTTGAAGAGCTAATTGCTCACTTTTTGCATTGTTACTTCTTTCAAAGGGAAAAGAAGATTGGCTGACAGCAATTTATGCTTAATCGTAAAGCCGCAAAGCTTCATTCTTTGTGGATGTGGAATACGGATATGGCTAAAACACTCATTACATCATCAGAGATTTGTATTCCGTCGCTCTTTTTCTGTGTTGTGAAACAGAAACAGTTTTTCCTTCTGCTGAACTTAAGCTTCTTTCAAATCTCTCTCTCAGAGTTTCGCCTTTTTTGTTTACTTTTTCATGTGCTGCTTCTGGGTTGGCTTTTAGATATTCCCCAAGACGTCTTCTGCCTTGCACGTGTTTGTATAAACGAGCCGGAAGATATGGATCTAATTTTTCAGCAGGTAAAGGCGTGTCTGGTTCACATAACACACCCTTAATATTATCTTTGTGTAGTCTTTCTAATTTTTGAGCTTCGAGATAAAGCTTTTTGGCAAGGCTTAAGCTGAACATTCCACATTCAGAGGAGCTTCGTTGAATATCCATTTCTACCATGGCAAAATGAATATTCGGAAATTGGTGATGTTCAATGGATTGTCGCGTCCTTAATGCAAGTAATGCGGGAAGCGTGTCACGCAGTAAGGTCGGTTCAAAAAAGATCAAAGATGTTTTATTATCAATGGTTTGATGATCGACAACCGCAAAATGAATTCCCCTATCTTGTGCGTTAACAATAAATCTGGAAGATGTTATACCGCGCTCAAAAGTGTCTTTGAGTGCAAGGGCAAAGCCGTCAGGGGGGCTTGTAAGTTTGAGATTCATCTCTGGATATTTACGATTTGCTTGATCGACCAAGGCTGGCATCATGTAAAGATCTAAAATATCATAATAATTTTTGATCCAACTGCCATCGGCATTATGCTGTTCTAAACCAGCAACAATATCTTTTAACTCTGCACGGTTGAAAGGGGTGTTTTTTATTTTTTCAATGTTAAGCTGTTCTAAATGTGCAGTAAGAGTGTCTAATGATGCATTTGCATACGCCCCTTCAGGTGCACTTGCCCCTTCTGGGGTTTGTGAGGAATGAGGTGGGGGGAAATCTTGTGGCTTCATAATCTTAGCCTCCATGTTGATGATCGATAGGTGATATTATCTTCTTCAATTTTGGCTAAACAATGTTTTGAAAAACAAGCCTTTGCATTTTGAAAGATGAGGCGATGAAAGCATATTGTTGCCGTTTTCATATTTTTATGCGTGTATTGCTCATCATTGCTGTGATGTATGATATTGGTATTTTATGGGGGGATTATTAGGGCGTTCTATTGGGAGCCCGTGAATACGGCTTGTTTTGAAAATCTCAAAATTACAGGGCTGTTGGTGATGCAAATTGGATGATGCAAAAGAAAACAGTCAGAAAAAAATGAAAGATACCTTCAAACCGTAAAGTTTTAAACATTGTCGCGAAACACACAGTTTATAACAGTCTATAATAATGCGAAAATTTAATGATGAAATCTGGACGCAAAAAACCCCTTACCGCACCTGTCATTAAATACGATTTTTCATATTCTGTCAACAGCAAAACGACGATTTTTCCTTTTTATTGTGGCAAAAAATCTACAGAAAAAAGCTCATTCATTAGCTATGCAGTAAAATATGTTGTTTTAATGGGAAAGTTTTTGATGCGGCAAAAAACATTTCCTCCTTTGAGAAAAGGAGGGGGCAAGGTGAAGGGAGAGGAGAGAATTGTGGTTTTGAAATCCGTGGTATTTTATTGATGGAATTAGGAAGGTGATGATTGGAAGGTGTTGCGGGGGCAAAGCTTAGGTGTTGCGCAGGGGATTTCCCGTGGTGGATGACTTAAAGTGGGGGCTCGTAGGTGGTTAGAGGGCGTGATGGCTCTTCGAATGGCTATAGGGGGCTCTAAAGGTTTCTGTATAAAGATGTATTGATTACCATAAATGCTTTTCCTCCTTTGAAAAAGGAGGGGGCAAGGTGAAGGGAGAGGAGAGAATTGTGGTTTTGAAATCCGTGGTATTTTATTGATGGAATTGGGAAGGTGATGGTTGGAAGATATTACGGAGGCAAAGCGTAGGTGTTGGCGATTGGGGCTGTGCTGGCTGTCCTATTAGCGGTGGCGTGATGAGTGGATGGTTACCGGTACAGTTGTTGATGAGGGAGGAGATTGTTGGTGGGGGCTTTTTCTTTCGTTTAAGGGATGATGCTTTTAATTTTGTAAAAAAATCAATGGGGCGTTTAATAATAAGCTGTTGATTTATAATGATGTTTTAGTCGGTATTGATCTTGAATGAGAAATCCAGATTATGCTGCAGTCAAAGCCATGTCTCTTGTTCGTCATAAGATCAGGAAAGCCGTATAGAATTGTACAAGAAAAGACGCACAATGACTATAATGAATTGTCTCAAGAGCTAAGGATGTCGCGATATTGGGGAAAAGTGGATGATGAGGGCTGTTTGTTACAATGGGAGGTGATGGAGAGGGGAGGTGATGGGGAAAATGTTGCTGTCTGGAGAGGGGAGACAATATTTATTTTGCCTATGCCGTGAAATATGCTGTGAATTATTGTCCTTTGAGGCATGGGTAGGTATATAGTTTGAGGTATGGTGATAAGTCTCTTTGACAGGTTGAAGCGTTTTTTAAAGGGCGTGGTGGATATTTTAAAGCTTGTTTGTTGTGTGCTTTAAGCTCGTCAATCCCATGAAATTCTATGAAAGGCAAGTTCGGTGGATCTCAAGTGTAACTTGCCAAGAAGGATTATTTCTTTACAACGGAGCTGGTTACAAAGAGGCATGTTACAAAGGAGGTTTTGTAATCTTTATCCTGTGAGGAAGAGAAAACGATGGGTGTTTTTAGCCAATGCTCTTTTTGCTAGAACAGTCAAAATGTTTATAAAGGGCATCAAGAATAATACGCAACGAACCAACAAGATTAGGCAGCGGTTGATCTTCTATAACAAGATATTGTAATGCCGCATGAAAGTTGTGTTGACGATGCAAATATTGCGCTTCTTTAATCGCTTCTTGCATATCTTCATAGCAATTCGTTGCTCTTTGAATCCATTGCTTTTTTGTTTTCTCATCTGATGCGCTGTGCGTAAAACCATCATAATAGCCGTTTGGTAAGCCTTTTGCACATAAATAGTCGTTTCTGATTTGCAAGTATCGTTGCGCCGTGTCATATTGCTCTTTACTGATGCCTGATGAATCCCCTTTATAGCCAAGCAAACAAAGACGCCCAATATAGGTTCCGACAAGCGGATTTTTCGCTTCTTCAAGGCTTAACCCAAAGTGTTTTGCACGCATTTCAATCGCAGATTGAAGCGCAGATTCGCTGGGGCTTTTGGCACGTGAAATACGGCCATTGGGCTCTCTGAGTTTGCCTGTTATTCTCGGTCTACCGCGTTTTTTACGTATTTTCATGAACTTAACCATTTAAATGAAAAATAAACTGTCTGTTGATGGGGGACAGTGATGTAAAAAGCACTTTGAGCAAATACTGGGGAGCAAATACTGAGGGGAGCAAATATTGGTGGAATATGAGCCGTTGCAGATCAAAGGAGAAACGGATACTAAAGGCGTCTTTCAGCACAAAGAACAGCAACGGTGTGGGGCGAAAAAATCATCTTTAAGGTGTTTCTTGCCATTTTTATCTTATCCCTATCAGTCTCATTTCTCGCTCCTATCGTGCTTATTTTTTCATGGATAGCGGATTATTTGCTCTCTAAAGATTTCTCAACTGCTCTGGAACAGTTGAAAAGAAACTTTTGTCACATGTGAATAAATAAACAAGAATGATGTTTTATGGGTATGGCGTCGTCTTTCTAATAGGAAGTCTTTTCTAATAGGATTATTTGCCTTCTTTCTCATGAGCGCTTTGTGGAAACTTTTCAGTTTCATCTTTGAAAAGTCATTGTTTTTATTATTCGTGGATTTTTATCATCCGTTGAGCTTTGTTATTGAGAGGCATATTGGGGTTTTCTTATTGGGCGCTGTACCAAGATGTCTGATGTAGATTAAGCTGCGAAATATACATTTATCCTTTATAGAGGATTTTATCTTTTTTTTGAGCGGCACAGAGCTTAAAAAAACAAACTTTTCAATGTCCTTATAATAGCATAAGATCCTTATCTTTTCAAGTAAAATATGGTTCATCAGTTCAAAATAACAAAATAAACTGTAGAGGATCAAGCAATTTAGGATCATCTTTTATGGAGGATATTTTCATTTTTGCTGTTTTAATGGATTTCATCATAAAAAGGGAGGTGGTCACTTAAAATGGTTAAATGACGGGATGCAATATCCAAAGAAGCTTTATAAGTGGCAGGTAGCTTGATAAAAGAGGCGTTTATTAAGAGATGCTTTTATAAAGGTGGGGGCTATGAGGTGTAAGACATTTCTTTTTTAATTTTAAAATAGGGGCTTTTTGAATCAAGAAATTTTAAAATGAGAATTGAAAAATTGCAAAGCTGCTGTGGGCGCATTTTAGATAATCGGTTGTTTGGTTTGGTTTGTGGGGCGTGCTTATTGCTTCACGCTTTTGTTTATCGCGTTCTTGTTTCTCACATTCTGGGGGCACATCTCTTACGTCATACACAATGCCTCAAACGGAATATACTTATTGCGGCATATTCACGCGCTTGTTTTTAAGAGACATCTCTTACATGTGCTCGAGCCCATTTCACGACGGTGGCTCAAGAAGGGTATCATGGTAAAGCTTTCATGATAATATAAAAGCCCATGACAATATAACTTTATTGAGGATCATCATTTTTAGGATTCATAAAAGCGTAAGCTGGTATCATCGCATATTTTGCCAATTCCCAATATGTATTACAAGCTCTTGGCATTTGAGAAGGTTTATAAGAGGCATTTTCATTGTACAATTTCACTCCGCATGGCTCCTCCACTTTTTACGTACAAGCAAATAAATTTGATTGATTCAACAGGGGATAGATTTGAAATGAGAGAATCTTATAGCATTTAGGATGTGTTGATGATCAAGATACAAAGTGCTTGTGAAAATGTTTTTTATCTTGTTATGCCATAAAATACTGTCATTTGAGGCGGGGATAGGAAGGCTTATGAGGCATTACAACGTTTGACGCATTAAGTATTAAAATATTAGGTGCCAATGTTAAAGAAGGATTTGTGTTAAGGGAGAAGTTGTTCGTAGAGCGCTTTATGCAAGTGGAACCCATAAGTGCTCAGCAGGCGGAGTGCACTTAAGAGCAATGGGATTGTTGACAAACTGAGGTGGGTTTTAAAATCTTTATTCTTTGAGATGAGCAAGGAATATCATCATCCTTTGCTTTATATATACTCGGCTTCATTTAAGCGGTGAAAACACTGTCGTTTATGGTGGGCATGTCAGTTTTCCACATGGGATGTTTTTTAGATTAGATATTTGTTGGATTTTTTTTAAAACGGTGTCTTTTAGGGTTTATGTGATCGATAAAGAGAGGGAAAGGGGTGTTTGGGCTTGTAAGCGCGTCATGTATAAGCGCGTATAGGGCCTTAAGTGAATAAAATATTTAGAGGGGATTTATAGTGCTTGCTTTACTCTGAGAAGAGTGCTAAGCGAATTTGCCGCGCTGGTGGCGTGCTATCAAATATTGAAGAGTGGGAATTTTAGAAGTGGGGGAGTATCCGTATGATCGAAGATAAATCACAACACCAATCTGCCCATAAGGGAGATAAGGCTTTTGTATCGAAGCCAGTGTTGGATCAATCGGCAACTTTCAAAAAATGGATGATGCTTTCAACAGGCGATTATATCATCATTTGTTGTTTGGCTATCCTCTTGTTGGTGCTTTTTTCCGCGACTGTCTATATGAGACCTTTGGAATTTTTTCACATTATGTCCAAAGAACAGTTTCAAGCAATGAGACAAATGAAACAAGAAAGTTTTCAGGAAATAATTCAGGAGAGCCTTGCACATCCTTTTCAAAATCCTATCATCGAGCATTTGCTTGATGCGGGGTGGAATAGTGTTTGGGCTTTTTTATGTTTCTTGCCGCAAATGATTTTTGCTGTTCTTTTTGGGTTGTTTCCGCTCTTTTTTGTCTTTAACGCCATATTTAAACGGGATGTGAAGGAAATGATGCTACAATGGGAAACCTTGCCAGAGCAGCAACAGCTAGACAACCAATCTCTTAACAGAAGACAATAGGGGGAAAAGTGACCGCTTCTTTAATCATTGGAATGTTGATTGCCGTAGGGACGGCAATTTTTATTTGTTCTGCAATTTTTATGGTATTCCTTTCTACCGTGGTGACAATCGTTGCACTTTACTATTCGTTGATAAAACGGACAATCTTGTTATTGGCGACGCAGCGAAAATTAAAAAAGGGTGCAGCGCAGAATTTGAGGCATAATCAGGCAGAGGGTAGAGGACAGAATACAGTTCTTGCAACAAAGTTCAGTGCCTTTTCTTTTCAAGAATCTTTGCTTCTCTCAAAAAAAGATTATTTTATGATCTTTTCTATCGCCTTCGTTATGGTTGCACTTTGCACAGGTGTTGTCATTTTTTTAGCTTTTCTTCCAAAATCTGCAATTTTTTTGCACAATTACGCGCCTATGATAGTGCTTCACATGATTGATTTTGTCATGCGACTGCTGTTTTGGGTCTGGGCATGTATTGTTGTTTCTTTACCTGTCATTTTAATTCTCCATAGTTTCCTTCAGTATGGCGTGCAAGAAACAGTAAAGGAATTAGAAACATTTGTTTGAGCAGAGGATAAAAATGATGATTTCACATCAATGCGATAGGGAAAAAAAGGGAGCATTATGATGCAGCATTTGGCTTTTTTAGGGTTCGTTATCATTGCCATTTTAATGGTTATGGTCATTGTTAGGCTTCCTTACCTGCTGATCAAGCATATGAAGTTATCTTTTAAACTCGCTCAAGACTTGAAAAAGAGTACGACGCAACAAAAACAAGCCATACAACAATTGCGCAATGATCGGGGAGAAATGAAAAGACACAATCTCGCGCTTGAGACACTTGATGCGAAAATGCGCTTTCTTAATTTCAAAGAATCTCTGCCCTTTTCTTCAAAAGAATGTAAAATAATCTTTTTTATCCTTATTCTCTTTTCTGTTTTGCAATCTTCTTGCTCTATCGCAAATTTTGTATGGTGGAAAAATGATAGTGTTGCCTATATCATGCAGCTGTTGAGCCTTATATGGTTAGGGATTTTTCTCTTTTTTCCGATCATTGGGATCATGTGCATAAAATTAACGAGAAAATTGAATAAAACGCTTCAGCAATTGGAAGAAGCGATAAAACAACGCGATCAGGCAATCCGTATGCAGAATGTGGTAGGGGGACAAAATGACGAGTAGTCTTATAACATTAATAGCCATTTCTTTCCTGTGTTTTACGCTTTTAAATGTTTTAATATGGGGGCCGCTCTTTGCCGTTTATTACCTGTTTATCAAGCGTGCGCGGCTTTATTGTCGCGTGAAAAAGGAACTGAAATGCGCGCTGAATGAACGCGATATTGCCTTAAAACAGATCTCTCAAAAATAAAAAGCAGCAGAATGTTTGATAAAAAACAGCTTTCTCTTGTTTGGCAAGACTATAAAAAAATATTTTATATTTCTACGGTCATGGCGACTGCTCCAATAGTTATAACTGTTGTCGTTAAGATATGGAGAGGGGAGGACTTTGTTTCTCTTGTCGTATTCGAGCCACTGGCATGGATGCTTGCCTGTACTTTTTTATTCTTACCGATTGTTTTTATTATGCGTTTTATCGTGACCGGTCAGTTGAAAAAAATGGTGCGGCAATTGGAAGAAGAGGTTGAGCAGAAAGGAGCTCCCGTCATCTTATACGATGTGAGCGAGGGAAAAGTGAGCGAGGGGAAAAAGTGAAGAGAGGCTTTTATTGAGCCTTGCTTTTGACTTGTTCATTAAGGAGCATGGGTGTGCTTCTCGTTTTATGCTTTTTTATATTTGTGTCGTGTTTTTGAGAAAAATTGAGGCTCTTGCTTGAGTAAGGTTTTTGCTTGCGTGGGTGTGACGAAAAGTGAAGAGAGGCTGTTATTGTTCTTGGGCTTCACTTGCTGTTGGTGTTTTCTTTAAGAGAGAAAATCTTGTAACTTATTTTCTTTTTATCAAGTATAAAAATGTGCCTTACCAAGCGATATTGAGAGCAAAAAATCTATACTTAAAGCAAAAGATATTCTGGTGTTTGGGGAAGAAGAGCCCATTTTTTTGCAGGTGGAGAGACAAGGCGCATAAAGAAGGCGCGCCAAAAGCTCAAGTTTTGATTAAGACGTTTTTCCCCATGGAAAGTGCAACAGTGCTTTTAAAGAGCTTGGGGTGGAGGAGAGAAATTGAAAGACAAGGGGAACACCTATTTATTTACGAGACTGTTATTTATTTACGAGACCGTGAAGGACAGTTTCTCTTTCTGGATGAAAAAGGTTTTGTGCAATTTGATTATGGAATTGTAGGAGGCGCTGGTATCCATGCGGCGGCTTGCCAAATGATTAATCCTTATCATTTTAGGGCTTTGCCAGATTGACAACGAGGCTTTGAGGCAAAGGGGTGGATTTTAAGGCAAAGGGATTGGAAATTTTTTGAGGAAGAGGTAAGCCTTTGGTGATTACGCCGTGTGCTTGAGGAAGCTTTAGATAAGGGCGATGAACGAGGTTGATCTTGGCAGTGTGCTTGGCTTTCAAAATGGGGGCACCGCCTTGGAAAAAGGAAATAATGATATCTCTCAAGGGACTTCTTCTTTGCTGTGCACCCTTGGGGCTTTGGTATTGAGGGCTGATGTTAAAATTTTACACCCTTCTCACAAAAGCTTTATGGAAGATGAAAGTTTGGGCTTTGAAAAAAATATCGAAAAAGTCCATTTGGTCCGGTTTTGTTGATGATTAAAATCGTCATAAAGACAAAGCAATTTCGTTATGATTTTCTTGCATCAGTTGGTTTTTTCTTTGGAAAGCAGCTTATCTTCCTGAAAATAAAAAGAGCACTCAGAATTTTAGAGCCATAGACCCAAATTTGTGCAATAGAAGAAGATATTTTTATGAAAATTTAATCGACGAGAAAAGAGAAGCCTTAAGACAATAGGGGGTACACTGTGAGTGATGAAAACATGATGTTTGAAGGTGATGGAAAAAAATGCACCGCTGATATTGTTTTCATAAAAGATGAGAGATACAAGCGCTTGATATTGATGAACCCTCATTCATTGTGAGGACGAAAACTTCGGTTCATGAAAATGGCTTAAAAATTGAGACAAATGAGGGATAAAAAATGAGGGGCAATGGAAAAAATGCAATATTGGATGAAGAGCCACGGTCTTTTTCGCTTGAAGAAGCGTTTTTGACAAGCAAAAATTATAAAATCATCTTTTGTATTGCTTTTATTATTACCGCTTTTAAAGTGGCACTCTTTATATTTTTTGAGTGGGATTTGACAGAGTGGTCGAATTATATCCTATTCATTTTAACATTAATATTGGGTTTTATATCAGTGCTTCTTTTTGTACTCATTCCTGTTGCCTTTGTGGTTCGTATCATCTTTACGCGTTTGTTGAAAAAAAAGATCGATAAGTTGGAGCAAGCAATCTGGCAGCGGAGCAAAACCGCTTCTCAACAAAACAGTGCGTGAAGGGAGGGCAGAAAATGAATACCGGTCTTTACATATTCTCATGCGTTGTAGGAGCACTTCTCTTCGTGCGATGTTTGAGGTGGATGGAAAAAAATGCACCGCTGATATTGTCTTTATAAAAGATGAGGGATACAAGCGCTTGATATTGATGAACCCTCATTCATTGTGAGGACGAAAGCTTCGGTTCATGAAAATAGCTTAAAAATTGAGACAAATGAGGGATAAAAAATGAGGGGCAATGGAAAAAATGCAATATTGGATGAAGAACCACGGTCGTTTTCGCTTGAAGAAGCGTTTCTGACACGCAAAAATTATAAAGTCATCTTTTGTATTGCTTTCATTGTGGTAACTTTGAGAATGGTTCTCTTCGTACTAATGTGGCGTGAGTGGAAAGGGAATGTCATAGCAGCTCTCTTTTCTATTGGGGAGTTTATATTAGATTTAACTTTTGTGTTCATCCCTGTTGCCTTTGTGGTCCGTATCATCTTTACGCGTTTGTTGAAAAAAAAGATCGATAAGTTGGAGCAAACAATCTGGAAGCGGGTAGCTGCTACGTATCGACAAAAAAGTGAATAAGGGGTGGGGAAAATGATAGATATTAAAATGATGGATATTATTGTTGTACTCTCGTGGGGTGCGGGCTTGACGCTTTTCATGCTGCTTTCTGCTGTAGTCATGATGTTTATTTGGGCATTGTATTATTCTACTTTCAAGCGGGTGAGACTATATTGCCAAGTGACAAAAGAATTAAGCCGCGTGCTTGAACAACCTATCGCTTTTGAGCCGTCCAGTGAGGAAATGCCGATGATTAAGCCGTTATCTGAGGTAAAAGAGTTTTCTCTTTCTGATGAGGAAATCCTAACGATGGAAAGTGCAACGGCGCTTTTAAAGAGTTTGGGATGGAGGGTGGAAATTGAAGGAAAAGGGGATCATTTGGCCACCTATTATTTACCAGATCGTGAAGTGCAGTTTCTTTATAATGCTGAGAAGGGGTATCCGCGATTTGATCGTGCAATTGTGGTGGGCTCTGGTATCCATGCGGCGGCTTGCCAAACGATAGACCCTTATAATTCTGGAGGCTTGATTGCTCTTGACTTGAGTTTTGATGTGAAGGGGTTGGAAATTTTTGAAGAAAAGGTAAGCGCCAAGCGTTTACGTCGTGCACTCGAGAAAGCTTTAGAAAAGGCAATGACAAATGTTGATCTTGGCAAGATGCTTCGCTCTCAATATCGTATCCTGCCTTGGGAAAACAAAATTGTAGTCCCTCAATTGACTCCTTATTCGCTGCGCTATCTTGCGGCTTTGGCTTTGATGGGCGATGTTGAAACCTTACACGCTTATCACAAAAGCTTTCTGGAAGGTGAGAGACTGGGCTTTGAAACAAGCATCGAAGAGGAGCATCTGGAACGCGCGATGATAATCGCTAAGGCGGTAGAAAAAACAAAGCAACCCAGTTACGATTTGCTTCAACAGGCGGCAAAGGATTTTTCCATGGAGGTGGAGAGCTATGAATATTTTAGAGCCATAGATCCCAGTTTGTGCAATAGAAGAAGAGATTCTTATGAAAAATTGATCGAGGAAAAAAGAGAAGAATTAAGACAACAGGGATATTTCGTTTACGAAAAGGACGCGATTTGTAAAGTTGATGGAAAAAACTATCGTCCCGATATTCTTTACATAAAGGATGGGGAGTTAGAATATATGGATGTAGAAATTAGGATTGATGAAAAAATTTATTGAGAAAAATAAAGAGTTTAGATAAATTAAAAAGAGCTTAAACCTAAAAATAATGCGTAAAAAGCGCGAAGTGTAAAAGCAGAGGGGAACAATGCAGGAGAAAAAAGCAACATTTGAAGTGTCTTTCTTTTTATTCAAAAAATTTATGGTGTCTTCAGTGGAAAGGCGTAAAGGGGTGAGGAGCTGTGAGATAATAGGGCGCTGCTTTTTCACTATGTTTTGCACATGTCTTATCATGATGGCTTTAGAAGTTCCTGCTGGTGCAAAATCTCTGGTACAGCCGTTGCAATGGATAAAATGGGAAGGAATTGGTTATCTTATTTTTCTCTTACCGGTGTTGATTTGGTTTTGTCTTCTCACTCCTCTTCCGATCCTTTGGGGGGTTGATCGTTTTAAAGAGCGCAGATTGGAAAAAATAAAGAAAAAACTAAAAGAAAAAACAAAGCAGCAAGAGATTAATCAATGAGACTATACGCATGAGGGGTGAGGCTGCGGTTTTTATTTTGTTTCTGCTGGTTGGATGTTTTCTTCTAAATGCAGTTACAGTTTTTGCCATTTTTGTGAATATGATTATTGTGGCGCCTTATTATTCTTTAATAAAGCGTTTGAGGCTCTATTACAGAGTGAAAAAACAAAGACGTTTGATGAAAGAACACCCACAGCGTTTTTGTTTCTTTGAAAAAAGTGGAAAAGAAAAAGAGAGAGTGCCGCAAAACTTAGCACTAGAAACACAGATAAGTTCCTATTCGTTAAAAAAATGGCTCGCTTTTTCACGCAAAGATTATATCCTCCACGCATGCCTCTCTTTCATCATTATGTTTTTCAAAGCTTATGTCTATGTGATTTTCTCTAAAGGGATAGCTGAGATAGATGAGAGCAGATTTGAATATCTTGCCATTCTCTTGTTTTTCTGGTTTTTTTTATCGGTATGTATTTTTGCAACGATCCCTGTTATTGTGATCCTTCGTGAAATTTTAACTTCTCGGTTGAAAAAGAAGATTCAGCAATTGGAAGAAGTGACTGAAGCAACCCAATCAATCAATTTATAAAGAGAAGGGGATAAAATGCATTACGAAATGGCGGCAGCTTGGACGGTGGTTTTGATCATTTTGCTGGGGGGTGTTTTTGATTTTTTCTTAACAATACCCATTGTGGCACTGTATATTTCTTTTATAAAGCGTTTGATATCGTATTACAAGGTTACGCGGCAATTAAATGCAGCGCTGAAAAAGCGTATGTAGCGCTCATGTCATGGGGGGAGGTGTGAGTTTTAGATCATGCCATTGCTTCACAGCTTGGGAGGAGGGCATGGATTATTTTTCTCATTTTACGCTGATCTCTGTTTGAAAAGGGCTGATGCCAATCAAGAGGCTTGCAATAGGCTTTGGCTGTTTATCAGAAGTTTTCTTGTTTTCTGTGAATTTGCAAAATCGTAAAAACGTGGAACTGTAAT
>NZ_JBHILP010000006.1:50217-60269 GCF_042193375.1 Bartonella sp. TT67HLJMS
GCTGTTTATCAGAAGTTTTCTTGTTTTCTGTGAATTTGCAAAATCGTAAAAACGTGGAACTGTAATGGCTAGGATGTATGGTTGATCAAGAGCCGTGAGGGTTGTGGGGCAGTTGAGGAGAAGAGGGTGCCAATGGAGGCGTAAAGGTTGGATTGTGAAATGCGTCAAATTTGAGAGAAGTTTTTCGTATCTTTGGTATATCTTGTATATGATCAGTGGGTTTTCTTTATAAGGCTTTAAATTTAGCTCAATCCACCACTTGTTTTTTGAGTTTAATGGCTTGAAAGTTTACGGTTCTTTATTTTACGTTTTCTTATTTGCTGTCGTAAAAATGAATTTAAAGCAAGTATGCTTGCTAATTGTGTTTTCTTATCGGTTTTTTTTCGGTTTATTGCGATACTTTTTTATTATGCTGAGCATACGAGTTTATTATGCTTAGCATACGAGGGTGCTTTTTGTACGCTGGCTGTAAGGGTGCCTAATTTTCATTCGGTTCTGAAGTGGTGTTTGTTATAATATATCCTCCCATGATGTCATAAAATTCTGTTTTGATATAAGCTTTCTTGGTACGTTTAAGTGTTGTTTTAAGGAGCGCGTTGAAATTTCTTTAAAAAAGTTTGTCGCGTATGAGTATTATGGGAAGACTATGAGCGGGAAATCAACTCGAACCTGCTAAAATTTGGACTGTTGAAAGAGAAGTTTTTCGTGGGAACCTTACGTTTTTTAGAAATCATCGTTTTTTGAGGTGTGGGGAGAAAGGTCAGCTTTAAAATAGACAAAAAATTCTAAACACAATTTGCTGTTTTAAGTTTTATACCATGACGCCTTATAACATAACGCCCCATAAGATTATGCTGTCTAAGTCGCGTGAGAAGGGAATAAGCCCGTGTGAAGTTTATAAACCGTCAGAGGGGGATAAGCCCGTGTGAGAAGGGTAAAAACGTTTGGTTTTGGGGCTGTTGATATAAGGATGCCGTTTGAGAGGCGCAGGGAGGGGGATTGTTCGTTCGCAAAGCCTATGATGTAAAGAGTATGGGGGACTCAAGAGGATGTTCGGGTATGGATAGAGATTTGAAGGGACACGGCTTCTTTGAAAAGCATAGGTATTGATCATAAGTTTGGTTTATTCATATGGTTTTTTATGGCATCCAGTACCTGTTGGCTTATCTCCTGATGAGTCAGCCATCGTGAACCTTTTGGGGTTATTTTTTGTCCTAATCGAATGGGGATAAAATCAACCTTGTTTTTGCGCGCGCACTCGAGGACCATTTGATCATGAGTGTTGGAACCAAAAATATGAAGAATACATGGTGGTTTAGGCAAAAGAGCTAACTGCTCAATTAATGCGCAAGAAAATGCAGGCGAATGAATCCATAATATGCAATATTTTAGATCATGCCATTGCTTCACAGCTTCTAAAAATTGCGCCTTTGATGCCGCACAATCATAATCCAACGGCACGCACAACTGTTTGTTGTGCAATGCCTCAAGCTGGACTTTATGTGAAAGAAAGCGTGCAGCAATAATCACTTCTTGCGGCTCGAGTGATTGACACAAAGGGGTAAGCATCCCTGTGCCCCCTACCACTAAATAACGATAGTGCGCACCCTTTTTTTCATGCCCCCCTCCCTTTTTGCTTTAAATCACACCACGGTGCTTTAAAAATGTACACATTTCATCAGCAAGCCTTTCACAACGTGTTTGTATCTCTTCACTGATAACTTTCCAAGTACGACCGTCATCATCTGAGGAAAAATCTTCGGGGGAAGAGGCGATTTGACATTGGAGTGCATAACCATAAAGCGTGCTCACCACCGGCAATAAATGCTCACACGGTTGTGCGCATTTTTGGGCGGTACTCCCATGAGAGATAAGCCCAACAGGTTTATTTAAAAAGGCATTATAAGCTAAATTATCAAGAGCATTTTTTAAAACACCTGAATAAGACCCTTGATAAACGGGGCTTGCTAGAATAACGCCATCAGCCGCTGCAATGGTTTTTACAAACTGGCGAACCGCAGCACTTGGATTAGCCTCAACCTGTTGATGATAATCTGGATCTGTCATCGGTAAGGGCTGTTCACGCAAATCAACCCAATGAAGTGATGCACCTCGCTTCGTGAGGCAATCCGCTAAATAACTGGCTAAAGTTCTTGTTAATGAAGGTTGACGCACAGACCCCAAAATAATTGCTATATTCAATAGGATTCTCCTTTATCTTTTCCAGAAAAGCCTATAACGCAAGGCTTAAAAAGAATTGTGAGTAAAATGACGCGTATCATTATGCTGTTTATAAAGAGCAGTTGTGATGATACCGCATAGTTATAGAATCAGTCCATGCTAACAAGATTGTTGACAAAACAACACCTCAAACTTGAAGAGAATGTTAGTGCTTTCATTAATATTAAAACGTTTGATCTCAAAAGTAGCGGCTGTCTTATTGTTTTAAAAGCGTTTTTTATGAATATATTCTTAGCTGTTGGCTTGCAAGATTCCCAATGAAAAAAGGAAGATATCGCCATATTTTGATTTATAATGATCATTGATCCTTTTTAATTGGAATAAGAGAGTTGTAAGATTTTCTTATTTCAAATGCTTTTATTGCGCGATCATTTGCGTATCAATGGAAGTTCCTTTTTTATGTCTTAAGTGGGGGGCGGGAAACAATTGAGAAAAGAATAAAAATGCTTCTATCTTTTCAAGAGATAAGGGCTGTTGTCGAAGCTAGATATGGCTGTTGTAGGGGGAGTGCGGGTAAAGGCTGTTGTAGGGGCAGAGCGGTATGGCTGTTTGTAGGGCGCGCGGTATGGCTGTTTGTAGGGGGCGGGCGGGTATGGCTGTTGTAAGGGGCAGGTTTTGTTGTAAGAGAGTGCGCGCCTAGGGTAAATGGGTAATCGTAGAGGCAGCAGGGGGGAGCGATGGCGCCGGATTACACTTTTTATTGAAACAATGGTGGTGATAGATTTTATCGTAAGGGGATATATTCATGAGGGCGCTATTGTTATTTCCTTCAAGGGTGCTGTTCATGAAATGGGGTGGACGCGCGTTGGTTTGGAAGTGTTGAGAGATGCTTCTTTAAAACAAGCACGTGAATTGGCAAAATTGAAGTATTGGCAACATAAATATGCAATACGAGTGTTCTCTGGGGGTGTTCTGTTTGACGACAATGGACGGAATTTTACTTGAGAGATTGTTCGTGTCCTTATATGAGAGATTGTTCGTGTCCTTATAAAAGTCAAGGACAAACAGTTGTATAAAAAGGAAGAGCAAATGAAGGGGGAAAATTCCACATTTTATAACAAACTGTGCTCTGTTGTTTTTGGAAAATCATTTCGTTCTTATAAAGACCATATTATCATTTGTCTTATTTCTATCCTTATTGGGATAGGTCATAAAGCTCTTTTGATCCCATTAGAATCCGAGTGGTCGTTGAGTGTATCGCAGGATAGCGCTCTTTTGGCGCTCTTTGTGCTGCGTGAAGTTATCATGGTGTGTGTTGTTGCCTTGATGCCTGTTTTATTGGTGCTTTATCTCATCTTAACGTATTTGTTGAAAAAAAAGATTCAGCAGTTAGAAGAGGCTATCCAGCAACGGGGTCACACAACCGATCAACAAAATAATCCAGTAAAAAAGGATAGAGAAAAAATAAGCAGTTTTTTTATCGCATACCTTTGGTTGATATTTCTGCTGGAAGTCTTTTTTCCTGCGGGTGTTGTCATGATCATTTTGGAATTTTATTATTTTGTTTTCAAGCGCGTGAGAACGTATTGTAAAGTGAGACGGGTACTAAAACGCGTAAGAAAAGAGAGCGATAAGGCGCTTTTGTAGCTATCGTGAGGGGGAAGAGGCAATGTTTGGAAGCTCGTGACACAAGAAGAGGGGATTGAATGGTTGAAGAATCATCAGGCAAAGGGGATAGTCTATTTTCGTTTGTGATGAGGAGGCTGCTCTTAATCATTTGGAAGAGCAACCACGCTTTTAGAAAGTCGGGGTTTTTTGTTGAAAACAAGGGAAGTGCCATGCATCGCACTTTTAGTGCTTCTTAAAAGAGCGAGCATGAGATAAAAAAATGCGTTTTTCATAAAAAAAAGGAAGAGCAATGAAGGGGAAAAATTCAGCATTTTATAATGGACTGCGCCATTTTTTCGAGAAAGATTATTTTTCTGCGCGAGAGTATGTTGTCATTTGTTTCCTCTCGCTCATTATTGAGTTGTGCAACAGGATTGTCTTTCTCTCATCCTTAGGCAGCAAAGAGAACTTGACAGGGTGGTGGGATACACCCCTTTTTTTCTCTCTGTGTACGTTTTGGCAAGTTATTGCAGTGTGTGTTTGGGTCTTGTTTCCAGTTATGTTGATACTCTGCATCATATTGTGGCGTTTGTTGGTAAAAAATATTCGGCAATTGAAAGAAATAAACCAGCAACGGGGTAAAATAACCGATCAAAAGGATTGGTATAAAGAAAGTGTGAACTGGAAAATGGACGATATTCTTGTCATGATATTTGTTCTCGTGCTTCTGTTCGTGACATTTTGGTTTGCTGCTATTCCCGTGGGGATTTTACAACTTTATTATGGTGTCTTTAAGCAGGTGAGAACGTATTGCTGCTTAAAAAAAGAACTGAAAAACGTCTTGCAAGAACAGGATACAGCGCTTGAGAAGTCATGAGAGGGGAAAAATAATGAAGAAATTATGAGAGATTCAACATTTATAGGGATTGCTCTCTATACCATTTTACCTCTGAGGTGTTTTGGTGCTCTTTCATGGGTTATCCGTAAACATTGCTCTAAAGGAGCAGTGTTGAGGATGGCATTGAGTGGAAGAAAAGCCGATTATGGATTAGTATTGATAAAAGCGTTATTACATGAGAGCCCATGGGGTTTAGAGCCTAGAGTGAGCGTTTGGGACTTACTTCATCGTTTGAGGTGTGAGGAAGGGGGAACGGTTTTTCTAGCAGGTGGTCGCGGTATATGGGTTGTTTTCGTATTTTTAGGTGCCTTGTTCATTCAAGCTTTGAAATGAATCCTATTGAAGTGGGGATGCAGGGTCATTTTCTTGAAAATAGGAGAATTTTTGGGAAGAAAAAGCTGAATTGTGGCTATCGGTTACAGATTGGCGCGGTTTGAAAATATTCACTGTTTGAGGTGTGAGGAAGGTAAGGGGTAAGATCCATGCGGGATAAGAAAATTTCTGAAAAAAGCAAGAAAGAATCGCTTGATGAGGGGGAATTTTTAACCATACAGAGTGCAACAGCGCTTTTAAAAAGCTTGGGATGGTCGGTGGAAATCGAGGGAAAAGGAGATCATTTGGCAACTCTCTTTTTACCAGATCGTGAAGTGCAGTTTCTCTATAACGAGAAACGAGTGGAAGAATTTTCGCCCTTTGATCGCGGACTTTTAATTATGAGCGGTATTTTTGCTGCGGCTTGTCAGACGATTAATCCTCATAATTCTGGGGTTTTGCCAACAGTATTTATGAATTTTGTATCCAATGGATTGGAAATTTTTGAAGAAAAAGTGAGCGCCCAGCTTTTAAAGAAAACTCTCGATAAAACTTTAAAATGGACAATGGAAAGTGATTCTTTGCATGAAATGTTTCGCTCTCAATATAGTATTCCTCCTTGGGAAAAAGACTCTTTATCTTGGGCACTGGGTGATGAAGTAGAGTTCGCACCTTATGCTTTGCTGCATCTTGCAGCTCTTGCCTTGCTGGGCGATGTTGAGACTTTAGCTTCTTATGACGAAAGTTTTACGGCAGGGGAAAAGCTTGGCTTTGATGAAACCATTGAAAAAGTTCATTTGGAACGCGCGATGGTGATCGCTCAAGAAGTGAAAAGGGAAGGAAAGTTCAGTTACGATCTTCTGGAACGGGTTGCTGAGAAGTGGTCTATAGACATGGACTATCAGCTTTTCAGAATGAGACCCCCTGATACGTGTAATCAAAAACGAGATTTTCATAAAAAAATAGTCGAGGAGAAAAAACAAGAATTAAGGGAACAAGGATGTATTGTGAGTGATGAACCATGCGTCTTTGCAGCAGAAGGGGTAAAACATTCTCCTGATATTACTTATATTAAAGATGGTAAAATCGCACTTATGGATATAAAAATTGATTAGTTTACTCTTCTGTTAAAGAAAAGCACCCTTATTTGAAAGAAGAAAAGCGCCATGATTGAGGCGCTTTCATACTTTTCACACCAGAGCAAAATAAAGTGCTCGAAAAATCAAGAATAATAGCCAAGATTTTAAAAAATAGACTGAAAATGGTTTGATCCTCAAGAATAGGGGAGAAAAATCGATTATAAATTCTGCTATCTTCTTAAAGGCGGTCTCTTTTTTGTTAGAAAATGCTCATAAATTATCGCTTATTCAAGCGGTATGAGGGAAGGTCTATTAACTAAAACGCTTATGAGGGAAGTCTATTAACTAAAGTGGTATGAGAGGGGGGCGCTTAGGGGGAGAGCCCTCATTATTTGAGATGTGGGACAAGTAAAAGAACGGTTTTTCTAGCAGGTGATCGCGGTATATGGGTTGTTTTCGTATTTTTAGGTGCCTTGTTCATTCAAGCTTTGAAATGAATCCTATTGAAGTGGGGATGCAGGGTCATTTTCTTGAAAATAGGAGAATTTTTTGGAAAAAAGCTGAATTGTGGCTATCGGTTGCAGATTGGCGCGGTTTGAAAATCTTTACCGTTTGAGGTGTGAGGAAGGTAAGGGGTATCAAGGCACCACAAATATTATTATTTTTATTATGACGCAAACCATAATGGTCTGTGTACTTTTCTTGATTCCAGTGATATTTGGGTTTTGCATCATGATAATGCGTAAATTGGAAAAAAAGATCTAGAAACGAGAAGAGGTAATCTCTGTGGGATAGCAAATAAGCTCTCTGTCGCACGGGTCTTTTCAAAGAGTGAGAGGGGAATACATGAAGGAGCAAAATTGGGCATCAGAGCAAGAAACGCATAAAGGAGTGCATTCTTTTTCGCTCCAGCAAGCGTTGCTCTCAGCAAAGGATTATAAAGTTATTTTTGCTATTGCTGTTATCATTATCATCTGGAAAATGGTTCTAGAAATACCAGATGTATTAAATTGGCAGCTGACAGGATGGCAATATGTTGTGCATGCCGTTCTCTTTAAAACGACGGGCATCATAATGGTCTGTGTCATTATTTTTATTCCGGTTATGTTACGGCTTCGCACCAAAGTGACGTGTGAGTTGCGAAAAAATATTCAGAAACTAGAAGAAGCAATCTCTGTAGGAGAGCACATAAGCTCTCTGTCGCACGGGCTTTGTAAAGACTGAGAGGGAAAAATGAACAGTGATCCTATAGCGGTACGTGTCTTGGATCCCGGATTCTGGGTGATGATTGCTATTTGCATGATCATTATCATGCTTATTTTAGCTCTTTATACCTCTGTCTTCAAACGGATGAAAATGAATTTCCAAGTGAAAGGCGAGCTGGAAAGAGTGCTTAAAGAAAATGATCTTGCAACGCAGCAGTTTTGGAAAGATGAAGCCGTGGTGCAGGAGAGGCGTTTGCAACTAAAGGAAAAAGAGTTCTCTGCCGATTATGATGATGATGAAATTCTCACGATAGAAAGTGCAACAGGGCTTTTAAAAAGCTTGGGATGGTCGGTGGAAATCGAGGGAAAGGGAGATTATTTGGCAACCCTCTTTTTACCAGATCGCGAAGTGCAGTTTCTTTATAACGAGCAACGAGTGGAAGAATTTTCGCCCTTTGATCGCGGACTTTTAATTATGAGCGGTATTTTCGCTGCGGCTTGTCAGACGATTAATCCTCATAATTCTGGGGTTGTGCCAACGGTATTTATGAATTTTGTGCCCAATGGATTGGAAATTTTTGAAGAAAAAGTGAGCGCCAAGCTTTTAAAGAAAGCACTCGATAAAACTTTAAAATGGACAATGGAAAGTGATTCTTTGCATGGAATGTTTCGCTCTCAATATAGTCTTCCTCCTTGGGAAAAAGACTCTTTATCTTGGGCACCGGATGATGACATAGAGCTCGCACCTTATGCTTTGCTACATCTTGCTGCTCTTGCCTTGTTGGGCGATGTTGAGACTTTAGCTTCTTATGATGAAAGTTTTACGGCAGGGGAAAAGCTTGGCTTTGATGAAACCATTGAAAAAGTCCATTTGGAACGCGCGATGGTGATCGCTCAAGAAGTGAAAAGGGAAGGAAAGTTCAGTTACGATCTTCTGGAACGGGTTGCTGAGAAGTGGTCTATAGCCATGGACTATCAGCTTTTCAGAGTGAGATCCCCTAATACGTGTAATCAAAAACGCGCTTTTCATAAAAAATTAGTCGAGGAGAAAAAACAAGAATTAAGGGAACAAGGATTTGATGTGAGTGATAAACAGTTCGTGTTTGAAGCAGAGGGGGTAAAACATGCTCCTGATATTATTTATATTAAAGATGGTGAACCTGCATTTATGGATATAAAAATTGATTAGTGTTGTACTCTCCTGTTGAAGAAAAGCACTTTTATTTAAAAGATGTGAAAGCGCTATGATTGAGGCGCTTTCATACCTTTCTTACCAGAGCAAAATAAAGTGCTCGAAAAATCAAGAATAATAGCCAAGATTTTAAAAAATAGACTGAAAATGGCTTGATCCTCAAGAATAGGGGAGAAAAATCGATTATAAATTCTTCTATCTTCTTAAAGGCGGTCTCTTTTTTGTTAGAAAATGCTCATAAATTATCGCTTATTCAAGCGGTATGAGGGAAGTCTATTAACTAAAACGCTTATGAGGGAAGTCTATTAACTAAAGTGGTATGAGGGGGGGGAGCTTAGGGGGAGAGCCCTCATTATTTGAGATGTGGGACAAGTAAAAAATGTCATTTTTGAAGGCGGTGATATTTAGCCAATAAAAATAAAAACATCGGAAAAATTAAACTAAAAAAGGCCCCATTTTAAAAGGGCCTCTTTATTTAAATTTTACAATATACACAAAATGTATATAACCTTATTTTAAGAAATTTTTGTCTCTTATACTCTAGCGGAAACCAATTGTATAAAATATATAATAATTGATCCTAAAAAACCAGCTATTGCATTCAATAAACTTTTTCCTTTTTCGTATATATCGTTTATTGATGCTTGTTCTGATGCGCTTCTATTATTTACTCTCAGTATATTCAATGTATCCGATGTATCCCTTACTTGTTTAACAAACTGTAAATTTGTTTTCTCGACAGTATAAGGTGCAACAATAGGAGAGGGTTCTTTATTGACTATACGATCAGATTTTTGAATCGCGAGAGCTAAACCACTTGTAATTGCCCCCGCTATGAAAAAATATCTGATATTCATAGTTTTTTCTCCTATATTTATTTCTATAAATAAATATCGATATGTATCATACATAAATTCGATTTAAATAACTATAGTAAAAATACAACAGTCATAAAAAAGAATAAAGTTTGTCTACATTTTGACAAAATTTACCCTTAATTGCCTTAAAGAATTCTTTCAGATTCATATTTTATGAGGGTGTAAAAAAGTTTGAAAGTCTGTAGGCAAGTGGAATCCCATAAGATGGGTGATACAATAGTTGCTAGAAAACTTCTTTTTGTGCTTTTTAGCAAAGATTCGTAAAAATGAGGGTTCATAAGAATGAGATGCGATGAAAGTTAAGTAAAACCCGTGAGGGGAAGGATGCACTTTTTTGAAGGCTGAGTGCATCCTCTACAGTTTGGATACTGCTTCATGAGGGTGGGCGGTATCCGTTTGAGGGGAAGGGTGCACTCTTTTAAGGGCGGAGTGCATCCTCTACAGTTTGGATGCATCCTTGAGAGGGTTGGATGCATCCGCCCCGTGTTTGAGGGGAAGGGTGCACTCTTTTGAGGGCTGGAGTGCATCCTCTACAGCTTGGATACTGCTTCATGAGGGTGGGCGGTATCCGTTTGAGGGGAAGGATGCACTCTTTGAAGGCGGAGTGCATCCTCTATATAGATTGGATGCTGCTTCATGAGGGTTGAGCAGTATCCCGTTGAGGGGAAGGGTGCACTCTTTTGAGGGCTGGAGTGCATC
>NZ_JBHILP010000006.1:60369-77660 GCF_042193375.1 Bartonella sp. TT67HLJMS
GTTGAGCAGTATCCCGTTGAGGGGAAGGGTGCACTCTTTTGAGGGCTGGAGTGCATCCTCTACAGTTTGGATGCTGCCTGATGAGGGTTTGGCAGTATCCGTTGAGGGGAAGGATGCACTCTTTTGAAGGCGGAGTGCATCCTCTACAGTTTGGATGCTGCCTGATGAGGGTTTGGCAGTATCCGTTGAGGGGAAGGATGCACTCTTTTGAAGGCGGAGTGCATCCTCTACAGTTTGGATGCTGCCTTTATCAGGGTTTGGCAGTATCCGTCGAGAGGAAAGGTGTACTCTTTTGAAGGTGGAGTGCATCCTCTACAGTTTGGATGCTGCTTCATGAGAGTGAGCAGTATCCATAGGGAAAGTCCTATTCCGTAAAAAACAGGGATAGCTAAAAGATTTGTTTTTATATTTTTATTGATAGGTTGCTGTATTTGTTAGGGCTATTCATTCTTTATTCTCAACATTTAAGATGATTATGTGATCAGGGTTGTTCGTCAATACAATCGTAAAAGACGCTGAGTATTTTTATAAAAATTAAGATATTTTTGTGCCTTTTTCTTGTTTTTTTTATGTTTACACAAGATTTACACTGCTTTTCAACAGTTTGTTTTTTTGCTTCGCTAATGGCGTTGGCTAAACACTTCAATTATTTTAACTGTTTCAACACCGCCTTAAAATAACAGTGCTTTATAATATGACAAAATGAGCTGTATAACGTTTGATTCTTGTGATTCTTGCGGGATGCTAGAAAGAGGGGGATGTTAGGAGAGATGTTGTATATATTTTTAGTTTATCTTTTAAAGCAGGAAGATCAACATATTTGAGAAGAATATGAAGTGCTATGGATAAAGCTTCCCTCCGTCTTTCCGGATCTATTTTTTATTCGGTTTGGCGGTTAAAGAGCAATAGCTGAATGGAATCACGCTTGCTTCATGTTTTTATCCTCACGCTTTAGATTTTTTCTCATGGGGATGCCAGTTTTTTAATGGGGTCTGACACGCCTTACGTAAAACAGAATGTTCCAAACAAAATATACTTGTGTTGCACATTTATGTCTTTGTTTAAAAAACATCATGTTGTCTTATCTCACAATAATGTTGGTGAATGGGGATGTTGGTAAATGGGATAATGGAGAAATCTCTTGTGAAGTGGAGAAGCCCTTCTTTAAAATCTCATAAGGGGAAAGTCAGCACTATCATACTATTCTAGCGTCTAATGTGAGGACAACCTTTGGCTCTTGAGAGTGTTCATAAGAGGCATTTTGATTCTTTATCTTTGACGTGTTTTATTTCATATGTCTCTCATGTTGGTAACGTGCAAAAGACACGGCGTTGATTGTTGCAACATGAAATAAATTTAAAATGAGAGAACCCTTATGATATTCGGGTCTCTTATTTTAATTATGAAGAACGGGTGATTATAATGATAAATCAATATGGTGTCGTGATACATCAACCTGTTGGTGGGCTACAGAATAAAGAAAGTCATTAAATATAAGTCATTTTGTTATGTCGTAAAACACTGTCATTTGCGGTTTGGTGATATGAGAGCCAGCCGCCTTGGATATGTTTTAAGTGTTTTTTTAAGGGCGTGGTGAATCTTTAGGGCAGGGCTTGTTTTGTTGCGCCTTGAGTTTAACTGAAAACCTTGAATGGAAAACCAAGAGTGAAGTCTATCCAAGTTGTTTGTAGATCAGATTGGGTTAAGAATCTTTGCTCTTTGAGGATAGAACGCAAGCCAATATGACAAAAGAATGATCTATTTTGCGGGGAGATTTTATGGAGGAATATAATAAAGCTCATAAGAAAGTGATTTAAGACAATACAGTTATAAAAAAGTACAGTCATAAAAAAAGTCCTCCGTTGCAATCAGAGGACTAAAAGCAGGAGAATTTTAACACTGGCTAGTAGGACATGTTAAAAAAATGAATTTAAAAGACCGTATTCAATCCACAAATTCATACTTACAAAACTATTACGCTACAATTAGCAGAGAATTGAAAAGATATCAATATAAAAAATACTTTTTACAAAAAAGAAGATTGTGTCATTTTGCATTAAAAATTAATGAATACTTTTTTCAATTGAATATTTATTTTGAGACTCGACATTAATTAAACAATTAAATTGTATTTAAATAAACTGTATTTAAAGCTGTTATGATGCATGCAAACATCTTAAACAGAACTTATTCTTCAATAAAAAATGAATAAACTTAAAAGAACCTCATGATTACAGGACTGGTGTGGGGGAAGGATTTTTGTTTTTAAGGGTGTGGAGTGTATCTTGAGTGGGTGTGGAGTGTATCTTGAGTGGGTGTGGAGTGAAGTATTGTCCTTTTGGGTGTGGGGGTGAAGTGGTGGAAGAGGTTGGGGAGAGCTGCTGGATGCTTGAGCCCGTGTGTGGGGGAGATTTCTTTAGAGGGGGCGGGGGCAACATGGGAGGCTGCTTAAAATGGCGAGGAGGGGGATTATTCAAAATGTTTATGGTTTGCATATCCCCAATGAAATGCGAGCAAGTCTAAACAATCTCGTAAATGATCGGCAAGGGAATTTTGTTTGCGTTTTGAAGAACTTAACTCTTTGATTGCTTGTCCATAGCCGATAACGCGTTCAAGCAGTGAATAGCCAAGAATACCCAGTTGAACTTTGATGGTTCTTAAATGATTGGATGCTTCTATTTGACGTTCAATGGGGTGTGTGTACCCTTGGCTACAGGAAACCTTTTCACGGGTGTAGTCAAGGCTCATGTGGAGATCGGCTTGACTTTGACGCCAGTAAAAATAAAAACGTTCTGCCGCTTTATATTGGGCTTTGCTGAGATGTCCTTTCGCATATAAAAGAGCAATGGGATGGCTTTGTGCATTGGCAATGGCATTGATGGTACGCGGATTGCTGGAGTTTTCTGGATGATTGGGTTGAAAATAAGGATTGCTCGTTTCAACAGGGATTTCTTGCGCCTTTAAATGACCAATGTGCCTTCCTTTCTCTTGATGGTCAAGTGGGCAGGTTTGCGTATTTTTTCTCTCTTGATGGGTCATATCATCTCCTTAAAAATTATCGTTTGCTTCTCGTTTTTAAAAAATGTTGCTTGCTCTAGGTAAAACAGGGGGATTAGAGGAAGTCATGTGTTGGAGTGTGCGTGGGGGTTGTGCGCTCTTGGGGGTGACTTGGACTGTTGCGCTTGTGTGTGGGAGCTCCATGGATTTGGCTCTTGAAAAGAGAGGTGTTTTGTCGCATGGTGGATTTTCCTTGAATGACTTGATGAGGGAGTGGCGTGATGGCGCGCGGTGCTTTGTCTTTGAAAAGACTGGTATTTTTCTGCATTGTGGCCTATGTCTGTGTGGCTGTTTATGTGGAAATGAAGGCGTTGGGGATGACGTGGGGCGTATTTTTACGGGCTGTGGTATTTTATGGCACTCCCGGCATTTTCCTTATGTTGGGTTATGAAGTAATGCAGCGGCGTGGTGTAAATCAGGGTTTGTTCTTCAAGATGTTGTTGTTGAGCTTCATTTTTGCTGCTGTCATTGATTTTATTTATGCGCAAGCTGAGCATTTTGGTTTGACTTGGGTGTGGTTCTCAAACAGGTGGGTGTTTAACATTCTTTTTGGCGTTGTCTTTGGTCTTGTCCTTGGGCTTATTTATCGTGGGGCAAGGCGTTTTGGGTTTAGGCTTTCATTCTTTGAAAAGGATTGATCTTTTGCTGTATTTTGGGCATGGTCTCTGATTTTTACTTAATAAAGGAGCGGGGCGTATGGTGGTTGCGCGGGACATGTTTTTGAAGGGGCTGGCGTTTTTCTGCATGATGAGCGTGACCTTTAATTTTACTGCTGTGGGGGATATTGATGCCGCATGATTTGTTTTTTTTGCCATGGTTGGAGGTTTTCTGCTTTGTTGCTCTTGTCTTTGTGTCTGTTTATGCGGCAATGAGGTCTTTCGGGGTTACATGGAAGGCTTTTTTAAAAAAAATGGCGTTGAGCTTCATTATTATCACTGTCTCTAAGTTTGTTTATGCGCAAGCTGAGCATTTTGGTTTGACTTGGGTGTGGTTCTCAAACAAGTGGGTGTTTCACATTCTTTTTGGCGTTGTCTTTGGTCTTGTCCTTGGGTTTATTTATCTAGGGGCAAGGCGTTTTGGGTTTAGGCTTTCATTCTTTGAAAAGGATTGATCTTTTGCTGCATTTTGGGCATGGTCTCTGATTTTTACTTAATAAAGGAGCGGGGCGTATGGTGGTTGCGCGGGACATGTTTTTGAAGGGGCTGGCGTTTTTCTGCGTTATTGGCTTGGTCCTTGGTTTTGCTTATGAGGATGCGGGGTAAGGGGATATCGCGTGGGGTGTCTTTTTTGAAGTTAGCGGTGTTTTCCTGCGTTGTTGGAGCTGTTGTTGGATTGGCGCATAATGGCGCCAAGCATATGGGGGTTCGCTGGTTTGTGATCTCGAACAATGGGGTGTTTGCGGGCACTATTGGACTTGTTCCTTTTTTTGCTCTGGAGGGGATACGGTGTATGCGTGTACTGTTGGGGGGCTTAAAAAATGAGCATTTCTCTTCCCTACGGGCATGGTCTTTGATGTTCTTTCTATGAGGGGTATTTGATGTCGAACGATTTGATGTTTTTGCAGTGGTTGGGGTTTTTCTGCTTTGTTGCTCTTGTCTTTGTTTCTATTTATGCGGCAATGAGGTCTTTCGGGGTTACAAGGAAGGCTTTTTTAAAAAACTTGGCGTTGAGCTTCATTATTATCGCTGTCTCTAAGTTTGTTTATGCGCAAGCTGAGCATCTTGGTTTGACTTGGGTGTGGTTTTCAAAAAAGTGGGTCTTTGACATTCTTTTTGGCGTTGTCTTTGGTCTTATCCTTGGGCTTATTTATCTAGGGGCCAGGCGTCTTGGGTTTAGGCTTTCATTCTTTGCAAAGGATTGATCTTTTGCTGCATTTTGGGCATGGTCTCTGATTTTTGCTTAATAAAGGAGCGGGGCGTATGGTGGTTGCGCGGGACATGTTTTTGAAGTTAGCGGTGTTTTCCTGCGTTGTTGGAGCTGTTGTTGGATTGGCGCATAATGGCGCCAAGCATATGGGGGTTCGCTGGTTTGTGATCTCGAACAATGGGGTGTTTGCGGGCATTATTGGACTTATTCCTTTTTTTGCTCTGGAGGGGGTACGGTGTGTGCGTGTACTGTTGGGGGGCTTAAAAAGAATGAGCATTTCTCTTCTCCACGGGCGTGATCTTTGATGTTCTTTCTATGAGGGGTATTTGATGTCGAACGATGTGATGTTTTGGCTGTTGTTGGTTTTTTTCTGCTTTTTTGCTCTGGCCTTGATTTTTATTTATGAGGGAGCAAAGCGTCGCTCTGTTACAGGGTGGATGTTTTGGCGTTGGGTGGTGCTTTATGGCATTGTTGCCACCTACCTTGGTTTTGTTTATGTGGGCGTGGGCAGGCGCGCTGTTGACGGGGAGCTGTTGTTGAAGGGGGCGGTGTTTTCTTGCATTTTTGCAACTGTCCTTGGTTTGGTGCATCTGGGCGTCAAGAGTATGCCTGTGGCGGGGCAAGTGTTCTTAAAGGCGGTTATGTTTTGTTGCATGATGGGCTTTATCCTGTGGTTTGCTGCTGTGGGCGTCAGAGATATGGATAGCATAAGGGCGGTATTCTTAAAGGGATTGCTTTTGACTGTATTGTTGAAAGTGCTCTTGGGGTTCTTTATACGCGAGCAAAGTGATACGGTGCTACAGAGGTCGTTGCGTGCTTTGAATTTTGTGCTGTTTTTCTGCATTTTGGCACTAATCCTTTTTTTTACCCGCGAGGGAGCAGAGAATCTAGGGTTGAGCTGGCTTTGGTTCTCGAATGAGAGGGTGTTTCTCTTTATTGTTGGATTTCTTTCTCCTTTGATTTATCAGGGTGTAAGGCGTGCGCGTGTTCTAGGGGCTTGGTTCTTGAGGTAGGTGGTGTTTTTTTTCTCCATGGGTGTGACCTTTAATGGGCTTGCTGTGAGGGGTATGTGATGTCGAACGATTTGTTTTTTTTGCTGTTGTTGGTGTTTTCCTACCTTTTTATTGTTGTCGTTATTGGTACTTATAAGGTTTCCAAGCGCTTCGATATTCCGTGGTGGCGGGCGGCGTTTTATTGTATTTTTGGTATTTCCCTCTTTTTGAAGGAAGTGCTGTTTTACTGCATTTTAGGAGTCGTCTTTTTTTTGGCTCTTGAGGGGATGGAGAGTATGGATATACCGTGGGGACTCCTGTCCTTGATAGGGATCGTGTTTGCTGTAGTGTTGGAGTGGTTCTTGATTTTGCATATGAGGGGGCGGCAAGATGGGGTGCTGACGCGTTGTTTGTGGCTATTGAAGGGGCTGGTGTTTTGCGCCGTTGTTGGAGCGATCTTTTTTTGTTTGCGTTTGGGAGCAGAGAATATGGGGTTGAGCTGGCTTTGGTTCTCGAAGGATTGGGTGTTTTTTATCATTTGTGGATTTATCCTTCCTGTTGTTTCTGTGGGAGCAAGGCGTGCGCGTGTGAAGGCGGAGGCGTTTTTAAAGAGAGTGGGGTTTATGGAGCATTACAGATAACGTCGAGGGAATGTTTGTTCAAAAGAACAGCGATAGCGGTAGGTTTGGGGATCAAACCAGAGCCCTATTTTTCCTTCAAAATCACCAGAACGTTGTTTGGCAATATTCATAATGACGCCAGGGCGTTTGGCTAAATCTGCTTTTTCTTGTGCTAGAGAGGCGGCAAAGATTTTGTCTTCTAACGATCGATTGCGCCAAATGGTGATGATGTTAAAGGCATTGGCGCCAATTTCTGAGGCACCTTTAATGTCTTCTGTGCTGGGGATGTCTTTATCCAGACCGCCTTTGCGGGCGTGGGCTACAAGATGAATGTGTACACTGTTTAAAACAGCCCAATCAACCATTTTATAAACGGCTTGTTCTTGTCTTGCATAATCATCAGAGGCAATGCCAAGCCGCATGAGACTGTCGATGATAAATTGATCGCAGCCATAGCGCGCACGACAATAGTCAAAGACATCAAGCAAGGTGTCAACGCTTGATTTGCCAACATGTTCATAAAGAATAAGCCCATCGTCTAAAAAATGAAGAATCCGTTCAATTGTCTCTTTTGTAGGCTTTTCTAAGCCGCCCGTTTGTTTGGTTAAGCGCCGTAAAGATTGTTCTCCTTTCATTTCTAGAGAGGCTAAGCAAAGGCGACTCTTTTGCGCAATCCAATGGGGAATACAGTCTGATAACAATTGGCTTTTTCCTGCACCACTCGCACCGCTCCAAAGCGTTAATTCTGCTGGGCGGAAATGCAATTTGTCCTTCAGTTTAGGATAGGGAACCGTATAACCAAGATGTTTTTCAGGCTCTGGCCAAAAAAGCCCTATTACTTGATCTTTATAGTCTGAGGCGCGCCGTAAACCTTCTGGGGCAAAGCTTTGTGCTGAGGAAAAGGCGGCTTTTATGGTGGCTTTATCAATCCCTGCGGTTAAACAATCATTGGCATCTTTAAGGGGTAAACGGACACGGTAGCAACGGTGGCGTCCAAGCCTGCTGGCAATTTCACGGGCTGCTTCTTCTCCGGGCTGGTCCATATCGGTGGCTAAAAAAATCGTTTCAAAAGATTCTAAATGATCAAATTCATTTTCAATCCAGTTGTGTTTGCCTCCACTTCCTCCCCCAAAGGGAACAGAAACCGCCGGATATCCATAGGCAGCTAAGGAAAGCGCATCAATTTCTCCTTCAGTGATAACAATTGTACGGTTTGTTGAAGAAAGTGTGGGAAATGGCGCGCACTCCATTAAGGGCACATGCTGGGATGCCTGTGTAGAGGCGGGGTGGGTTGAGGCGGTGTTTTGGGATTCCTGTGTAGAGGTATGGTTGGTTGAGGGTGTATTTTGGGATTCCTGTGTAGAGGCGTGGTTGGTTGAGGCGGTGTTTTGGTGTGCCTGTGTGGAGGCGAGGTTGTTTGAGGCGGTGTTTTGGGATTCCTGTGTAGAGGCGGGGTGGGTTGAGGGGGTATTTTGGGATGCCTGTGTAGAGGTTGGGTTGGTTGAGGGAGTGTTTTGGGATGCGTGTGTAGAGGCGTGGTTGGTTGAGGCGGTATTTTGGGGCACGTGTGGGGCGTGGTTGGTTGAGGGTGTATTTTGGGATGCCTGTGTGGAGGCGGGGTTGGTTGAGGGGGTGTTTTTGGGGGAGCAAAGGGCTTGCCAACCAAACAAAATCGGTTCACATTGAGAGGCGGTTGGTTTGCTTTTTGCTCCTGCTTGCGCGAGCCGTTCTTTAACTAGAGCAAGGGTGCCATCGGGTTTATAAAAGGGGAAAATGATTTTTTCACCATTTTCTCCTATGCGGTAACGCTTTATAACCTCTAGAGGAATGTGGCGTTCTTTGTGGAGATAGTTTTTTACCAGATTCTGCGGGGTCTGCCCTGTAGGAACCGGTGGACGGCGATAGGAACGATGAGGGACCATAAAGGGTTTTGGGCGTGTCAGATTGAGAGTCGCGCGTGCTTCTTCTAATGCTTGAGAGAGGCTAATGCCTTTGACTTCACACCAAAGGTCTAAAAGATCTCCTCCAGTGCCTTCTGCAAAATCATACCAAAGTCCTGCTTTACTACCACTCAAGCAAATTGATAAACTTTGACCAGCTTCACCACGTGTGTTGCCTACAATCCAATTGTTGCCTCGTTTGTGCCCTTGGGGAAGAAGCATTTCTGCTATTCTATCGGCTTGTGAGATAAGTTTTTGTTTGATTTCAAAAATTGTGCTCATGGTTATTCGTGAAATGATTGTTGTTTTTCTCAAGATGTGGGGGAATTCTCTTTTTGCTGTTCTAGCTGTTCGATCTGATAGTGAAATCCGTGGTGCTATGGGGCTTTGCCAGTCTACTTTGAGCGCTTCTTTGTCGCTCTTTGCTTGCCAATAGTCGCGAAACTTCTTGGCTTGCTAATGGGCTTGGCTTTCACTCAAACCTTTTGAAACTGCTGCCTTGATGTCTGCTTGCTAATGCTCAGGAAGACGGTACCCCTTTTGGCAAAGGCGGTTATTGGAAGAAGGGTGTTGCTCGAGAAAGAGGGGGTGGATGCTGAAAGGCTGACGAGCGTTGTTTGAAGGGTATGATCTTTGCTGAAAGTTTCTGAAACTGCTGCGTTGATAACTATTTGCTAAGGGCATGGAAGACGGTACCCTTTGGCAATTGAGGCAGTGGGTTTTTTGTTGGAAGAAGGCGGGATGGATACACAGAGGCTGGAGAGCTTTTGTGTTCCTTTGCGTGCAAGAGATGAGGCGTGTAGGGCGAGCGCTTTTGTGGTGAGAGCAGTAGGGGTGGTGTTGGCTCGTTTTGCTGTATGAATAGCTTATTTCATTGTTGTTTTTATTATTATTTTTATGGTTTTGAAACATTTTTTGTCCCCGCGCGTGCTTGAAAAATAGGTTGTTCGTGTGATGTCAAAAATTGTCGCTATAATTGATCAAACTGCGGTAAAGCATGTCGTTGCTTTCAGAGATGAAAGATGAGGAGCTCCCCTGTTTTTGCTGTTCTAGCCGTTCGATTTCACGGCGAAACCAGTTGCGCCATGTGGCTTGCCAGTCTACTTTGAGAGCTTCTTTACCGCTTTTGGCTTGCCAATAGTCGCGAAACTTCTTGGCTTGCCAATGGGCTTGGCTTTCACTTAAACCTTCTGAAACTGCTGCCTTGATGTCTGCTTGCCAATGCTCAGGAAGACGGTGCCCTTTGGCAACTGAGGCAGTGGATTTTTTGTTGGAAGAAGGCGGGATGGATACAGGAAAATTGCTGGGTGGGAGGTTGGTGGCGGATTTTGTTTTTTCCCCCGTGACAATTTGCGCAATAGGGGCGGGGGCGAAATCGGCTTGTGGAGCGTTTGAGGGGGAGGCGTTTTTTTGCTCCGCTTCTTCTTGTGGAGGGGAAGGGAGAGCAGAATCAAGAGCTAAAGAGAGAGACTGCTGATCGCTTTGTTCAAAGTTTTCTTCACAGGAAAAACAAGGTTCTGTTTCATCACACAAAATTTTCTTTTCTAAAACACCGTAAGGTGTTTCCTTTTCTTCTGCCTTTTGAGCTTTTGAGCTTTGTGCAACATCTTTTGTACTTTCGTTGAGCAGTTGTTGAATCTCTGCATTGATTTTCTTGCGCTTTTTTGCCGAAGAACGACCCGCAAAGGATTTTTGTTCAAGCAATTTTTCACGCTCTTGAAAAACATTTTCGCAACGCTTGTTCCATAATCCATTGGCTAAATTTAAAATCTTACCCTCTTGGATGAGCATCTCTAAAACATTAACAAAAGTTCGCTTGTCACAACCACAAAGACGCGCTAAACGTTCTTTCGATATTTCTAGAGGACGACCGCGTGCATACATTTCATTGAGAAGAATCGTATAGATTCCAATTTCGTGTGCACGCATCCCACGAACACCTCCTAGAAAGTCATTTTGATACCAACAAACATACGGAAGCCTAGACGATTCATAATGAGGAGTTTCTTGTTGATTAGCGTGTTTCATACTGCAATCTACTTTCTTTTTTTTTATACATTTTTATTGACGATAAAAGCGCAAATAGGGATTTAACTTGTGTTTTTGTTTGGCTCTGTTTGATGATGACGAGAGGCTTCTTTACGACGTTTATAAATGATTGGGTGTGCTTGAAGCGCATGCAAACTTACGATTTAAGATTGCGGTGATGGAAAAAATAAAGAGTACCACACATTTTCAATGTATCTGCTTTGGGGTATTTGCTTTGGGCAGCAACTTTTGGAGGTGGCCTTTTATGGGATGGTTAAAGTGTTTTTATGATCCAAAAATAAAAAATTTTTCCCCCTAAAAGTAAAATTTGTTTCCTTAATTTTATCCTTTTTAGAGGATAATGCAAGCCCGTTTTATAAAAAGGGCGTGTTTTTTTAAAAAGACGCGCTATATGGTGGAATTATGAATATCGATGGTTGGCGTCAAAGATTAAGAATCGCTTTGGAAAAAAGTGGGCGGTCAAAAAGATCGATCTCCCTCGCGGCCGGTAAAGGCGCGGGGTACCTTCATTCTATTCTTTCTGAAGGAAAAGAACCAACAATCGAATCTCTCTCGCGAATTTGTCACGAAATTAATATCAGTATGAATTATATTCTTTACGGAAAAGGGGCCAGCCCTGAAGATAAAGAATTTATAGAGCTTATTTCAAAACTCTCTCCGCAAGAGAGACAGGCGATTTTGACTCTTTTGCGGCGACCCGTTGACGAAGCTCCAAAATAAGTTCTTTCTGTGCTTTTGAATCAAGACGACTCCAGTATTTTATTAATATTATATCACTCATTTTATCTCTCCTGTGTGGTTATAATTGCAATCGAGTAAGAACAAATAGAGAACAACAAAGGGACATGAGGGGAACAAAGAATGATAGATTTTTATTTACATATGTCATTTGGACCCCGTAGAGATTTAAAATATATCTTTTATGAAGGATAAAATGATTGACATCTCTCCTATAGAGGATATAAGACTAACGCTATATTTAGTCTTGTCAAGATAAGGCTATGCTTTATCAACTATCTAAAGGGGGAAATCATGAAAAATATTCCATTCGTTAAAGAGGATGAAATCATTATCGTTTTATGCGAAGAGGAAAATCCTAATACTTATGAAGGAACAATCGACGAAATCGAAGAAGTGCTCGAACTGATTGAAGAATGTGAAACTGTTTATAGAGTTTTACGACTCGACCTGACAACTTCTCATGCTGAAGATGTTACGGAACAAATCGCTGATTTTTATGTAGAAAATCATGAAGTGAATGAAGAAAATACGCCATTGCAGCCCTTCGTTTTGAATAGTGAAGCTTATCATGTTTGTTTAAATGAAAGAGCGGCTTGCGATTATGAAGATAATCTCTATGGCTCTTATGAAAAACAGCATCGTTTACGCCCATGTGATGTCTTGACAGATTATTGGTGGTAAACATGCCAAGTTATCTCAAGACTTCGTATCAAGGGATTCCACTTTATTATGCTGGAAATACGCGAAATTTAATCAGACTCGAACCACAAAAACACAACGCTATTCTTTTCATATCGCAAGAGGTGGCTCAGTTGATGGTAAAAAAATTGGAGGAAGAATATTACCGCCATGATTTTTCCGTCGTGCAATAGCTAGATTGAAAAACGATGCCGCAATGAAAGGGCAAGTGCTTTTTTATTGCGGTGATCATGATGCGCGTTATGTTTTCTTTCTTAGGGGGCTTGGGGGAAATTTTAGCTGATATGAGACGGGGGGGCATGAAGAAAAGAGCCTATGGATGAGAAATTGCGGGCGCTTTGCGAGGGGAAAAGCTGTCGGCTTGGTTTCATTGGAGGGATTGAGGAAATGGAGGGAGAGGTAACTATCAGTGGCTTGGAGTGAATATGAAAACTTGTTGTAGAACGAACATGAGGCTTAGGAGGAAGAGAAGCAGCAGTATAGCGTTGAAGGAGGGGCAAAGTTTTATAAAAAGGAAAGAGCAGAGGGGAAAAGAAAGTGGGGTGTTTGAGGAGGACGCAAGTAGGGGGCACAGGAAGCACAGGGAATTTGGAGTGAATATGAAAACATGCTGGAAAATGGAGGAAGATGTTTGAAGGGGGAATTAAGACCGTTAAAGCTTGTTTAGACGTATTGGGACACGTGTGTTCTGGGAGCTTTTGTGTTGAGTGTTAAGGGGGGGCATTATTTTACTCGTGAAAGGGCAAGTGCTTTTTTATTGCGGTGATCATGATGCGTTATGTTTTCTTTCTTAGGGGGCTTGGGGAAATTTTAGCTGATATGAGACGGGGGGGGCATGAAGAAAAGAGCCTATGGATGAGAAATTGCGGGCGCTTTGCGAGGGGAAAAGCTGTCGGTTGGGTTTCATTGGGAGGATTGAGAAACCTGCGGGGGGGGGGGGGCAGTTTTTTTGTTTTCAGGGGAACAATACTTGAAGGATGCATTGAAGGATGCTGTCGCCTTTAGTCCGTGTGAGGGACACAGGCTTAAACAATGTGAATGTTTTAAAGAGGATATATTGCAAAAAACACTTTAAAGGTGAAGGGGAGAAATACTATGCCAATCATTATCGATTGTATTCAGGGAACGGAAGAATGGCAGAAAGTACGCAATGGTTTGATTACGGCTTCTTTGTTTGAGATGGTTATGGCACAAAAAAAACAGGGGCAAAAAACTTCACGATATCATAGTGTGATGATGAAATTGGCGGGAGAAAGAATTACAGGAAAAACCGTTGAGGAAGGAACAACGGTTTCTCAGCGACGCGGGACAGAATTAGAACCAATCGCACGACAGCTCTATGCAAAACTTACGCATACAGAACCTGAATGTATTGGCTTTGTTTTGGCAGATGATCGCGGACAAGGATTTTCTCCCGATGCTTTTGTGGGAGAAAATGGCTTATTAGAAATTAAAACAAAAAAACCTGAAATTTTGATCCCTCATTTCATGCAAAAGACTTTTCCAGCAGAACATAAAGCACAATGTCAAGGAGGGTTATGGATTTCTCAACGCGAATGGGTGGATTTAATGCTCTATTGGCCTGATATGCCACCTTTGATTAAACGTGCTTATCGTGATGAAGCGTATATTTGCAAGCTTGAAAATGAAATTAGCCGTTTTAATGAGGCTTTGGAGAAGATGGTGCAGCAAATTAAGTGTGTTGAGACAGGTTTTAGTATAAGGACAGAAATTGCTTTGAAGGAAAGGAAAAACAGAGAGCGGGGAGCGAATGCAAAGCGTCTGTTGGTGGGCAAAACAAGAATGAGGCGGGCAAGAAAGGGATCTGTACAGCGTTGAAGGAGGGGCAAAGTTTTATAAAAAGGAAAGAGCAGAGGGGAAAAGCAAGTGGGGTGTTTGAGGAGGACGCAAGTAGGGGGCACAGGAAGCACAGGGAATTTGGAGTGAAGATGAAAACTTGTTGGGAAATGGAGGAAGATGTTTGAAGGCGAAGTGGGAGCTTTAAAGCTTGTTTAGACGTATTGGGACAAGTGTGTTCTGGGAGCTTTTGTGTTGAGTGTTAGGGGGGGCATTATTTTACTCATGAAAGGGCAAATGCTTTTTTATTGCGGTGACCTTGATGCGCGTTATGTTTTCCGTCTTAGGGGGCTTGGGGGGAAATTTTAGCTGATATGAGACAGGGGGACATGAAGAAAAGAGCCTATGGATGAGAAATTGCGGGCGCTTTGCGAGGGGAAAGCTGTCGGCTGGGTTTCATTGGGGGGATTGAGGAAATGGAGGGAGAGGTAACTATCAGTGGCTTGGAGTGAATATGAAAACTTGTTGTAGAACGAACATGAGGCTTAGGAGGAAGAGAAGCAGCAGTATAGCGTTGAAGGAGGGGCAAAGTTTTATAAAAAGGAAAGAGCAGAGGGGAAAAGCAAGTGGGGTGTTTGAGGAGGACGCAAGTAGGGGGCACAGGAAGCACAGGGAATTTGGAGTGAAGATGAAAACTTGTTGGGAAATGGAGGAAGATGTTTGAAGGCGAAGTGGGAGCTTTAAAGCTTGTTTAGATGTATTGGGACACGTGTGTTCTGGGAGCTTTTGTGTTGAGTGTTAAGGGGGGTATTATTTTACTCGTGAAAGGGCAAGTGCTTCTTTATTGCGGTGATCATGATGCGCGTTATGTTTTTGTTTTTTGGGGGCTGTCTGTTTTAGTCAGTATGGGGAAAGAGAGGCATGAAGAGCCTATGCATGAGGAACTGTGGGAGGCTGTGTTGGGGAAGTGAGACAGGAGACGTATTGGGGTGTGGGTTTGAGCTGCTTTTATGTTGAGTGTTAGGGAGGCACTAATAAATAAGGCAAGAGCCTTTCTCATTGGGGAGAGAATGCTGCGCATGATACTTTCGTTGATGGAGGATTCAATGGAGGTGATTGATGCTTGTAGAAAAGAGGAGAGGGGTAGGAGAAGAATAAACAAAAGAAGAATAAAATGGTGCTGCGAGAGAGGATTGAACTCTCGACCTCTCCCTTACCAAGGGAGTGCTCTACCACTGAGCTACCGCAGCCCCTTTTCAATCTTTGCGCTGTCTTGTGCCATATTGTCAGAAAATAGGCAAGAGAACATTTGTATATTCTTGCAAGAAAACGTATCTTATGTCATGACATATGTTTCTTATACACTTAAATATTTAAGGCTATGAGTTGCTTGGATAGAAGCTCAACACTGTTTAAAAGGTTGCGCAATGACACAAATGCATCAAAAACAAAAACAAAATGAAATGAATCATCAAGATGAAAAAGCAAAACGACGTCAAGAAAGATTGGCGCAACAATTGCGTCAAAACCTGAAACGTCGAAAAGAGCAAAGCCGACAAAGAGCGCAAACAGAGCTCTAAAATGAAAAAAAATGTTTTTTAGTGAAGCTTTGCAACTAAACTTCTCAATAATTTGTTCTCATATTTAGAATGCGTTCTAAAACGATTAATAAAGCATAACTTCCCGAAGGGGGAAAAAACCTTTGGAAGGGCAGGCACAAAGGAAAAGAGGGAAAACACTATGGATTCTATTCAAATTGTTGGGGGGAAAAAACTTAAAGGAACCATTCCTATATCAGGGGCAAAAAATGCTGCATTGCCTCTTATGATTGCGGCGCTTTTGACAGAAGAAACGCTCACTTTAGAAAATATTCCTCATCTGGCTGATGTCGAATTGCTTATTCGTATTCTCAATAATCATGGTGTGGGATATGCCGTTGATGGACAAGAGTTTAACGATGAGTGTGTGAATTCAAGAACAATTCATTTTACTGCGCAAAAAATAGCGACAACACGGGCGCCGTACGAACTGGTGAAAAAAATGCGCGCAAGCTTTTGGGTTATCGGACCTCTCCTTGCACGATGCTTAGAGGCTTATGTTTCGCTTCCTGGAGGATGTGCTATTGGAACAAGACCTGTCGATTTTATCCTTGAGGGACTCAAAACTTTAGGCGCACAGATTACGATCGAAAATGGATATGTTCATGCAAAAGCACCAAGGGGGTTAAAAGGTGCTCACTATCGTTTTCCTAAGGTCACTGTTGGTGGAACACATGTGATTCTTATGGCGGCGACACTGGCAAAGGGAACAACCGTCCTTGAGAATGCGGCTTGTGAACCAGAAGTGGCAAACCTTATTCGAACTCTGAATGCTATGGGGGCTCAGATAACCGGTGAAGGAACAACAACGCTTACAATTGAAGGGGTTAAAAAACTTAAAGGGACAAAAATACGCGTTATTGCTGATCGAATCGAAGCGGGGACATATGCAATGGCTGTGGCTATGACAGGAGGCGATGTCTTTCTTAAAAATGCAAATCCTAATCATCTTACAAAAGTGCTTAAGGTGCTTCAGAAAACAGGACTCGAGATTCAAATAGAACCTCAAGGAATTCATGTTAAGCGAAATCCAAAGAACACAAAAATTATGCCCGTTGATATTAAAACAGGACCTTATCCTGCTTTTCCAACCGATCTCCAAGCGCAATTCATGGCGCTCATGACACGGGCTGAAGGAATCGCGCATATTACAGAGACCATTTTCGAAAATCGTTTTATGCATGTTCAAGAACTCAATCGTTTAGGGGCCTCGATAAAGCTTGATGGGCAGACGGCAACCGTCTATGGAACAGAGAATTTGCAAGGGGCTCCTGTCATGGCGACGGATTTGCGCGCTTCTGTTTCTCTTGTGATTGCAGCATTGGCAGCAAAGGGAGAAACAATCGTTAATCGTGTTTATCATCTTGATCGTGGATTTGAGAGATTGGAGGAAAAATTAGTTCGTTGTGGCGCAAAAATCCAACGTATCACAGTGTAATTCCCTTTGAGGGTATTCTTTAATTTCTCTCTTCGGGGGGCTTAATCTCAGACAACAAGGTTTGTTAATCCTCTCAATAAACGTGGGGTTTATCTCATGGGTTTAGGATTTTTACGAGCGAGCATAAGCGTTTGAGAGGCGGGGGTGGAGCTCATAAAACAAACACTGTTTTAAATTTTATTGCTAATTTCCTGAAATTACCTTATAAATAACACTGTAATTTTGGTCGTATACGCAACGGCCAAGAGGGATTCAAAACCCCTAAAGTTCAGTACATAAGATTAGCCTACTTTTGTGGGTTTCCCGGGATTCCGGGAGTTTTTGCCATGTCCAGGTGCGATGAGCACTAAAAGCAAAAAAGCTGACTGAACTCAGTGTTTTTGACTCCCGGAATACCAATGCGAGGGCGCTCGCACTCGGCAGGGGAGCTTGAAGTGAAAGCTAAAAATCCACACTTTAACGATATTTCGATAGGCAGAAAAATTCGCTTTAAA
>NZ_JBHILP010000006.1:77760-128273 GCF_042193375.1 Bartonella sp. TT67HLJMS
AGGATCTCGAGCAAAGAAGAGCAAGTCCTTTTGAAAAGTTTTAGAGAGCTCAAACCTAAAAAGCAGAAAGCAATTTTGTGTTTGATTGTCTCATGAGATAAGAAACACTGTTTTAATTTTTATTGCTGGTCTCCTGAAATTATTTTATGAACAAGCACCAGGGTTCTCGTCGTACAGTGTGGAATGGTGGAACCCAAGGCCTGAAAATCCAAGCTGAGACATTAGCCTGCTTTATAAGTATCGCGAGATTCCGGGAGTTTTTGCCATGTCCAGGTGCGATGAGCACTAAAAGCAAAAAAGCTGACTCGGATTCAGTGTTTTTGACTCCCGGAATACGCATAAGAGGCGCTCGCAACCGGCAGGGGAGCTTGAAGTGAAAGCTAAAAATCCACACTTTAACGATATTTCGATAGGCAGAAAAATTCGCTTTAAAAGAACAATGCTGGGAATGTCGCAAAAGCAATTAGGCAGCCAGTTAGGTGTGACTTTTCAACAAATCCAAAAATATGAAAAAGGCTCTAATCGTATAGGGGCGGGGCGTTTACAAGAAATTGCTGATATTCTCAATGTTCCCATTTCCTTTTTTTACGCTGATCTCTCAACAAAAGAAGACGTCTTGTATCCTTATGATGAAAGGATCTCGAGCAAAGAAGAGCAAGTCCTTTTGAAAAGTTTTAGAGAGCTCAAACCTAAAAAGCAGAAAGCAATTTTAAGATTAAATTTTCGTTAGAATCAAAAAAAATTAAAGATTCTCTTGCTAAATAATCAATTATTATATAAACCCTTTTTCAGAGAAGGGGGTTAGCATTTCTCCCTCCCCCCCCCCCGCAGAAATGTCCCAATAAAACCACCTTCTCGTCATTTTGAAAATCATGAAAATTTGGACCTTTCCCCTTTTTAAAGGGTGACTTATTTGTGTTAGGCAAATTGGAGGGTGCAGCGTTTTTAGGGATTTGGAAAGGGCTTGAAAAATCGTCTTGCCAAAAAAGTTCTCAAAAGGAAACATTGGAGAGCAATCATCCAAAGGGCGCCCAGTGGAGAGCGATCATCAAAGGGGGTGGCTTAAAAGAAGCTACCAAAAATCTGGAACTTCAGGCTTTAAATGAGGACCAATCCGTACCGCCGAGACCTTTTCTGCTAAACCTGTGCGATCTGAAATCTCAACTGCTAAACCACAAAGGGTGGCGGGACCACACGCCGGTTCAAAACGACCTTGCTTCGTCTTATAAAGAAAACGGTGTAAGGGTTCTTCTTTATCCATTCCAAGAGATGAGTTGTAATCTCCACACATGCCTGCATCCGTTAAATAGGCGCTCCCACCTTCTAAGATTTGCGCGTCAGCCGTGGGAATATGCGTATGTGTGCCAACGATAACACTCACACGACCATCAAGAAAATGGCCAAAACATTGCTTCTCGCTTGTCGTTTCTGCGTGAAAGTCAAAAATAACCGTATCGGCTTGCTCCATCAACGAACAGGCTAAAAGAATATTTTCCGCTGTTTCAAATGGATCTTCTACTTTGCATGGCATAAAAACGTTGCCCAACAGATTGGCGACAAGAACACGAGCTCCATTTTTTGCCGTAAAAATACCAGCACCTCTTCCAGGAGTTTCTTTCGAAAAATTGGCAGGGCGTAAAAAACGATCACTCTCATGGGCATACTGCAATGCTTCTTTGTGAGAAAAAGCATGATTGCCCGTGGTCACAACATCAACACCGGCCATCAAAAGATCTTGATACGTCTCTTGTGTGAGACCAAAACCACCAGAGGCATTCTCACCATTTACCACAACAAAATCAAGCTGCCATTTCTCAATCAGTTGAGGAAGGTGTTCAAAAACAGCTTTACAGCCTGTGTTACCAACAATGTCACCTAAAAATAAAAAACGCATAGGCGCTTTAATCACATTTTAACATTTTAAGAAACCTTTTTCTGTAAAAATTCCCTGTACCTGTAGATCATGTTCTGCTGCGGGAATAGAGGAAACCTCCTGACATGAAAATCCTATGCCCCATAATGCCATTTGATGCCCTTGTTTTTCAAGAGCTTCAACCGCACGGTCATAATATCCTCCTCCATAGCCAAGACGGTGACATTGACGATCAAACGCAGAAAGCGGAACAATAATATTATTGGGGACAACAACGCTATTGTCTGCACTGGGACCAAAGGTGCCAAAACGCATGGGCTCTAAAATTGTGCTGGGAGAAAATGCACGGAAAACCATGGTGGTGGAATCAAGCACTGCTGGTAAGGCTAAACGTCCGCCGCGTAATGCTACAGCATCCAGTAAAGGACGCGGGTCAATTTCCGATTTAATGGGCCAATAGCCTGCTAAAATGAGGCGTGAAAAATCTGTTCCCTTTTTTTCAAGGTATTCAATAAAGTGGCAACAAGCACGCTGCGAAAAGAGTGCACGCTCTTCTATTAAAAGAGCATCACGACGCGATAAACCGCTTTTGCGCTGCTGTGTACGAAGGGATGAAGCAGATTCACTGAGGGGATTATGTGTCATTGTCTCGCCAGTTGTTTTATAAGATGTTGGCATTTTATCCATTGTTGGCGTTTTGTAAATCTCTGTTAGGACAAGAGCTGTGCTCATGAAAAAATGTGCGCTCTTATGGTAGGGCATCTTGATGCAACAAACCGCTTTTGCGCTGCTTGCGTGCCAAGGGATGAAGCAGATTCACAGAGGGGATTATTTTTGTAAGTGCTATCTGTTTTATAAAATAAAGCCCAACGTAATTTTTATTTCTTGAAAAGAGAGTATCGTCATTGGTCTTATGTAAAAGGATGCTCTCAATTTTTATCTGGAAAAATTTTGATGTAAAAAAGGGTGATCCACAACAGCCGATGGAAAAAGCTGATCCCGGGAACCTATACAAATAGGTGGGCGCCATATGAAAAAGCCCACGGGCTTGATCAGGGACAGCTCCCTTGGAGATCATTAAGGTCTCAGGAATACGTTATTTCCTGTCGAGAAGCGCAGAACACCCTCCTTAATATAAAACAATTTCAGATCTTCTGCTAGAGATAAAATAACTGCAATCTCTTATTTTTCATAAAGTTTTTTCAAGATGGTTTTACAATCTTGCTGGTGGCTGCTGGAAATGGCTGTATGATATATAGAACGCTTTATTCAAAGTAAAAAAAGCAAAAAATATGAGTAGGGGTGGGTGGAACGGTTTATTGGCAATCGCTTGATTTTTATGTTTCGCGGGAATACTTGGAGGAGCTTTGAAGAGAGATATTTCTTATTCAAGGATGTTTTTTTAACTGACATTGCATCTTTGAAGTTTTTGCCTTGTAGGGAATATTTCAGTGCTGTTTTATCAACTTTGAGGGGTGGAGGAGAGCCGATACGATATGTGCTGCTATGGTTGAAGCTCATAAAAATAAAAACAGACGATGATAGTTTATCAGAGGTGCTCAGCGATGTTTTAAGCTTTTTTCAAAAAATATTTTTTGAGGATCGTGTTTACAAATTTTTTTATCCATGATGGAGGGATGTAAAAAAAAGAGGCGCTGTGAAGAGGACACAGGCGTGAAGCGTTTGTTTGCTATGAGAAGAAATTCTTGAAGGGGTATTGGAAGTGTTTGGAAGCTGCCTTCAATACAAAACAGATCCAAATTCAAAAAAGACATTGTTAATTGCGTGGAGTGGGGTCAATTGCGTGGGGGGCGTTTGATGGTGTGGTTATAAGCAGGGGCTTTTAGTTTATTGAGTGGAATGTAAAGCTGGCTTGCGTCTTATCCAAGTTTGAAAGGATGCGTAAAGCGTCTCGTTTTTGAATGGTTTCAAAGAGATTGCGGTGATTGTTCGTCTAACAGAGCTTGCACGCGCTTTTGAATCCTCCGCATTTATGGGGGTAATACTCTAATGCTGTTTCATAAGCTTTAATGGCAAGTTTTGGATGCTCTGTTGCTTCTAAGGGCTAAAGTTTCAAAAAAAGGTTCTATAATTGCGTGGGGGGCGTTTGATGGTGTGGTGATAAGCAGGGGGCTTTTAGTTTATTGAGTGGAATGTAAAGCTGGCTTGCGTCTTATCCAAGTTTGAAAAGATGCGTAAAGCATCTCGTTTTTGAATGGTTTCAAAGAGATTGCGGTGATTGTTCGTCTAACAGAGCTTGCACGCGCTTTTGAACCCTCCGCATTTGGGGGTAATACTCTAATGCTGTTTCATAAGCTTTAATGGCAAGTTTTGGACGCTCTGTTGCTTCCATGGTAACGCCAAGTTCAAAAAAAGCTATATAGTTGCGCGGCTCAAGTTTAAGAGCATGGTTGAGATCAAGCATGGCAAGCTTGAAATCGTTTAGTTGAATGTGAATCCAAGCACGTCTTACCCAAGCTTCAGCGTGAGTAGGTAAAAGTGCAATAGCATTATCAATATAATCAAGTGCAAGTCCATAATCGTCGCTACTGATCGCACTTTCAGCCCATGACATTAAAAGATCAATCGTCTCACTCCCCGATTGGGACCATAAATGTTGAAGTTGTTGACTGATCTTTTTTGCTTGAGAAACATCAGCACAATATTTCAACTCTTTCAGTAAACGTAAAATTTCAGCTTCTTTGCGTTGCTTAACTCTGTCAATATGGGAAAGCTGCTCTTTGTCAAACTCTTCAAGAGTAATCGCAGACAAATCAGAATCAGAGGGCATTGAGGAAGGGGCAGGAGAATTGGGAATAAGATCATCTAATGGTAAAAGCGATTGTGGAGAAGGACGATCTTCAGGAAGCGAAGGAGGATTTTGCCCATAGCTCGAGGGAACAAAACAAAAAATGCCAACAAAGAAAAGAAAAAAAATGCGCTGGAAAATACAGAAAAAACGCAGTTGAAAAAATCGAAAAGCTTTTAGAAAAATAGAAGAATCCATAAAAACAAGCCCCCAAAAGATAAATCACCAAATATTATCAAACAATGGACTCGTAACCAACGGACTTATAACCAAAAAAACTTTAAGAAAAAATTTTTAAGCCTACAAAAAGTAGGCATAAAAACATTAACCCTAAAAGAATTAGCCCTGACGCGCTCTAAAACGTGGGTTCGTTTTATTAAGAATATAAATACGACCCTTACGACGCACCAAACGATTGTTACGGTGGCGCTCCTTTAGTGCTTTAAGCGAATTTTTAATTTTCATCATATTCACCGTTAAACAGTTTACGTAATACAACACTATAATACAACATTAAAACACGAAAATACAATACCAAAACCCCAATACACTGTTCACTCTGTGAACATTGCATTGCGATATCGTACTTGCATCATAACGTCACACGACACACTTTTTCACTGTGATCACAAATAAGAAAAGCGTACTCTTAAGGCACGCATTGACACACTTCATTAGCACAACGAATAAGTGAAAATTGCAAAAAAAGTAAGAGAGGTCTAACAAGAAGTCTTATTCTTGTCAAGGGTGTATTATACATTTCCTATAGTGTGTTAATGGTTGCCTTGAAGGTAAAAATATTCTCGCAAAAAAGAAGGATAAAAAGTGGGAACAAGTAAAAGCTTCTCATTTGTAAGAAGAGAAACCTGTTTTTCCGTAAAATATCATCGTTTAGGCGGTGTAGAAGGCTTATGTAAAATTTATACCATGAGGTGTTTTTTGTTAGTGTGTGAGGATATTCTTAAAGTTTGCTCTTAAAACCTAGAAAATAAATTGCATGATGAAGACAAAAGGGATGAATTGATAAGGATTAATTTCTATTGTTCATAGTAAACATAGAAAACTTAAGAGTTTCGCATAGTATTATGGTTTTCTCATTGCAAATCGGTGTATCTTTGACCATAGCATTTGCTGCTTGCATATCACAAGCGGGATTGGTGTACGGGTAAAGACACTTGAAGAGTAAGGAATAAAACGGTCTTTTATAAATGCTTTCAAGTGCAAGAGAGTATTGCAACATTGGGGACTGGCAAAATGGTGTGATGAGGCTGGCGTTTACGCTTCATGAGTTTTAAGAGGGTGGTGCACTATGAATGTTTAAGTTATTACCGAGAGCTTTTATACTCTATGATGGGGGGCTACTGTGAAGTGGTGGCAATGTGCATTGGCCAAATGTTTCTTTAAAATAAGCGCGTAAATTGGCAAAACAAGTGTCTTCTGTTTGAGGTTTTTTATTTTACGTGAGGGGTGAAGAGGATGTTTTTCAGTTCATTGGGGGTAAAAGCGTTTTTATGTGTGAGCGTTAAGATTTGTTGGCTGGTCCCATTAATTGGATGACATGCCCCATTTTGCGGTAGGGTTGAACAGTGCTTTTGCCATATAAATGGATCGAGGTGCGCTCTTGCGTGAGAAAATATTTTAACGTGCTTAAATTGTTCCCAAGAAGATTTGTCATTTGGCAATCGCTATGACGGTATGTGCTGCCTAAGGGAAGACCGCAAATAGCACGGATATGCTGTTCAAATTGTGAAGTTATGCATGCTTTTTGTGTCCAATGACCAGAATTATGTACACGCGGCGCGAGTTCATTTACTAAAAGATGACCATCCGTTAAGACAAAAAACTCAATACAAAGAACACCAACATAATCGAGCGCATTCATTACTGTTAGGCTGATTTCTTGGGCTGCTTTTTGCACGTTAAGTGGAATATGTGATGGAACAAAGGATTTATGAAGAATCCCGTTTTTGTGTTGGTTTTCAGGGCAATCATAAAAAATATGTTCCCCTTGTTTTGTGCGAGCCGAGAGAACCGAAATTTCCGATAAAAAAGGAACTATTTCTTCCAAAATACAAGGCTGCTCCTGAAAAGTCCTTAAGGCTTCGTCAAGGGTTTGTTCATTGGGGCGATCAAGTTTGATCTGGTTTTTTCCGTCATAACCAAAACGACGCGTTTTTAAAAGACCACGTCCGCCTAAGGCATCGAGACCAGAAAGAAGAGAAGAAGAATTGTCAACAGCATACCATGAGGCGGTGCCAATCCCTTGATCACGCAAAAATTGCTTCTCAAAAAGTCGATCTTGCGTGATCTCTAATGCTTTGGAAGAAGGATAAACAGGCTTATTCTTCTCTACATATTGAACCGTTTGAAGCGAAAGATTTTCAAATTCATAGCTGACAACATCACACTGAGAAATAAAATGATCTAAAGCTGATGTATCGTCATAGGAGGCAACAATATGGCTGTTCGCTGTTTGAGCGGCTGGGCAATCGGACTCAGGGCAAAAAATAACTGTTCGAAATCCTAATTCTGCGGCCGCTATGGCGAGCATCCGTGCTAACTGTCCGCCGCCGATTAAACCAATGACGCTGCCTGGAGGTAACATGTTAGGTGAGGGGGGGGTGTTGGATGAGAGGGTGGTGTTGGATGAGAGGGTGGTGTTGGATGAGAGGGGCGTGTTGGACGAGAGGGGCGTGTTGGACGAGAGGGGCGTGTTGGACGAGAGGGGTGCGTTGGATGAGAGGGGCGTGTTGGATGAGAGGGGCGTGTTGGATGAGAGGGTGGTGTTGGATGAGAGGGGCGTGTTGGATGAGGGGGTGGTGTTGGATGAGAGGGTGGTGTTGGATGAGGGGGTAGTGTTGGATGAGAGGGTGGTGTTGGATGAGAGGGTGGTGTTGGATGAGGGGGTGGTGTTGGAAAACGGTGCCATTTTAAACCTCCGTTACAGGCGTTTTGGCGACATTGGCTGTTTGTTGTTGACGCCAATCTTGTAATCGCTGGGCGAGATCATGATCATAAATGGCCATAACGGCTGCGGCTAAAAGTGCTGCATTAATTGCACCTGCTTTGCCAATTGCTAATGTGCCGACGGGTATCCCTGCTGGCATTTGCACAATTGAAAGCAAAGAATCTTGACCAGAAAGAGAATGAGAATGCACTGGAACGCCAAAAACAGGAAGAGGCGTAAGGGCTGCTAGCATACCAGGAAGATGCGCTGCGCCCCCTGCACCGGCGATTAAAACTTTAAATCCTGCGTCTTTTGCTTCTTTTGCAAATTGATAAAGGCGTTCAGGGGTTCGGTGTGCTGAGACAATATGCGAACTATGAGAAATACCAAGATTTGTCAAAATATCTGCACTATGGCACATCGTTTGCCAATCCGATTGGCTCCCCATTAAAATCGCGACATCACATGATTTTTTCATCATTCACCATCCTTTTCAAAGGTTCAATGCGATTCTTTATCATTATTTTTTTAAAGTTTTATATTCTCTTTGCAAAGCCAATTGATGACAGAGAAACAGTTATTTTTCAAATAAGATGGAAAGCTAAAAATTTAAAGGGGGATTTCGAGAGATGAAAAATTAAAGTATTGAAGGTCATGAAGCACTTCTTTTGAGGGGGAGGGATGAATTTTGAGGGGAGGTGTTAAGGGGTGGTGTTGGACCTATGAGGCTGTTGAGCTGCGGAATTGCCGTTTATTTAAGGTAAGAGGAAAAAATACATCGGGGGAAAGCCATTGATTGTAAGTTTTTTTAAAAAAATATCTCATTTTTATTTGCTAAAATAAACATGGTCACCATATACTATGAGGTCTGCTGCAATTTGAAAAATTGCTCATGAGAAAAAGAGATTTTTATGGCGAAAATGCGTTGCAAAGTGAGGATATTCTTTTGAGAAAAAAGAGATGTCGATCTCTTAATTTCAAAGGCTATTTATTTTGCTGTTCAAGTGATTCTTTTAATTGAGTGGGGGAATGTGCTCTTTATAATCGTTGATATATCTTTAATAATAGCTGATATAAAGGGCAGCGAATAATCAGCGCTTTTGTGCTTTTGTTGGGATGTGTTTCTTAGCGATTATATGGTTCGTTGTTTTTTCACTTAGATATAATGACAAGAAAAGTGAATGACGAATTGTGAATAATAAATCCATGGTCTCTTTTTTGCCCAATTTTGTAATAATGGTGGAAGCTGAAATAAATTAAGAGTTAAACACCGGATGTAAAGGAGATTTAAAGCTATGTTTTTTCCATTTTTAATCGCTTTAGGTACTGCAATAACGACTATGTATGGCAAAAAAAATATAAGTTATGCTTTGTGGGCAATTTTATTCGTTGTCATTCTTCTCACTTTCAATCATCACGCAACTTCTACTTTAAATTTATCTTTTTGAGAGAATAGCCATGGAACAAGTTGAACAAAAAAACCCTCACTTCGTCATCTTTATGAATACGCTAGGACTCATTGGGTTATCCATTGTCTTGGTGGTGGCTTTTTATTATCAATTGGTAAAGTTTGAGTTACCCTGTCCCCTTTGTTTGCTACAGCGCGTTGGATTGATGCTGGCAGGTTGTGGGTTCTTGCTCAATATTCACCATAAGGTGAAAAATACCCATTATGGTATGGTTATTCTCGGTTGTATGGTAACGAGTGCCGTTGCAGCACGGCAAGTGTTTTTGCATATCACACCTGATGATTTGGGATATGGTTCAACGTTCTTTGGATTGCATTTTTATACTTGGGCTTTCATTATTTCTGTCCTTTGTATCTTTGCTGTCTCATTTGTCATGATTTTAGGCGAATTGGCACACAAGTTCAAAGAATTTTCTCCTTTTCCATTTTTGAGTAAAACGGCAAGTTTTTTATTTGTGTTTTTGATTGCGGCAAATTTGATTTCTACCATACTGGAATGTGGTGGTGGACAATGTGCCGATGATCCTGTAAGGTATGAATTGTTATCAAATTGGTTCCCTTCATAGTCTTGAAATTTTTAAATAATCCCTCATCATGGTTTATTGTTAAAGAGGCGGAAATATTTAAAAGTCCGCTTCTTTTTTATTGATTGGGAAGACATTTCAGCAAGCTTATTCGATAATCTGATCTTTTATGCCAACACTGGCTTTTATGAGCGCTTGCGATTGGTATTTTTTAGCGAAGACTTGCTCTGTGAACCTTTTATACGGTCTTTTGAGGGAGATGAAGGGATTGGTCGGAGGCGTTTATAGGGCAGCCCCAAATTGTTGAGCTGTGTGGGTTAAGAAGCCTCGTTTTTTAAAGTGCATTTTTATTGATTGGGAAGACATTTCAGCAAGCTTATTCGATAAGCTGATCTTTTATGCCAACACTGGCTTTTATGAGCGCTTGCGATTGGTATTTTTTTAGCGAAGACTTGCTCTGTGAACCTTTTATACGGTCTTTTGAGGGAGATGAAGGGATTGGTCGGAGGCGTTTATAGGGCAGCCCCAAATTGTTGAGCTGTGTGGGTTAAAAAACTCGTTTTTTAAAGGTGCATTAACGATAAAAAACGATAAAGTTTTTTCTTCTTGATTTTTCTTAACGTTGTGTTAAATAAGTTCTTGTATTCATTTTGATGCTTCTGAAGTATCTTTGCTGCTTTTAGAGGGATTAATTTAAAATTTTGAAGATTATCTGATAATTTTCTACAGGGGTTTGTTTATTAGAGGCAAACCTTTTTTTTTATCTAATTTTTAGATGTTTTTTTCAGTGTGAAGCCTTTTTTAGAAAAAATAAAGCGTCTGGGTGGCTCTCTTTTTTGTTAATATGTTGATTTATAATGATAAATTATCATTTTCAACGTGAAGCACAACGCTGAATATAATAAGATTTTCTCATCACCCGTTCTCTCATATTGAATCAATTAAAATGACTTGCTTGCACATCATGAGTGGGTGGGCCATGTGGGTAAAAACTGTACAAGAAAGCCATGCCTTTAATGAATCGTCTTTCGAACTGAAGGTTGCCCGCAACATTGGGAGCTGGCAGAGTTTTTGTGATAGTGCCTGCCTTGTTTCTCCATAAGCGTAAAGATAGGGAGGGTTGAATGGATTTTATTCCCTTCATGGGGGTTTTTCCATGCCTTTATGAATAGCGTTTGCGAAATGGGTGTGATGAGCGTTGAGAGATTTTTCTTTAAAACAAGCGTGTGAATATGCAACGCAAGTATATTGTGTTTTGTGCGTTTTGTCTTACGAAAAAATACGGTGATTTATAAGGATAAGTTATCGTTGCAGATGTTGAATGAGAAAAACGAAAAGGTTCTCTCATTTCAAATTTTCTTATAGTCAATCAATTAAATGTACTCTCGTACGTTATAAGAAAGCGCTGGATGTAAATAAAAATTCTTTTAAAAGTCGTAAAATGCTTCTTATGAACCCTTTTGATAGCTAGAATTTGTCGAAAAATTTTATGCTGGTCAATGCAAATAATAGGGCGGTTTATACCTATGATTTAAGTGAAAATAGGGGGATTTAAATGAAAAGGGAGGTGAGATTTTAAAGACAGTTGTTGAAAGCGTTATTGTGTAATGCATTTTTTACAGATTTTCTGCTTTCTGTAATGACGTAAAAGCGTAAAAATGTATATCTGTAAAAGTGATGTGGAGGATTTGTGCTGTGTGTATGCTTTTGGCATGGCATGGAATGTGGTCAGAGAACTAGGGGGACGCATTTGTGAAGGGAGGGGAAGTTTGGATGAAGAGGCGGGTGCGTTGATGAGAGAGAAGAAGGTGTGAGGGATGAAGAGTCTGTGAAGAAAGGGGTTGGGATGAAGAGGCGGGTGCATTGACGAGAGAGAAGAGAGGATGTGAGGGAATGAAGAGTCTATGAAGAGAGGGGTTTGGATGAAGAGGCGGGTGCGTTGATGAGAGAGAAGAGAGGGTGTGAGGGAATGAAGAGTCTGTGAAGGGAGGGGTTTGGATGAAGAGGCGGGTGCGTTGATGAGAGAGAAGAGAGGGTGTGAGGGATGAAGAGTCTATGAAGAGAGGGGTTTGGATGAAGAGGCGGGTGCATTGACGAGAGAGGAGAGGGTGTGAGGGAATGAAGAGTCTGTGAAGGGAGGGGTTTGGATGAAGAGGCGGGTGCATTGACGAGAGAGGAGAAGGTGTGAGGGAATGAAGAGTCTGTGAAGGGAGGGGTTTGGATGAAGAGACGAGTGCATTGACGAGAGAAGAGAGGGTGTGAGGGAATGAAGAGTCTGTGAAGGGAGGGGTTGGGATGAAGGGGCGGGTGTGTTGATGAGAGAGAAGAGAGGATGTGAGGGATGAAGAGTCTGTGAAGGGAGGGGTTGGGATGAAGGAGCGGGTGTGTTGATGAGAGAGAAGAGAGGATGTGAGGAAATAGAGGGGCAAAGTTGCCTTTTGAAGAGGGATTGATCGGTGCTTTTAGTGATCTTACTTTAGAGTGGTGAAGGGGCAAGAATATTTTAGAATAGGACGTATCTGTCGCGTTTGATGAAACATCATCCTTTGAGGGGTGGTGATCTGAAGTTTGTAGGGGGAGTTGGATATATTGGCAAATAATGTTAATTGTTACTCTTTTGCTTAATCAGAAATCAACCACAAGATTGCTTTTTGTTTTTTCGGCTGGAGTTCTCTAAAGTTTTTTAAAAGTGCCTGTTCTTTTTCGCTGTATGTTTCTTGATCATAGTGTGAGGCATGTGTTGAAAGATTTTCTTTTGGGGCAATATCTGCATAAAAAAAGCTTATGGGAACATCCAGTTTTTGAGCGATTTCGAGTAAACACCCTGCGCTTACACGATTTAAGCCTTTTTCATATTTTTGGATTTGTTGGAAACTGACGCCTAAATAGCTTCCTAATTCTTTTTGGGAAAGGCTCATTAAAATGCGTCTGTGACGAATTCTTTTACCTATAGAAATATCAATAAAATTTGGATTTTTAGTTGGCACTTCAAGCCCCCTCCGGTTGCGAGCGCCCTCGCATTGGTATTCCGGGAGTCTGAAAACACTGACTTGACTCAGCTTTTTGCTTTTAGTGCTAGAGCGCACCTGGACATAGCAAAATCTCCCGGAATTCCGGGATACCCGCAATGCGGGATAAATTCATGTGTCAAGTCTTCGGGTTTTCAGTTCCCTATTGGTCGTTGCGTATACGACCAAACTTACAGTATTAATTCATAAGGCAATTTCAGAAAATTGGCAAGAAAAATCAAAATCTTTCTATTCTATTATGCCGTAAAACACTGCTCTTTGAGAGGTGTGGTGTGCTGGTTTGAATTTGACTTAAGGGGGTATATGAATGGAATAATGTTAATTGTTACGCTTTTGCTTAATCAGAAATCAACCACAAGATTGCTTTTTGTTTTTTCGGCTGGAGTTCTCTAAAGTTTTTCAAAAGGGTGTGTTCTTTTTCGCTGTATGTTTCTTGATCATAGTGTGAGACATGTGTTGAAAGATTTTCTTTTGTGGCAATGTCTGCATAAAAAAAGCTTATGGGAACATCCAGTTTTTGAGCGATTTCGAGTAAACACCCTGCGCTTACACGATTTAAGCCTTTTTCATATTTTTGGATTTGTTGGAAACTGACGCCTAAATAGCTTCCTAATTCTTTTTGGGAAAGTCCCATTGAAATGCGTCTGTGACGAATTCTTTTGCCTATAGAAGTGTCGATAAAATATGGATTTTTAGTTGGCACTTAAAGCCCCCTCCGGTTGCGAGCGCCCTCGCATTGGTATTCCGGGAGTCTAAAAGTACTGAATCCGAGTCAGTTTTTTTGCTTTTAGTGCTTAAAGCACCTGGACATAGCAAAAACTCCCGGAATCTCAAGATATCCGTAAAGCGGGTTCGTTTTTACGCTAGAGCTTAGGGCTCGTCTTCCCTATTGATCGTTGCGTAGACGATCAAAATCACACTTTAAGTGATAAAGTAATTTCAGAAAATTGGCAAGAAAAATGAAAATAATCTCAAAGGCTTAAGATTGGGTACTCTTTAAAAAAGTGTGAAATATGGATTATGAATCGCGTTTTTTTTCTATAGAAATGTCGATAAAATTTGGATTTTTAGTTTGTACTTCAAGCCTCCCTCCGGTTGCGAGCGCCCTCGCATTGGTATTCCGGGAGTCACAAGTACTGAACCCTAGTCAGTTTTTTTGCTTTTAGTGCTTAAAGCACTTGGACATAGCAAAAACTCCCGGAATTCCGGGACCCCCACAAAAGTGGGTTCATTTTTACGCTAGGGTTTAGGGCTTGTTTTCCCTCTTGATCGTTGCGTGGACGATCAAAATTACACTTTAAGTGATAAAGTAATTTCAGGAGATTGGCAAATAAAAATAGTTTTTATTTATAAACTTTATTTTTTAATGAGAGGCTTTCCGCCTCTCAAACTCTCCGGAACGCTCACCAAAATCATGAGATCAGACCGCGTTTAATGAGGAGACTAACAAGTCTTGGTTCTTAAGGTCAAGGAAACCCTTACAAGGGCGCCTAACGGCGTCCTTGACAAAGAACCTAACGGCTTGTTTTGTCCGTTCTATCAAACTTATGTAAATATAATCATTTCTGATTAAATATACTGTTGATTTCCTGCGTCTTCGAGGCTGGTTTCACCAAAGTCACAGGATATTGGCCAGAGCCTTCCTCTCCACAGGCTGACACGGTGGAACTCACCCTCTCACGCGGCTCCGAAATCATAATTAGAAGGGGAGCTTATAGGGGTGGGGTGATATCAGGCATATCAATTTATCAAGGTGTTTTTTAGAGTGTGATGAATATTTAGGCTGGATTTCTTTGTCTGGTTTGATGAAACAGTCCCGTTTGAGGGGGATCTGAAGTGCGTGGGGGTGTTGGGTAAGAAGCTGGGATGTCGAGCATTGTTTTCAGAGCAGCGCGGGGTGGTGTGGGAGTTTCATTTGGCTTCTTTCTGTAATGACGTAAAAGCGTGAAAACAGAAATGTGCAAAAAAAAGGAAAAGGCTTTATGTCGTTAGGGGGCGTTGTGGTTAATGAGACGGAATGTATAGGGATCGTGTTTTCAAGCTGGGAGAGCAACATAAATAGAAGGAGTGGCTTAGAGGAAGTGTGTGGAGAGAGGAAAAATGGGGCAGGCTGTACGGGAAATGCATAGAGAGTGGAGAAAGGCTGTAGAGCATATCGTGGATGGATTTGTGAAGGATGTTTTTGAAAAAAGGAGAGGGCTTCTGGATGGGGAGAAGTGTTTGCATTTATCCAAATGGCGCGTGTTTAGGGTGTGGAAGGTGAGGTAAAGTTGGAGGGATGAGGATTGTTTGTAAGTCGTGGAGGATAGTCAGAGGCGTTGGGAAAACGCTTGAGGGGGAGAAATTTTAGCGTAATTTCTCGTCACTCTGAAATCAAGATCATCATAAAATTGGAGGAAATGGGTGGGTAAAATTAGTGGAGAGAAAGTTTTGAGCCTCAATATCTGTGGTGATATCTGTGGTGATGTTTTTTGAGCGCATGAGAGAGTAAACTTGAAAAACCTTTCTCTTTTTGTTGAATTTTTATTCACAAACTCAAGAAAATAGGATATGAACGCTGGAAATAACGCACAGCTTAACAAAATATGTGCACTGTAAAGGAAATGTTTGTTTATGTCAAAAGAAGAAGTTTTAGAATTTTCTGGTATCGTTACTGAACTCTTACCGAACGCAATGTTTCGTGTGAAACTGGAAAATGATCATGAAATTATTGCGCATACTGCTGGTAGAATGCGAAAAAATCGTATTCGCGTGTTGGCAGGTGATAAAATCATGGTGGAAATGACACCTTATGATTTGACAAAAGGGCGCATTACATATCGCTATAAGTAGCCTAAGGGGTGGCTTGCGCTTTTTTGTAAAAGCCATCATATTATTTCTATTATTTTTTAACAGTTTTTAAGCTTGCTTTTCATGAGTGAAAAAAGGGGAGTGTTTGAATGGCACTGAAAAACTGTAAAATCAATGCGGAAAAAGATCAAGGAGATTAATGGCGTTTAAAAAGGGGGCGCGTAAAAGGGGGTGTTTAAAAGGGGTGAGAGGGAAGTCGATTGTGAAGGGGTGGAAATGAAAAATATAAGAGAGTGGGGGAAAAAACGTTTGGCAGATGCTCTTACAGAAGGAATTCATTTGGTGCTTGCTTCCGCTTCGCCAAGACGTTTAGCGCTCTTAGCACAAATAGGGATTGATCCTCAGCAGGTTTGTGCAAGCGATATTGATGAAACGCCAAAATTAAAAGAACATCCTGCAAACCTTGCTAAACGTTTGGCAAAAGAAAAAGCCCTGAAAGCCCAAGAAATTTTGCGCTGGTACGATCAGAATGGTCAAGAAGAGTTGCAGAATGGTCGAGAAAAATTACCTCAACAGAAAATGATTATCTTGGCTGCTGATACGGTGGTGGCTGTGGGGCGCACCATTCTCCCCAAACCAGAGGGTGAAGACGAGGCTTATGAATGTTTGCGATACCTTTCTGGGCGTTCGCACAAGGTCTATGGCGCCGTTTGTGCGCTCAATGAACGTGGAAAAATAACCGTAAAATTGGTTGAAAGTCGTGTCCGTTTTAGACGCTTAACTTCTGCTATGATGAAGGCTTACCTTGCTTCTGGTGAATGGCAAGGGAAAGCTGGTGGCTACGCTATTCAGGGAAAAGCCGGCGCTTTCGTTGTCCATATGGCTGGTTCTTACTCCAATGTGGTTGGTTTACCGTTGGCTGAAACAGTCGATCTCTTGACCGCTTATCACTATCCACTTTTCACGCACTGGGCTGAAGAAGTGCATTAGAAAAACTTTAAGGCAAGATCAATGCAAGGTGAAAAGCAACAAAAAGAGAAAAGCAAAAATGAAAAAAAAGGAACAGAAGAAAAATTAATGAAGGGGCAGATGACAAAGGTGCGCCAAGAAAAAAAAGAGCTAAATTTGCAAAAAGAGACTCGTCCTCCGCATCCTTGTCCGATTTGTGGTCAAATGGCACAACAAAACGCCTATCCTTTTTGTTCCACACGGTGCCGAGCCATTGATCTTAATCGTTGGCTTTCTGGCGCTTATATTTTACCGCCCCCGCCGCAGAAAAGTGATGAAGAAGAATAAAGAGTCCTCTTGAGGAGAGAATGCTCAGAGCGTTTTTTTGTGTTGGAGCTGAAGGGGAGGGCGCGCGGGATGACTCGTAAATGGATTCAAGAGCTGGATTAACGGCTTGGTTATTGTCGTTGTTCGTAGAGATGCAGATTAAGTTCAATCAATGATGAAAAATTTAATACATATCTAAGACTTAGCACCAGTGGTTTTGTAATTATAAATTTCTTTGTTGCAGGAAGGTTGTTGATGCCTTTAGAGTGTGAGGGAAGGATTGATCATCTAATCAGTATTGCTAAGGAAAAAGAGGGGCGCAAATAGATGGGGCAACAAAAATCGCTTGTTGGTGCCTTGTTGCAGGAAGGTTGTTGATGCCTTTAGGGTGTGGGGGAAGAATTGATAATCCAATCAGTATTGCTAAGGAAAAAGAGGGGCGCGTGTTTTGGTGCAAATAGATGGGGCAACAAAAAATCGCTTGTTGGTGTCTTGTTGCGGGAAGGTTGTTGATGCCTTTAGGGTGTGGGGGAAGAATTGATAATCCAATCAGTATTGCTAAGGAAAAAGAGGGGCGCGTGTTTTGGTGCAAATAGATGGGGCAACAAAAAATCGCTTGTTGGTGTCTTGTTGCGGGAAGGTTGTTGATGCCTTTAGAGTGTGAGGGAAGGATTGATCATCTAATTAGTATTGCTAAGGAAAAAGAGGGGCGCGTGTTTTGGTGCAAATAGATGGGGCAACAAAAATCGCTTGTTGGTGTCTTGTTGCAGGAAGGTTGTTGATGCCTTTAGGGTGTGGGGGAAGGATTGATCATCTAATCAGTATTGCTAAGGAAAAAGAGGGGCGCGTGTTTTGGTGCAAATAGATGGGGCAACAAAAAATCGCTTGTTGGTGCTTTTGCTGGGTAATGGCATGGTGTCATTTGGGGGCTGGATTGATTATATCGTGATTTTGACCGTATCTGTGTTCATCTGGAAAGCTGATCAATATGATGTCGCTTTTATTGGAGCGGCAACATTATTACCGGGTATCGTTCTGTCTAAGCTAATTGGAATGTTGGTCGGTAGCCGTTATATGATACATTGGCTGCGTGCATCGTTGCTGTTACGAGCATTATGTACTGTCGTTTTATTAATGGCGACGAGTCTGCAAGCATTTATTATACTGGCAGTTATTCGAGCGATATTCAACAGTCTAGCTATGCCTGCAATTTCCGTTCTTAGTGCAAATTCGGTGCCTGAAAACGGGCGGACTCGTTACTATTCTGTGCTTAACATGATCAATAGCGCAGCAAAGATGATAGGACCTGCTTTGGGGAGTACGCTCTCTGCGTTTTTGTCAGATACATATACTTTATTGTTTTCTGGATTTCTGACATTGCTAGGCTTTATAGTGTTTTGTTGTATTGGTGCACAACCTGTCTCGTCGCTCATGGTAAAAACAGCAAACACCATGAAATCACAGCATAGGCTTTATGGGACAACTTGGTATGCCTATGTGGCGGTGCTGTTTGTGTATTTTGCCATGATCTTTATGGTGAATAATCAGTTGCCTGTCATCCTTAATGCGCTGAAAATGAATAAACAGGCTCTTGGGATGTTGGTATCGGCTTCGGCAATCGGTAATTTCCTCTATGGGTTTTGGAGTGTGAAACAATCAAAGCATAAACCCCTTACAGGAAAAATATCAGAGTTGTTAATGCCGGCAATGTCAACAATGATTGGTTTTCTAATGATCTCAGTGTGCTTTTTTTACTTGGATTTACTCCGTATTGAAACTTTGTTGCTCTGTTTTTTCCTTATTGGAATGGTTAGTGCCTACTTTTCCATATCTTCTAACGTTTATCTGGTAACCAATTTCAATGAACAGATTGGGTTGGCTTCTGGATGGGTGCAGTCTATACAAAATTTAGCTATGTTGGTGGCTCCCTTTGTTGGAGCGTTTGTTTTAGGTCACACTTCGGCTGGGCAGCTGTTCCTTTTTTCTGGATTGAGTGGATTATTCTGTTTATTGGCTATCAGGATATTGGTGAACCGTTCTTTGTCTATTGTTCGTTCTTAATGATTGGCTCATCAATGAAACAAATGTTTTAAATCATTTTTCTGAGATTTAGAGGGTGTGGGGATAATCCAGCATCGGGTAGCTTTTTCAACGTTATAGATTCAATTTTTGATTTTTACTTAACCGCTCATATGTTTGTTCTGTCTAGTCTTTGCCTTCTCGATATTGTTCCACCGTCTCGTAAACGCAATTGGGGGCATGGTTTTGAGCGACAATGTCATTTTTGTTTGACTCTGCTTTGCCACGAATAGTCAAACTTTAAACTCCAGCCGCTGATCCTCAATCAGCTTGACTTAAAGCGATAACAGAAACAGAAAACGAGCTATAGCGTGAATTATCCTAGTGAATTATCCTATATGCCGTAAAACAATCACTCTTTGATGGGTGTGGTGTACTGAGCTGAATTTTACTTAAGGATGTTTTATTGTTTGATATATTAGCGAATAACGTTGATCATTGCGCTTTTGCTTAATCAGAAATCAGCCACAATATTGCTTTTTGTTTTTTTGGCTGGAGCTCTCTAAAGTTTTTTAAAAGTGCGTGTTCTTTTTCGCTATAGGTGCATTGATCGAGGTGTAAGAGAGTTTCTTTTGTAGGAATATCTTCTTTTGTGGCAAGGTCTGCATAAAAAAAGTTCACGGGAACTTCTAGTTTTTGGGCGATTTCGAGTAAACACCCTACGCTTACACGATTTAAGCCTTTTTCGTATTTTTGGATTTGTTGAAAACTGACACCTAAATGGCTTCCTAATGCTTTTTGGGAAAGTCCTATTGAAATGCGCCTGTGACGGATTCTTTTGCCTATCAAAATGTCGATAAAATGTGGATTTTTAGTTGGCACTTCAAGCCCCCCTCCGGTTGCGAGCGCCCTCGCATTGGTATTCCGGGAGTCTAAAAGTACTGAGCTTAATCAGCTTTTTGCTTTTAGTGCTTAAAGCACCTGGACATAGCAAAATCTCCCGGAATTCCGGGATACCCGCAATGCGGGATAAATTTATGTATTAAGCTTTCGGGCTTTTAGCTCCCTATTTGATCGTTGCGTGGACGATCAAAAACACATGCTTATCAATAAAGTAATTTTAGAAAATTGGCAAGAAAAATGAAAATAATTTCAAAGGCTATAAGATTGGGTACTTTTTAAAAAAGTGTGAAATATAGATTATAAATCGCGTTTTTTGCTTAATCAGAAATGTCGATAAAATGTGGATTTTTAGTTGGCACTTCAAGCCCCCCCTCCGGTTGCGAGCGCCCTCGCATTGGTATTCCGGGAGTCTAAAAGTACTGAGCTCTAGTCAGTTTTTTTGCTTTTAGTGCTGACAAGCACTTGGACATAGCAAAATCTCCCGGAAACTCAAGATATCCGCAAAGTGGGTTCGTTTTTACGCTAGAGCTTAGGGCTCGTCTTCCCTCTTGATCGTTGCGTAGACGACTAAAACACTTTTAAATTTGTAAAGTAATTTCAGTATATTGGCAAGAAAAATCAAAAATATTTTTTATTCTGTTATGCCATAAAACATCGCTCTTTTAGGGGGGGAAGAGCTAGAATATTCATGATAGGGCTTGATTTGTTGAGTCTGAGGAAGTGCTGTCGTTTGAGGAGGGGTGTCTGAAGACTGTAAGGGGTACTAGGCAAAAAGCTTTGTTCGTTTACAGACCAGTGTTTATAGAGCAGCGTGGAGTGGTGAACCTTTCCTTTAGCTTTGTTCTGTAATGATGTAAAAGCGTAAAAATGTGAATCTGTAAAAGTGAAGTGGAGGACTTATGGATTTATGCATTGTGCGTGTTTTGGGGTCGCGTTGAGCTTTTGTTTGGCGTGGAATGTGGTGAGATAAATGGGGGGGAGGCATTTGTGAATGGAGGGGGAAGTTGGGAGGAAGAGGGGTGTTAAGCGCGTTGACTGGAGAAGAGTGTGTGGGGAATATTTTAGGCTGGACTTAACTGCCTTGTCTGATGAAGTGCGTCTTTTGGGGGGTGGTGATAATTATATGAAGTGATCAGTAGTCCTTCCCTAGATAAGAAGCTGGATTGTTTATAGAGCAGCGCGGAGTGGTGAACCTTTCCTTTAGCTTTGTTCTGTAATGATGTAAAAGCGTAAAAATGTATATCCGTAAAAGTGAAGTGGAGGATTTGTGGATTTATGCATTGTGCGTGTTTTTGGTCACGTTGGGCTTTTGTTTGGCGTGGAATGTGGTCAGAGAACTGGGGGGGGGAGGCATTGGTGAATGGAGGGGGAAGTTGGGAGGAAGAGGGGTGTTAAGTTGTGAAGTGTGTGATGGGAGAGAAAAGGGGGAAGAGGGGGGTTAAGTTGTGAAGTGTGTGATGGTGAGGCTTTGCTGGTGGGGTTGTGATGGTGGGGTTGTGCTGGTGGAGGGTATAGAGGAGTTGCAGTTTTTATTTAAATAATGACAGTGCACCTTTCTCTCCCTCTTGCTATAGGGCTTGTGAGGACCCATATTCTTTTTAGCACTACGGTTCTTCTTCATGCGGCATCATTTGCGGTGTTTTGTGGGGATTAGTCGATCCTTTGAAGATGTCTCTTTTGTGGAATGTTGGGGGAGTTTAAAGTGCGGCGGTGGCTTGAGATTTAAGGAAAAAAAATGAACTTGGAAAAATATAGCGAACGGTTGCAAGGTTTTTTACAATCAGCACAAAATAGTGCCCTCTCTTCTGATCATCAGCAATTTATGCCGGAGCATCTGTTGAAAGTGCTGTTAGATGATTCTCAAGGGTTGGCGGCATCACTGATCCAAAAAGCGGGTGGTGATCTTACTCTTATTCGAAAGGCGCTTAACAAAGCACTTGATGCTTTGCCAAAAGTGCAAGGGGGGAATGGACAGCTCTATTTGTCTCAGCCATTGGCAAAAATCTTTAATATGGCTGAAGATCTGGCGAAAAAAGCCGGTGATCAATTTGTGACTGTGGAGCGTGTGTTGCAAGCATTGATCATGGAAAAGACCGCAAAAACCGCTGATGTTCTCACAAGTGGAGGGTTGACAGCGCAAGCGCTTAATCAGGCTATTAATGATTTGCGGAAGGGAAAAACAGCAACAAGCCCCCATGCCGAAAGCCAATATGATGCTCTGCAAAAATATGCTCGTGATTTGACAAAAGATGCTCGTGAAGGAAAACTTGATCCTGTGATTGGGCGGGAAGAGGAAATCCGCCGCACTATTCAGGTGCTTTCACGGCGGACGAAAAATAATCCTGTGTTGATTGGGGAGCCTGGGGTGGGGAAAACAGCTATTGTGGAAGGGTTGGCATTGCGCATTGTTAATGGCGATGTGCCTGAAACTTTGCGTGATAAACAGCTTCATGCGCTCGATATGGGATCGCTTATCGCTGGTGCAAAGTTTCGTGGGGAATTCGAAGAGCGCCTCAAAGCGGTGCTGGCAGAGGTGCAAGCTGAAAATGGTCAGATCATTTTGTTTATCGATGAATTGCATAATCTCGTGGGGGCAGGAAAATCCGATGGGCCTATGGATGCTTCCAACTTGCTAAAACCTGCTCTCGCACGCGGAGAACTCCATTGTGTGGGGGCTACGACTTTGGATGAATATCGAAAATATGTCGAAAAAGATGCTGCTCTTGCACGCCGCTTCCAGCCTGTCTTTGTGCCGGAACCTTCTTTAGAGGATACTATCTCTATTTTGCGCGGTATTAAAGAAAAATATGAACAACATCACAAAGTGCGCTTGGCAGATAGTGCACTGATCGCGGCGGCGCGGTTGTCTAACCGCTATATTACGGATCGTTTCTTGCCGGATAAAGCTATTGATCTTATCGATGAAGCAGCGGCACGGTTGCGGATGCAAGTCGATTCAAAGCCGGAAGAACTTGATGCACTTGATCGGCGTATTTTACAATTGAAGATTGAACGTGAAGCTTTGAAAACTGACGTGGAGCCAACAGCAAAAGAACGTTTGAAAAGCGTGCAGGATGAACTGAAAACATTGGAACAACAGTCCGCTGAGATGACAACGGCTTGGCAGGCTGAGAAACAAAAATTAGGGCATGCTGCTGATTTGAAAAAACAACTCGAAGAAGCCCGTAATGCTTTGGCTATTGCACAGCGTGATGGACAATTCCAAAAAGCTGGAGAACTCGCTTATAGCGTTATCCCTGAACTCGAAAAACAATTGAGCATCGCTGAAAATGATGACCAACAAAATCATCTCGTTGAAGAAACGGTCACTGCTGAACATGTGGCACGGATTGTTTCACGCTGGACCGGTATTCCTGTTGATCGAATGCTGGAGGCAGAACGGGAGGCGCTGTTGCGGATGGAAGATGAAATTAGCAAACGTGTGATTGGTCAAGGCGAAGCTGTTCAAGCTGTTTCTCGCGCTGTACGCCGTGCGCGCGCAGGGTTGCAAGATCCCAATCGCCCGCTTGGCTCTTTCATGTTTTTGGGTCCTACTGGTGTGGGAAAAACCGAATTAACCAAAGCTCTTGCTGCTTTTCTTTTCCAAGACTCCAATGCCATGTTGCGCATCGATATGTCTGAATATATGGAAAAACATGCTGGGGCGCGGCTTATTGGGGCGCCGCCTGGATATGTTGGATATGAAGAGGGAGGCGTGCTGACCGAAGCTGTGCGTAGAAGACCTTACCAGGTCATTCTGTTCGACGAAATTGAAAAAGCACATCCTGATATTTTTAATCTCTTGTTGCAAGTGCTCGATGAGGGACGTTTGACCGATAGTCAAGGACGTACCGTTGATTTTCGTAATACCTTGCTGATTATGACTTCTAATCTTGGCGCTGAATTTTTAACCGCTTTGCCTGAAGGACAAACAACCGATCAGGCAAAAAATGATGTCATGAATGTCGTCAAAGCGGCTTTCCGTCCGGAGTTTTTAAACCGTATTGATGAGATTATTCTCTTTCAGAGATTGCAACGCCACGATATGGAAGCGATCGTCGATATTCAGATAGAACATTTGCAAAATTTGCTCAATGAACGCAAAATAACTTTGCAAATTGAGCCAGAGGTGAGGAAATTTCTTGCTGATAAAGGCTATGATCCCCTCTATGGTGCACGTCCGCTTAAACGGATTATCCAAAAAGAAATTCAAGACCCACTGGCAGAAAACATCTTATTTGGAAAAATTCACGATGAATCAACGGTGAAAATTACAAAACAAGGTGATCGGTTGGAATTTTTGCCTGAAGATTAAGTTTGGAGAAATTCATGCTATAAAGGGCGGTGATAATCTTATTATGCGATAACACCGCTCTTTGGGGCATGCTGATTTAGAAAAATTCACGATGAGACAGCGGGTGTTTTATTGCAAAGCAAAGGGAGTGGTCGGTGTTTTTGCATGTTAAATGAGCGTTCTCGAATATCGTAGGGTTCTTTTACTTCTGGTTGTCGTGAAAGCTATTTTCTTGCAATGTTATGAGTGAAGTCACAAGCGGGATTGCTTTATTGCTTTATGCGTAAAAGCGTTAAAGAGAAATGCTGTTTATCTGCCGTAAAACACTGCTCTTTGAGGGGGCTGATCTGTGACATGGGGGATTTTAGACGAAGATATTTTGACGATGGGTTGGAGTTTTGCTGTTTAAGCAAAAGGTGGAGGATGCGTAAAATGCACAGCTCTCTCATTTTTTCGGTGACGTGCGTTTTTCTGCTTTAAAATTTTGCTAAAAGTTTTTTAAAACTGTTTGATTGATCACAACTCTATGTTGGTGGCTAATAGATGATGGAGCATGATTATCTGCACAATCAAGTTTGCTCCTTTGCAGTTTTTTTAATCAAGATAAAGACTTGAAAAACAAGACCCCTAACCTGTTTTTGGTTAAAATTTCCGCTATTCGTTGTTATAAAAGCAAGTTTAAGTGAAGGTGTATATTAAAAATATCATCTATATCTTAATTGATTTTACTTTACTTTACTTTACTTATTTACCAATAAACTATAATATGGTAAATACTAAGTAAAACAAAAAGATAATGAACTTTTTTCAAGAGTTTTAATAAAAACTGTATTGGAGTTTATTGATCAAAAGGATCATTTGAAATTTAAATGGGGGGTATAATCTCATGAAATTAGCCACAAACAAGGAATTAATTAACAGCTGGTTTGCAAAGGAAGTTAAGAGTTACAATCGGCGTATTCCAGAAGGCTTAAAGGATTTCTACGAGGATAGGAAAGATTCGTTAATAAGTGATGATAAGCTTCAACAGGAAATTTTGGACTCTTTAATACAGCGTATATCGTTAACACCGGATGATTCCAATCCATTAAAGATGTTTCTTGAACAAGGCATTTCTTTTAGGGAGAAGCAAGGGGCGAGAGTTTTTGATACTATTAGAGGTGAGCATTCGATATCTGTTAAAAGTGGAGAAAGCGTTGATCCATTTAAAGTGAATGATCCAGAAATTGACGCATCATCTATACCGGACAAACGAGAAAATACCCATACATTTACGATGACGTGTGATCGAAGAGAGCATGCTTTTAGAGAAGAGTATGGGCTGGACAATCTTTTAGAAGAGATCAGATCGTCTGTCCGAGAGCAGGATAATATTGAGAGTTACCATTGGTTAGAAAAGCTTATTGATCGTGCATTAAACAATGAAGTTGCACCGTTACAAGAAACACAAGAAATCTACATTCCAGACATTCGTAATCTTCGTTTAGATGAAAAATCATATGAGCTCGCTATAAAAATCATTCGACAAGCAGTCGGATGTCTTGGGATTCTCTCACGTTTGTACAATGCTTGTTATTTTCAAAAAGCTTGTTCTTTGCGTGATCTTGTATTCATTTTTGGCATAGGTGCTCAATTTGACATAAATGATCAAGTTCTTAACGAAGTCATGAATATATCGACAGTTTGTGACGCTAAAAATAACCTTTTAAAAGTGAGAGATTTTGGTGAGAAAAATAGCGATGTTATTGGTCTTGCTATGTCAGAAGAAGCGATATCTATCGATGACTTAAAAATAAAAAGGTATAGCAAGTTTGATCCAAACAATTTGAGCACGAATATCTTTTTTCATATTTCGCAATCGTCATTATTTCGTCCGTTTGAAACAATGATTGTTTTTAAAGCAGGGACTGATGATCAGATTGAAAAAACAATAAAAAGGTACGAAGTCGCCAATGACATGAAGTTAAAAGAAGAAGCAGAGAAAGAAGCTTTAAAAAGAGTAAAAGTGCTATAAAAAGATTAATTGAGGCATTCAAAAGTCATTGGAAAATTATAAGTGAAAACAAAAATGCAGCTGATTATCCTATCTGCCGTAAAATATCGCTCTTTGAAGGTGTGTGGTGTGCTAGAATATTTGAGGGCAGGGCTTGAGTTATTGAGCCTGATGAAGTGCTGTTGTTTGAGGGGAAGCTGGTTTGAATTTGACTTAAGGGGGGGGATATGAATGGAATAACGTTGATCGTTGCGCTGTTGCTTAATCAGAAATTAGCCACAAGATTGCTTTTTGTTTTTTAGATTTGAGCTCTCTAAAGTTTTTTAAAAGGGTGTGTTCTTTTTCGCTATAGGTTTCTTGATCGTGGTGTAAGAGAGTGTCTTTTGTTGAAAGATCTTCTTTTGTGGCAAGGTCTGCATAAAAGAAGTTTACAGGGACATCTAGTTTTTGGGCGATTTCGAGCAAACATTTTGCGCTTACACGATTGAAGCCTTTTTCATATTTTTGGATTTGTTGGAAACTGACACCTAAATGGCTCCCTAATTCTTTTTGGGAAAGCCCTATTGAAATGCGTCTGTGACGGATTCTTTTGCCTATTAAAATGTCGATAAAATGTGGATTTTTAGTTGGCACTTCAAGTCCCCCTCCGGTTGCGAGCGCCCTCGCATTGGTATTCCGGGAGCCTGAAAGCACTGACCTCGAATCAGCATTTTGCTTTTAGTGCTGAGAAGCACCTGGACATAGCAAAATCTCCCGGAATTCCGGGATACCCGCAATGCGGGTTTGTTTTTACGCTCGGATTTAGGACCTTTAATCCCTCTTGATCGGTGCGTAGACGACCAAAATTACACTTTAAGTAATAAAGTAGTTTCAGAAAATTGGCAAGAAAAATCAAAATAATCTCAAAGACTATAAGATTGGGTACTTTTTAAAAAAGTGCGAAATATGGATTATAAATCGCGTTTTTTGCTTAATCAGAAATGTCGATAAAATGTGGATTTTTGATTTGCACTTCAAGCCCCCCGCTGGGGGAGAGCCGCCCTCGTATTGGTATTCCGGGAGTTAAAGGTACTGAATCCGAGTCAGCTTTTTGCTTTTAGTGCTGAGAAGCACCTGGACATAGCAAAATCTCCCGGAATTTGAAGATATCCGTAAAGCGGGTTCGTTTTTACGCTAGAGCTTAGGGCTCGTCTTCCCTATTGATCGTTGCGTAGACGACCAAAGCACTTTTAAATTTGTAAAGTAATTTCAGTATATTGGCAAGAAAAATGAAAACATTTTCTATTCTATTACGCCGTAAAACACTGCTCTTTGAGGGGGAGTGAAGAGCTGGAATATTCAAGGATAGGGCTTGATTTGTTGAGCTTGATGAAGTGCTGTCATTTGAGGAGGATAGTCTGAAGACTGTAAGGGGTACTAGGCAAAAAGCTGGATTGTTTACAGACTATTGTTTACAGAGCAGTGCGGTGTGGGGTGGAAATTTTATTTGGCTGCATTCTGTAAAGATGTAAAAGCGTAAAAATGTGAATCCGTAAAAGTGAAGTGGGGGATTTGTGGATTTATATATTGTGCGTGTTTTTGGTCACGTTGGGTTTTTGTCTGGCGTGGAATGTGGTGAGATAAATGGGGGAAGTGTTTTCATAAATGGAGGGGGAAGCTGGAGGGAAGAGGGGTGTTAAGTTGTTAAGTGTATAATGGGGGGGAAAAGGGGGAATGGAGGATGAAGAGAGTGCGCATGGATAGGAGGAGAGTGTGGATAAGAGGTGGTGGTGCGAAGGGATGAAGGCTGGCGAGGAGAGTGGGCTTGATTTATTGAGCCTGATGAAGTGCTGTCATTTGAGGAGAATAGTCTGAAGACTGTAAGGGGTACTAGGCAAAAAGCTTTGTTCGTTTATAGACTATTGTTTACAGAGCGGTGCGGGCTTTCGTTTGGCTGCGTTGTGTAATGACGTAAAAGCGTAAAAATGTGTCTGTGAGAAAGGAGTGGAGAGGGGTATTGGTGCGTGTTTTTGGTCACGTTGGGCTTTTATCATGGCGTGGAATGTAGTGAGATAAATGGGGGAAGTGTTTTCATAAATGGAGGGGGAAGCTGGAGGGAAGAGGGGTGTTCAGTTGTTAAGTGTATAATGGGAGAAAAAAGGGGGAAATGGAGGATGAAGAGAGTGCGCATGGATAGGAGGAGAGTGTGGATAAGAGGTGGTGGTGCGAAGGGATGAAGGCTGGCGAGGAGAGTGGGCTTGATTTGTTGAGCCTGACGAAGTGTTGTCATTTGAGGGGCGGTTGGGTGTAAGCTTTGTTCTGTGGGGAAAGCTGCTTTTTGAAGTGGGGTTGTAGACCAGTGCTGGTTGGGAATTTTCATTCTTTGAGACGTGGGCTGGAAGTCAATATAATAATATAGCAGATTTTGATCTCATAATTTTTACATTCTTTCTTTTTTTTTAAAGCAAATAAGAAAGAAAAATTAATATATTACTTGATATTAGTCTAAATGCTTATATCAAGAGGAGTATTTCTTTAAAAATTTTCACTTAACTTATTAAGCAATTTGTTAGAGTAAACAACTCTTTTGAAGTTCATATCACCAATTGTATTGAAGGGAATGCAACTTTAACTGTAGAAAAGTTTAATATCGGATGGTTGATATGAATTTATTTTTAAAAAAGAGTCCTTTAGCTCTTTTTTCCTCTCTCTTTATTTCTAAAGTTGGTGATTATGCTTATGAAGTTGTTTTTATTTTACTTGTCTTAGAATTAACAGATAACATCTTTTTTACAGGTCTTGTGTATTTTTTTCGATTTATCCCTTTTCTCTTTTTTGGTCCTATAGGAGGTTGGTTAGCTGATAATTTTTCTTTGAAGAAAAATATGATCTTAAGTGAATTTGTTAGATTATTAGCCTCATTATTCGTTTTTATAACCACTATAACAGGGACTGCACATATTATTGTTCTTATTTTCGCAGCAATATGTACAACGATAGGAAGAAGTATTTTCCAACCAAGTTTTCAAGCTGCTATTCCCAGAATGTTCTCAGTAAAGGATCTGACAAAGGCCAATAGCATTGCACAAATTATAGAGGAAACTGCATCCGTCATGGGTCCTTTAGTTTGTTCCCTACTGCTTTTTTTAGCAAATAAATCGGCAGTACTCATTTTTGATTTTTTTACCTATTTTATATCTATTATAGTGTTATTTAATCTCATGAATTTAAATTCAAGCGAGAATAAATCATTCAATTTTATAAAAATTTATCGAGAAACAGCTTCCTATCTTAAATATATTTCTAAAGAAAATAATAATTTATTTATTACGCTTGTCGGCTCGTCGTTTGCTATTCTCTTTACTGGTGCAATTTTAAGATTTTTAATTCCAGCTTTTGTCCTCTCTATAGGGGGAGAGGAAAGCCTTGTGAGTTATATTTTTTCTCTCATGGCTGTTGGAACTATTGTTGGTGGTTTGTTATATAGTAAAATTATATTCAAGATTACATCGTTGAAGCTCATGGTATTTTGGCTTCTTTATGGGGTTATTCTGTTTGTTATGCCCTTAGCAGCAGGACTTTATTTAAAACTCCTTCTCGTGTTAGCATTTGTTTTAGGATTTATTGGTGCACTTGTGGATATTAGTTTAGTCTCAGCTATTCAATTATATTCTCGTCGTGAAGATTTTGGTATGAGTTTTGGAACTTTTTCAACTTTAGCGAACTCTGCGGAAGCAGTGTCTGGCTTTATTGCTGGACTTTTTGCACTCTTGGGATTGTTAAGCTCCTTTTTAGCTATGTCTGCATTAATTATTTCCACGGGAATGATTGGCATTTTAAAAATTAAGAAAAATAAAGATACAACATCTCTTAATACGACAGTAGATGACGACCATTGATATATTTAATATCTCTATGCCGTTTCTTTTTTCTAAGACGGTTCGTTAATTATCCTGTTGTAATGTAAAAACATCGCTCTTTGAGGGGGAGTGAAGAGCTAGAATATTTGAGGGCAGGGCTTGATTTGTTGAGCCTGATTAAGTGCTGTCGTTTGAGGAGGGGTGTCTGAAGACTGTAAGGGGTACTAGGCAAAAAGCTTTGTTCGTTTACAGACCAGTGTTTATAGAGCAGCGTGGGGTGGTGAGCCTTTCCTTTGGCTTTGTTTTGTAATGACGTAAAAGCGTAAAAATGTGAATCCGTAAAAGTGAAGCGAAGGATTTGTGGATTTATATATTGTGCGTGTTTTTGGTCACTTTGGGCTTTTTGGGGCGTGGAATGGGGTGCGAGGATTGGAGGAAGAGTTTTCTTGAATGGAGGGGGACGTTGGAGGGAAGAGGGGTGTTAAGTTGTTAAGTGTATAATGGGGGGGAAAAAGGGGGAATAGAAGATGAAGAGAGTGCGCATGGATAGGTTAGGAGAGTGTGGATAAGAGGTGGTGGTGCGAAGGGATGAAGGATGATGTGTGAGGGGTAGATATCCCCCTTGGGATGGAGAAAAAATGAAAAGGGGTGGGGATAAGCTTGCCAGTGGAATTTAAGTTGTGAAGTGTTTTGTTTTTATCAAATTGTCGCGTGGGATTTGGGAAATTTCATTCGTTGTTTTAGGGTAGAGCTTCATAATTGTTTCAAAAAACACATAAAATAGCTAATGATGAGCGTAAATGAAAAACCAAAAGAAACAATATCGGTACAAATTGGTAGATAGTGGGGAAGTCGGGATCTAAATGGCCCGTAAAAGCCTAAGTATTCAAACAATAATTACTCTTCGATCACGTGATAATTTCAATGTTATGGGGATAAAAAATATCATTTTTATTGCTTGGAAAGTCATCCAATGTTTGTGCTTCTTTAATGATAAATCTGTCTTAAATAATATGTAATACAGAAAATCATGAAAATAAGTATAAATATATTATATGTATACTACATTCTTTGCATATGTTTTGTGTACTTTTAATATATATTTTTTATGTTAAGCGTAAGCTTTGAGTACTATGAGAGATGATGGTCGTTTTTTTAACAAGTGAGAAAGTGATTAACTAACGCTTGATTGTAAAGAAATATGTTGTTAAGGCTATTCTTAGAAAGGATGCTCTTATTTCTGGTGTAGGAGCTTCTCAAAAAGGAATACAATTTATAGGGGGACTCTCGATGTCAAAATATTTATTTCCGTTGCCTCTTGTCTTGGTGGCTGGTTGTGCATCTATGGGTAATTATTCATCAAGTTATGTCAGTCCAAATATTACGAAAGATGATGTAAAATTAATTGCTAACGATTTTGTTCGTAATCTTAAAAAACCTTTACCGCCCGCTACAACAACACTTATTGTGAAAAAAAATAAAACAGAAGACAACTTTACTCCTGTATTTATTGATCTCTTGCGACGGAATGGATATAACGTGATCTATACAGATCAACCAAACAAACAGCAAAATGGTGTAATCTTGACTTATAAAATAACGCCAATAAATACAGGTATCCTGTCTATGGTTTCTTATGATGAGGTTGGAGTAACGCGTTATTATTTCCGTACTTATAATAGATGAAGCTCCTTTGCCGGTTTGTCTCAAAGAAGTAGATAATGAAGAAATGTGTTTCAGGGGAAATTTTGGGATTGAATTAATCAATAAAAATTTACAGATGTGAAAATTATATATTCAGCTGACAATTACCAGTCGTCTCGTTTACAATTTCAGTATTGTAATGAAAAGAGATATCGTTTTATCTGTTCGCAATTCTTCATGTTCTGTCTCAGTTATATAGCGCTTTTATCGTTTCTGTCTTATAGAAAATTACTTTCTGTTCTACGGCTCTATACGCCAATTTAATAGTCAGATCTAAACAATCAAATTCATATGAACTCTTTACGGAAATCTGTTGTTTGAGATTGTTGAAAGGTGTTTTGTTTTTATCAAATTGTCGCGTGGTGGTTTGGGAGTTTCGTTTGGCTTCGTTCTGTAAAGATGTAAAAGCGTAAAAATGTGAATCTGTAAAAGTGAAGCGGAGGACTTATGGATTTATGTATTGTGCGTGTTTTTTGTCATGGTATAATGATAAATCCATTGAGCACACCTATCTTTACGCTTATGAAGAAGCAAGCCGGTATCATCATTATATTTGCTAGCTCGTGGGTGTTGGCTACAGCACTTAGCACTTGAGACGGTTCATAAGAGCTATTTTTATTCCTTTCTTAATCGTTTTTTTATCCACACGGGGCTCTTGTGAATGGAGCGGAGAAAGCTGGGATGAAGAGGGGTGTTAAGCGTGTTGACTGGAGAAGAGCTTGTGGGAAATATTTTAGGGCAGGGCTTATTTGTCTTGTCTGATGAAATAGCCTTCTTTGAGGTGTGGGATAGCCATATGAAATAATCAGCAGGGGAATCTGATAGACGAGAAATCAGATTGTTTCAGACCCGTGTTTACAGAGCGGTGCGGAGTGGTGGTTTGGGAGTTTCATTTGGCTGCGTTCTGTAAAGATGTAAAAGCGTAAAAATGTGAATCCGTAAAAATGAAGCGAAGGATTTGTGCTTTGTGTACGCTTTTATCATGGCATGGAATGTGGTGCGAGGATTGGGGGAAGTGTTTTCGTGAATGGAGTGGGAAAGGCTGGGATGAAGAGGGGTGTTAAGCGTGTTGACTGGAGAAGAGCTTGTGGGAAATATTTTAGGGCAGAGCTTATTTGTCTTGTCTGATGAAATAGCCTTCTTTGAGGTGTGGGATAGCCATATGAAATAATCAGCAGGGGAATCTGATAGACGAGAAATCAGATTGTTTCAGACCCGTGTTTACAGAGCGGTGCGGCGTGGTGGTTTGGGAGTTTCATTTGGCTGCGTTCTGTAAAGATGTAAAAGCGTAAAAATGTGAATCTGTAAAAGTGATGCGGAGGATTTGTGGATTTATATATTGTGCGTGTTTTTTGTCATGGTATAATGATAAATCCATTGAGCACTCCTATCTTTACGCTTGTGAAGAAGCAAGCCGGTATCATCATTATTTTGCTAGCTCGTGGGTGTTGGCTACAGCCCTTGGCACTTGAGATGGTTCATAAGAGCTATTTTTATTCCTTTCTTAATCGTTTTTTTATCCACACGGGCTCTCCTCTCTTTTGACGTGCAAGCGAATGATTTTGATTGATTCAACATGGGAGAGATTTGAAATGAGAGAATCTTACGATGTTTGGAATTCTCAATCAATATCAATGATGCTAAATTATCCTTATAAATCAATATATTGTTATGGTATGGAGTGGTGAGAAGGAGGGGTTGAGGCGAAGAGTTATGCAAACTGGAGGGGAAATGAAGAGTGCTGTTCGTGCGTTGGTTGGAGAGGAGAGTTTGGGAATAGCTGTGAACAGATTGAAAGGGGGATGTGTAAAGAGGGGATGTGTAAAGAGATGTGAAGAGAGAAAATCGTGGTTGGCTTTTATATTCTATGCGGAATTTAACAATTATATTTGCGTCTATATTTGTATGGGGGATATCCGTGAAATGGGTGTGAGAAGCATTGAGAGATGTTTTTTTAATAAGTGGGTGAATGAGAAATACAATGGTAATCTTATTTAGAGGGGTAATCCTATTTAGAGGGGAAATCCTATTTTAGCTCTTGTTGTTTTGGACATTGTGTTTTTTATGAGAGGCGTTTTGCTGGAATGGCGTTTTGCAAGAGAGGTGTTTTGAGGGATGTGGCTCCCTTAAAGAAAAACACAAAAATATAAAAAGAAAAATATAAAAACTTGACAAGGTAAATGTAAAAAGGTATCATAATGATACAATCGGAATTGTGCGTTTAAATCAGAAGAGATCTCTTGATAAGATTCTGTGAGAGGGGTGGGGATGTTTTTCCAAGGCTTTGGTGTTTGTTATCCTATTTTGAAGTCTGTTATCCTATTGTGAAGTTTGTTATCCTATGATGTCGTAAACCGGTGCCGTAAACCGTTTTTTGAGATGTGGTGGTATCAGGCGGGCAAGGCTTTAGGCAGAGGGGGATATTGGCGAGGGATGTCGATAGGTGCGCTTTTGTCTAATCAGAAATCAACCACAAGATTGCTTTCTGCTTTTTCGCTTTGAGTTCTCTAAAGTTTTTCAAAAGTGCGTGTTCTTTTTCGCTATAGGTGTATTGATCACGCTGTAGAAGAGTTTCTTTTGTGGGAATATCTTCTTCTGCAAAAATATCAGTGTAAAAAAAGGTAATAGGAACTGCTAGTTTTTTAGCAATTTCGAGCAAACACCCTGCGCTTACACGATTGGAGCCTTTTTCGTATTTCTGGATTTGTTGGAAACTGACGCCTAAATAGCTTCCTAACTCTTTTTGAGAAAGCCCCATTGCAATGCGTCTATGACGAATTCTTTTGCCTATCGAAATGTCATTAAAATGTGGATTTTTAGTTTGCACTTTGTGCCCCCTCCGGTTGCGAGCGCCCTCGCATTAGTATTCCGGGAGTTTGAAAGCACTGAGCTCAGTCAGCCTTTTGCTTTTAGTGCTGACAAGCACTTGGACATAGCAAAAGCTCCCGGAATTCCGGGATACCCGCAAAGCGGGATAAATTTATGTACTGAGCGTTCGGGCTTTCAAATCCCTATTTGACCGTTGCGTGGACGATCAAAAACACAAGCTAATTCATAAAGTAGTTTCAGAAGATTGGCAAGAAAATTAAAATATTTGCTATACGGTTATACTGTAAAATAGGGATGTTTGGGGGCGGTGATAACCATGTGAAGTGGTTAGCAGGGAAATCTGATAGACGAGAAATCAGCTTGTTGACAGACCCCTGTTTACAGAGCGGTGCGGGGTGGTGGATATTTCGTTTGGCTTACGTTCTGTAATGATGTAAAAGCGCAAAAACGGTGATCTGTAAAAGTGAAGCGGAGGATTTGTACTTTGTGTATGCTTTTATCATGGCATGGAATGTGGTCAGAGAACTAGGAGAGATGCATTTGTGAGTGGAGCAGGGAAAAGCTGGGATGAAGAGGGGTGTTAAGTGCGTTGACTGGAGAAAAGTGTGTGAAGGAATATTTTAGGGCAGGGCTTATCTGTCTTGTCTGATGAAACTGCATTCTTTGAGGTGTCGTGATCTGAAGCTTATATTTTAAGGGTGTTGGATATATTGGTGAGGGATGTCGATAGGTGCGCTTTTGTCTAATCAGAAATCAACCACAAAACTGCTTTTTGTTTTTTCGCTTTGAGTTCTCTAAAGTTTTTCAAAAGGGCGTGTTCTTTTTCGCTATAGGTGTATTGATCACGCTGTAGGAGAGTTTCTTTTGTGGGAATATCTTCTTCTGCAAAAATATCAGTATAAAAAAAGGTAATAGGAACTGCTAGTTTTTTAGCAATTTCGAGCAAACACCCTGCGCTTACACGATTGGAGCCTTTTTCGTATTTCTGGATTTGTTGGAAACTGACACCTAAATGGCTTCCTAATTCCTTTTGAGAAAGCCCCATTGAAATGCGTCTGTGACGGATTCTTTTACCGATCAAAATGTCGTTGAAATGTGGATTTTTAGTTGGCACTTAAAGCCCCCCTCCGGTTGCGAGCGCCCTCGCATTGGTATTCCGGGAGGTTGAAAATACTGAACTCAAATCAGCTTTTTGCTTTTAGTGCTGACAAGCACTTGGACATAGCAAAAACTCCCGGAACTCCGAGATACCCACAAAGTGGGGTAAATTAACGTTTGAGTTTTTGGGCTTTCAAATCCCTATTTGACCGTTGCGTGGACGATCAAAAACAGAAGCTCATCAATAAAGTAGTTTCAGAAGATTGGCAAGAAAATTAAAATATTTGCTATACGGTTATACTGTAAAATAGGGATGTTTGGGAGCGGTAATCTGATGTTAGTAGGGTAAGTAATCTGATGTTAGTAGGGGAATTTACTGGGTAAGAGGTTGGATTATAGTTTAAAACCGGTGCGGGGTGGAAGCTTTATCCTGCAGAGGAAAATTTGCTTTTTGAAGTCAAATTGTAGATCAGAGCTTATCTGGCGTGTTTGATGAAACAGCCTTCTTTGAAGTGTGGGATAGCCATATGAAATAATCAGCAGGGGAATCTGATAGACGAGAAATCAGATTGTTGACAGACCCGTGTTTACAGAGCGATGCGGGGTAATGGTTTGGGAGTTTCATTTGGCTTTGTTCTGTAATGATGTAAAAGCGTAAAAACGTTGATCTGTAAAAAAGGAGCAGAGGCTTTGTGCTTTGTGCGTGTTTTTTATCTTTTAGGGTGTGTCCCATTTTTTTAATTGCTGGTTGCTTTTGAGGTTTCATTCCTGATTTTCATGTCATTTTTTGTGTTTGAGGTTTTGGTTTCTCTTTAGTTGGAAGGAACATGATGATGGTAGATGAACATTGTCTTCCCTTACGTCGAAGAGGGCGGAAAAAAGGGGCTTTGAATAAAACAACAAAGCGATTTAATGAAGCTCTTCTGACAGCGGCGGAGCAGGCTGGCTATCACTATGGTGAAGATGGGTTGGTGTCTTATCTTCAGTATCATGCTCTGAATAATCCCGTACCGTTTTTTTCGCTGCTTGCAAAAGTGTTGCCTCTTCAGGGGACTGGAGAAGGGGAGGTTAAAACAGTTTCGCGTATCGAGATTGTACCAGTGAATGCAAAAAGTATCGAACCGGAGAAGAGTGATCCTTCAGCAACGGAGGCTTGAAGAGGGGGCTGTGATGTTTGGGCGTTTATTGGAGGGCAGAATATTTCGGGGGGAGATATTTGGGCTTGGCTTTATGGGGACGCCGGCTTTTATGGGTGATGACAGAGGGGCGTGTGCTGAAGAGGTGATACTCGAGAGGTACGATGCTTAGAGGGCGTGATGTTATCTACTGTTTTGGATTTTTTGTGAAGGTTTGGGCTTTTCTCGTTATTGAAGGTGTGGAGATATTAAAAACAGTTTCGCGTATTGAGATTGTACCAGTGAATGCAAAAAATATCGAACCGGAGAAGCGTGATTTTTCAGCAACGGAGGCTTGTGACATTGAAAAATGTTAGGCTGAGGTGGATGATGCGGGGTGATGTCTTGCAAGGGGGCTGCTTTAGTGATTGCTTGTCTTGAGGGGATTGAAGCGGAGGCTTATCGTCTTTGTAGGTGCTCGTGATACTTGGCTTGGGTGAATGATGCCTGAGAGCCATGTGCTGGAGGAGATTTGGTGCAGGATGTTTGTGTGGTGGATATGGGACAGTGTTTTGATGGGTGAAGGGCGTGAAACTTGAGAGAAGTATTATGCTTGCGGGATGCATGTGTTTTGGTGGGGGTATCGGGGATAGATAAGTGTGAGGATTGGTGAAGCTTGAGAGGCATGATATTGGAGGATGTTGGGCTTTGGATATGCTTGAGAGCCATGTGCTGAGGCTATGATTTGGTGGGGGGATGCCGTGCTTTGGTTGGGGGATGACAGGGCGCGGTGTTTGAGGGGTGGGACCCTTGGGGGGGCGCATATCGTGTATATGCGGGGTCAAACGCGGTCCAAGGGGGGGCTTCATGCAAAAAAGTGAAATTCATTGCGTATTAGGATGAAGAAAAGATAAAGCGCTGCTTTTGAGAAGGGCGTTTTTCGTTCAATTGCTCGTTTCGTTCAATTGCTCTGGGATAATTAAACTTGGGATAAGCAAAAGGGTGAAGCGCAATTATTGCTAAAGTATGAAAATTTATAATGAAAATTGTTCAGAAAATTTCTCAAAAAATAGAGCAGAAAACGGCTCAAGTGGCTCTTATTCCAAAGCTTATTCCTGTTTTTACTGGAAAAGCAGATGTGCGAGCTGCTTGGGGAGGACGGGGGTCTGGAAAAACACGTTCTTTTGCTTTGATGTCGGCTGTTGTGGGATATCGCCATGGAATGGCTGGAGAACGCGGGATTATTCTTTGTGCAAGGCAATTTCAAAATTCTCTCAATGACAGTTCTTTGGAAGAAATTAAACGCGCTATCGAATCTTATCCTTTTTTACAAGACTATTATGAAATCGGCGATAAGTATATTAAATCAAAAGATGGACGGATTGTCTATGTGTTTGCTGGGCTTGATCGAAATATCGCAAGTATTAAATCAATGGGGCGCGTTTTCCTTTGCTGGGTCGATGAAGCCGAGCCCGTGACAGAAACTGCTTGGCAAACCCTCATTCCAACTTTGCGCGAAGAAGGAAAAGATTGGAATGCAGAATTATGGGTCACATGGAACCCGTGCCATGAAAATGCACCCGTGGAAAAACGTTTCCGAAATGTCGATAATCCTCATATCAAAGGGGCAGAAATTAATTGGCGTGATAATCCGCAATTTCCTGAAAAACTCAATCGTGATCGAATGGACGATTTGCAGCAAAGACCAGAGCAGTATAACCATATTTGGGAAGGCGAATATCTCCAAGCTGTCCAAGGGGCTTATTATCAGAAATGTCTTCTCGAAGCTGAAATGGAAGGGCGGATTACTACCGTTCCACGTGATCCTTTGATGCAGGTGAGAATCTTTTGGGATATCGGGGGAACAGGAGCAAAGGCTGATGCTACCGCATTGTGGGTTGCGCAATTTATTGGACGGGAAATTCGAGTGCTCGATTATTATGAAGCCCAAGGACAGCCTCTCTCAGAGCATGTGGGCTGGGTCTTTCAAAGGGGATATGAAAAGGCTCTCATGGTTTTGCCCCATGATGGCGCAACAAAAGATCGTGTTTATAATGTGAGTTTTGAAAGTGCCCTTCAACAAGCTGGGTTTCAAACTAAAGTGATCCCTAATCAAGGGACAGGCGCTGTGAAAATGCGTATCGAAGCCGTAAGGCGATTGTTTCCTGCACTATGGTTTAATCGTGAAACGACATGTGCGGGCAGAAAAGCACTCGCTTGGTATCATGAAAAGCGCGACGAACAGCGCAATATCGGACTAGGGGCTGAACATGATTGGGCTAGCCATGGGGCCGATGCCTTTGGACTGATGTGTGTGGCTTATGAACAACCAAATGCTAGAGCGCGAAAAAAACCTTATCGCTCGTTTCACCATTCTCAAACTTCATGGATGGCTTTTTAATGAATATTTCTACAGATTCTTCTTTTGATCAAATCGAAACGCTTGAAAATCAAGCACTCTTTAAAAAACTCGTGGGGTGGTATCAGGATGATATTGCCCATGTCGAAAAATGGCGAAAAAATGCCCAAGAAGATTACGATTTTTATAATGGACGGCAATGGAATGAGCAAGACTTGGCTGCCTTGCACGAACAAAACAGACCGGTCATGACTTTTAACCGTATTGCACCTTTAATTAATGCCGTGATTGGGGCTGAGCGCAATAATAAAAGACAAGTGCAATTTATTCCACGACAAGAAGGAGCAGCCTTTGCAAACCAGATTCTGACAGGGGCGGCTGAGTGGTTTCGTGATGAAGCCGATGGGGAATACGAAGATTCCGATGCCTTTCAAGATGCAATTATTTGCGGAATGGGGTGGACAGATACACGCCTTGATTATGAAGAAGATCCACAAGGAAAACCAATCATTGCGCGGCTCGACCCTATGAAAATGGTGTGGGATGCAAGTGCTGTTAAGCCTAATCTTATTGATGCACAACGTTTATGGTATATTGATGAAAAACCTCTTGCTGTGGCTCAGGAAATGTTTCCCAATGTTCATTGGAGTGATCTTAATGCTGATTGGGTTAAACATCAGAGTTTTTTACATTCAACCAGCAATGGGATGACACAAAGTTATCAAGCTGAGAGGGGATATCAGGGAGACTGGGAAGAGGGAGGCACCTATCAACGTCCTAAAATGGTGACATTGGTAGAATGTCGTTGGTTTGAACGCGAGGTGATTTATAAAGTTCTCGAGCCTCAAAGTGGAAAGTTTATCGATTATTCAGAGCAGGATTTCCAAAATTTAAGCAAAACCTTTCCTCATGTTCAAGCAACAAGGTTGAACAGAAAAATTGTCAAACGGGCATTTTTGGGCAGAAAGCTGCTCGAAGCGCCTGATAAGCCCTTGGTCCCACACAATCAATTGGGATGGGAATGTATTACCGGTACTTTTGATAAGTTAAGCCGGCACTTTTACGGACTTGTTAAACCAACAAAAGATCCCCAACGGTGGGCAAACAAATATTTTAGTCAAGTGATGCATTTGCTCAATAGCCAATCAAAAGGCGGAATTATGGCAGAACGCGATGCTTTTGATGATGATCGACAAGCCCTCGAGAGTTGGGCTAGAGCCGATAGCATTACTTGGTTGAAAAGTGGTGCTGTGTCTGGGGGAAGAATTCAGCCTAAACCCGTGGCTCAGTTTCCGCAAGGGTTTTTCCAATTGTTTAATGAAGCAAAGAGCGCACTTGAACAGGTGACGGGGTTGTCTTCTGAATTTATTGGGACAAGAGCTGTCAATCAGCCTGGCGTTCTTGAACAACAACGGCGACAATCGTCACTTAATCTTTTGGCTTCCTTTTTTGATGGGTTGCGTCGATATCGGCAACGACAGGGGAAAATTATTCTCTATCTTATTCAAAACTATCTGTCCGATGGGCGGCTGGTTCGTATTGCTGGTGATGAAAATGCCCAGTATGTTCCACTGACACGCGAAATGGTGACAAGTTTGGAATATGATATTGTTGTGGATGATGCGCCAACAAGTCTTAATGAAAAAGAGCGTACTTTTGCACTGATTATGCAATTACTTCCTTTGATGCAAAATTTTGCAACGCCTGAGATTATGCTTGATCTCTTACGCTATTCACCTTTACCAGCCTCACTCATTCATAAAATTGCGATAAAGGCGCAAAATTCTCTTCAAGAAGAGCAAAATGCCTCAGCGCAGATGGGGGGTAATATGGGAACAGAGCAGATAATGCAGATGTTGCAGACAGTAAAGGCTCAACAATAGGGTGCTTTATCATGTGCTCTCTTGGATGAATTTCGTCTATCAGAAGTTGCTTATCTAAACAATTTCCATAGTTACCCATGTTGCTTATGTCGTGCAATGTCGCCTCTCTTTATCTCAGAAGAGCTGTTTTATTGGACAGTGTGTATTGGGGAAAATGTTCGATAGAAGTCTTGTCGTCATGGTGGGGGAGCCATGTGGGGGAATGTTGGAGCCAAAAGATGGGTAAGCATTAAGGGGATAAATGCTCTCAGGCTGTTTTATCTGAAAAATTTAATTTTATTGTTTAAAAAAAGAGAAGGCTAATGTCATGGATCAAGAACACTTAACGCCGGCAGAACAAAACCAATTGAAACAGGATTATCTACTCTCAACACAAGAGGGAGAAGATGGTGAAATTGGAAGAGAAGAAAAAACTCTTGAAGATAATTTCCAAGGGCAAACGCATCAACAGCAGTATTCTTCGCAAAAGGCTGGAAAAGAGGTTCAAGGGGGAGAAGATGCTCCACCAGATCCACAAAAAGACTTTATGGGCTATATGCAATGGTTGGGAAAAACACTCCAAAAACAGGGACTTGTTAATGAAAAACAACAACCTTCTCTGGATCGCGAAGCAGAACAGTTGCATGCGTTTTTTCAGCAGTCTGTTGCCAGTGTTAAACAAAAGCATCATGATTTTGATCAAGCTGCTGATTTTATTTATGAAACGCGGGCTAAACAGTTGGCAGCTTGCGCTTCGCTCTATCCTGAGATGGCAGATCCCAAAAATATTGATGCGTTGATTGGCGATGAGTTGAAGCAGATCTTGCGCGATTGTGCGCAAAAAAATCAAAATCCGGCTGAAGTGATTTACTCTATTGCACAAAAAATTGGCTACACAAATGTTTCCAATAACATGGATGAAAATTTACAGGAAAGACACAATTCTGCACGTACACTTGCTGCTTATAACGGCTTGACGCCAAATGGGCCGATTTCTTTGGAGATGCTTGATAAAATGTCAGAAGCAGAGTTTAGCGCTTGGGTTTCTGATCCTAAAAATAAAGCTTCTTTTAATCGTTTAATGGGGGGAAGAGAATTTTAAAAATAAAAATGTGGGGGGAGTTTTTTGCGGGAACGTGGGAAGGCTTTTAGCGCAGGGAATGCGGGGGGGTGTTTTTTGCGGGAACGTGGAGAGGCTTTTAGCGCAGGGAATGCGGGGGGTGTTTTTTGCGGGAACGTGGAGAGGCTTTTAGCGCGGGGAATGCGGGGGGTGTTTTTTGCGGGAACGTGGAGAGGCTTTTAGTGCAGGGAATGCGGGGGAGTGTTTTTTGCAGGAACGTGGAGAGGCTTTTAGCGCAGGGAATGCGGGGGAGTGTTTTTTGCGGGAACGTGGAGAGGCTTTTAGTGCAGGGAATGCGGGGGAGTGTTTTTTGCGGGAACGTGGAGAGGCTTTTAGCGCAGGGAATGCGGGGGAGTGTTTTTTGCAGGAACGTGGAGAGGCTTTTAGCGCGGGGGAATACGGGGGATTTCTCAAAGCACGGATGTGGTGAGGAGAGCTCTTATAAGGGGGAGGCAGACGCTAACAGAAATTAGATAAAACTCACGAATAACCTATTCACCATTTGAAATGAAATGTGGTGTTTTAACAACCGGCGCTTTGCCGGGTTTTTTATGTCAATAAAACTTTTAGAGGACAAAATGACTGTAACTTATATCGGACTTAATGACCCAATGGCAGTGCGCACATGGTCTAAATTACTAAACCAAGAAGTCTCAAAAGCACTTCCGATTGCACCGTTGATTGGAAATGATTCAAATAGTATCGTACAATTAAAGGATGAAACCACGAAAGCAAGTGGGGATGCCATTAGCTTTAATTTGCGTGTGCAGTTGCTAGGCGATGGGGTGAGTGAAGGGCAGACATTGGAAGGCAATGAAGAAGCTTTACAGTTTCTCAATGATCGCTTGGCAATTAATGAACTCGTTCATGCTGTGCGTGTCAAAAATGAGGGAACGATTGATCAACAACGAATTCTCCATGATTTGCGTACCGAGGCAAAAAATGGCTTAGTTGATTGGTATGCAGATCGTCTGAGTATGATGTTCTTCATTCAAGTGTGTGGATATACCGCAAAAGCTATTAACTTTGAGGGACGTACGATTACTCTTAAACCTGTCCATTATGGGTTTAATGCGCCAACGGCACCAACCGATAAACGCGTCGTGCGCCCTAATGGAAAAACAAAAGATGAAGATTTAAAATCAAACGATGTTTTTGATCTCAAGCTCATTGATAAAGCTGTTGAAAGGGCTAAATTGGCAAATCCCAAAATTAGACCCGTGCGGATCGATGGGGAAAATGTCTATGTGCTTTATCTACATCCAACCCAAGTGACGCAATTGCGAACCAATACAGATGCGGGGCAATGGCTCGATATTACCAAGGCAATCTATAGTGGAAGCCGTATCAAAAATCCACTCTATGATGGATCTTTGGGCATGTATAATGGTGTGGTTTTGCGCGAAGCTGAACATATTACCGAAGGAGTCGAATCTGGGACGGCAAATAAAGCTGTACCAAATGTGCGTCGTGCTGTTCTACTTGGTGCGCAGAGTGCTGTGATTGCTTTTGGTAAAGATCGAGGGGCGACACGCTATAAATTGGTGGAAGAACTCTTCGACTATGAAAGAGAATTCGGGGTCGCGGCAAAAACCATTATTGGTATGAAAAAAACTTGCTTTACCTTGCCAGGAAGTACGCAAGGGGCTCAGGATTTTGGCACTATCGTCATCCCAACTTATGGAGCACCTGCTTAAAGCGAATGTTTGCTAACTTCCCCCAACAAGAGGGATCTGTTGGGGGAAAAATTTAAAATGCTTCCAGAAAAAGGACAGACTTATGACCACTTTATCCACTGATCCCAAAAATCTAAACCTTACACATTCAGACCATTCTAAAACTTTTGCTTATATGGTCGCGCTTATTCAAGATGAAATTGACGATACAACAGCAGAATATTCTCTGCAAATTCAAGATTCAATTTTTACGGCTTTGCGTGTGTGTGAATGCGAACCCTTTTTCTTTAATGAAAAAAGAGAAAGGACGTTTAAAACACAAAGTGGTAAAACATGGTATGGGCAAAAAGAGGGAGTTTTTATTGGATCAGAAAAGAGTTTGGAAGGCGTCTTTTTAGCAACAAAGAATGCAACACCAACAAAGTTGTTCTTTAAGCCCTTGGAAGTATTGCATCAACAATATGGTATGCATCCTGCGCTGGGAACGCCATTCTTTTATACGTGCCTTGATCAAAAAATAGGACTCTTTCCAACACCAGAATATGTGGAAACTGTACAGCTTTCCTATGCTCCTGTTCATTTTGCTGATGAACAGCTGAAAGAAAGCGATAATCCTTGGTTGATTTATGCTTTTGATCTTATTAAAGCACGGGCAAAATATGAACTTTATAAAAATATTCTTAAAGATCCTGAATATGCCGCCGTTTCTTTCAGAGATTTTCAAGAACAGCTTCAAGCTTTGCGCATTGAAACATCGCGCCGAAAGGGTTCTTCAAAGATTCGCCCAATGAGTTTTTAAAAGGCTTTGTTTCAAATCGTTGATGGCTGGTTTGTCCCTTATGGTTGGATGAGCGCTGGGAATTGATGGTGAAGGGCTGGTGCATGGCGCTGGGTATGCCATTATTTATGGTATCTTTTTTCGACGCATTAATCAACTTAAGGTTGTGTATTTTGTTGAATTTTATGCCATTAGAGTTTTAAGGGCTTTTGTGGTTTCAATCAGTAAGCTTTGGTGTTTTGAATGGTACTAGGCTCTTCAAAGATTTTATGGAGAGTTTTAAGGATTTTTTCCTAGTTATTTGGGGGATTGCTGGCGGTTGATTTTGGTCTGGCGCTGGTGGATGGCGCTGGGTATGCCATTATTTATGGTATCTTTTTTTTCGACGTATTAATCAACTTAAGGTTGTGTTTTTGTTGAATTTTATGCCTTTAGAGTTTTAAGGGCTTTTGTGGTTTTTTATCAATAAGCCTTGGTGTTTTGAATGGCACTAGGCTTTTCAAAGATTTTATGGGGGTCTTGATGGCTTTTTTCCCAATCGCTGATTATCGACCCGATGTGGCGGATATCAATGGAATTTTTACCGATGAACTTGTTAATGTGCTACCGGCTGATGGCTCCTATATTCCTATGCCAAGTTTTGAACCTTTATCAGATCCTTGTCCTGAGCCAATTTTAGGCGCTCTTGCGGTTAAAACAAAAAATGGGGTTTCTATTATTGTTGGGACAAGAGAAAAAATCTTCTTGCTTGATAATACAACAATGAAGTGGAAAGACATTAGCCAAAAAGGGAAATCTTATCTTGCTAATATCGATGCTCCGTGGTCTTTTGCTTTATTTGGTGATTTTATCATTGCGGTGAATGCCAATGATAAACCACAAGTGATTGATATTAATCATGATAAAAAATTTAGGAATTTGGGGGGAAATCCACCACAAGCAGGGATTGTTCGAGTTTGGGGAGATTTTGTTTGTTTGATGAAATTAACCGAGTATCCAAGACGGGTTCATTGGTCTGGATTAAATGATGCTGAATTTTGGACCGTGGGGAAAAAAAGTTGCGATTATCAAGATTTTCCTGATGGCGGATTCGTCCAAGGGGCAACCGAGACAACAAATCCAATTATCTTTATGCGTTCTGCAATCTATGCCGGTTCTTTTATCCCTGGCTCTAAGATTATTTTTAGTTTCCAAAAAATCCACGATAAACGAGGTGCAAAAAATGCTGAATCGATTGTTTGTAGAGGCGATTTAGCATTCTTTGCCGATGAGGGCGGTTTTTATCAAATAACAAATGATGGACAGATTATCCCCATTGGGTTCGAAAAAGTCGATCGAACGATGACCGCAAAATCAAGGCAGGATAATCTGTATACCATGTCTGCAGCTATCGATGGGGTGTATAATCGTGTTTATTGGATGGTTGATTCTGATGAGAACCTTCATAAACGTATCTTGCTCATTTATGATTGGGGATTGCAAAAATGGACAAAAGCTCTCGTGGATATCAAAATGATATTGCCTATTTTCTTAGCAGGAACAACCCTAGAAGGTCTTGATTTTGTGACTAAGAATATTGATGATTTGTCCTTTTCTCTCGATAGTAAAGCTTGGAAAAATGAATCGCCTATTCTGGGGGCATTTGATCAACAGGGGAGACTGGGTTCGTTTTCTGGGGGGGCTATGGCTTGTGTCGTGACATCACAAGAAATGGGGCAGACAAATGGCATGATAACACGGGTGAAAAATATTATGCCTCAAGTCAATAGTGGAAAGTTTTATTTGTCTGTGGGAATGCGCTTTCGACAATCTCTTGAAGAGGAAACTGTTTGGTTGCCAGAAAAACAGCCCTCTTATAATACTGGACAAATTCATTGTCGCGCAAGGGCACGGTTTTATCGCTTTAAATTGCGCATTCCTGAAGGGGTAAATTGGACTCATGTCACTGGATTTGATGTGGAATTGACGCGAGCCGGCATGCGATAGGCCAAAGCCTCTATTATTAAAATTATTAAAGAATAAATGCTCATAGACCAAAGCCTTTATAAACAAAGGAACAAGGTGGTGCGTTATGCTTCATGCTTTTCTGCGATAAAGGAAAAATAGTCTGCACAATGGCTTATTTTTATAAAGAAGAAAGTTTCCTATTTGTTGTGACAAAGGGATGATGGGGCTTCTTTACTTTTTTTGTGCGGAAAGCATGGAATATGTGAAATGCGTAGGGGGATGTTCTTTAAGGGGAGATGAGTGATAAAGCTAAAAGAGCCAAAGTTATGATGCAAGAGAGTCAAGATTTGTATTCTGCTCATTTGACAGAGCAATGGCCATGGGAAAAAATAGCTCCCTATCAAGAGGCACTCAATGCTGCATTGAAAAAATATGCTCAGCGCTTTCCGGATGATGTTTGTCTGGAAAAAATTGCTGAAGAAATCGCTACAGGACAAGCACAATTGTGGCTGGTCTTAAAAAATAAAATCCAATTTAGTGCTTTTGCAATAACCAAAGTTGAAATAACCCATACGGGGAAAAAATGCGTCGTTCTCTCAGATCTTGCTGGAGAGGGAGGGCTGAAATTGGTCAAATTGATTGATGAAGTCGAAAAATGGGCGCGAACAATTAATGCTGAAGAAATGCACATGTTTGGAAGAACTGGATGGGCGAAAAGGCTCGCTCATCACGGATATTCTCGTAATCTTATTCAATATAGAAAGGTTCTCAAGCCATGAGTAGAAAAACCACACCTCAGGTGCAGACAACAACACAAACAAATGCTCCACCTGCTTGGGCGGCTGATATTTTTAAACAAGCCAGTGCTGATGCACTTGGACTTTATAATAAAGGAATTGGCGGAAACGTTTATCAGGGAGACAGAGTCGCTGGTCTTAGCGATATGACAAAAAATGCTCTGACCGGTTTACAACAAGCAGCAGGGCTCTATAACAATCCAACGGTAACGCAATGGTTGAATGCACCAACCAACAGCGCTACAAATCTTTCCGGTATGGCTAAGGGAAGCTGGATTGGAAGCAATAGTAAATTTAATACTGCATTGCAAAATGCTCTGAATAAAACTTCCGATGCAATTAATCAATCGATGTCTGGGGCAGGACGTTATGGCTCTGGGGCTCACACCGGTGTGCTGGCCGATGAACTAGGCGCCTTGGCAACAAATGCTGCGGCACAGCAATATAATCAAGATATTAACAATATGATGAATGCAAATCAGATGATTGATCGCTCTCAGAATGATCAGGTTAATGCGGCAAATAGCTATTATCAAGGACAGAGTAACGTGCAAAGCAATGCTTTGAAAGGGGGCATGATTCAAGATATAAACCGTCAAAATGTCTTAGATGCTGAACGCCAAAAATGGTCAGAAAAAGATAATCAAGATTGGAACCGATTGCAAAGCTTGTTACAGATAGGAACACAGGCTGCTGGAAATTACGGAACGACTTCAGGAAAATCCACGACAATGCCTTCTGTGACAAAAGATCCATTGCGTGATGCGCAGCAAGTACTTGGATTGGTAGGAGGAATTTTAGGGCTTTGTGATGTGAGAGCAAAAGAAAATATTATCCCTGTGGGGCAGAAAAAGGGATACCCACTTTATACCTTTAATTATAAGGGAAATCCACAACGTTATCAGGGTGTTATGGCGCAAGACGTGTTGCGTGTGAAGCCGGAAGCTGTTTATGTCAATGCAAAAACAAAATTATTGCATGTTGATTATGACAAAATAGGCCTGAAAATGGAGAAAATGAAAGGGGAGAAAATACCGGCATCTAAAAATAAAATTGCGGCTTTCTTTTCTTCATTTTTTGCTCGTTTTCCCTTTTTGAAAAAAGAGTATCTTCTATGAGTTCAATTTATGATTGGTCAATTATCGCATCAGAAAATGCTTATGCCGACGAGAGTATAAACTGGTCAGAAGGGCAACCGCCAAGCACAGTCAATGATAGTGCTCGCGCTATGATGCAACGCATCAAAGAATATTTGTTGGATAATGGGGGCGGGATTGAAACACAGTTTACTGTCGATGTGGAAAACGAGAGGACATCACTTCGGTTGGCGACAAAGTCTTTTTTTGAGACTTATATGGATGGCATTGTTGTGCGCTTTAAAGCACAAGGCGTCAACAGAGGAATAACAAATGTTTCTTTAAATCAATTGCCGCCAAGACCAACTTATATGGCAACGCCAGAGGGTATTATGCCTTTAAAAGGGGGGGAAATTCAAAAGGGGGGGCTTTATGAAATCGTCTATACGTGTGATATTGCCGGAAAAAATGCTGATGGATGGTTTTTAACCAATCCTACTATAAAACTTCCTGAAATCCCCCCCTTTCCCCCTTTGCCGGAAACTTTTTCTTCTGGATTTATTGGGACTTTTGCTACAGAAAAAATACCCTCTGGATGGCTGCTGTGTGATGGTAAAGAATATTCGCGAAAGAACTATGCCAATCTCTTTGCTGTTTTGGGGGAAACGTGGGGAAAAGGAGACGGGAGAACAACATTCAATGTTCCCGATTTGCGTGGAATGTTTTTACGGGGGCTCGATAGTGGAAAAGCAATTGATAAAGGACGTCGCTTGGGAAGTCGACAAGAAGAGTCTTTTAAATCTCATACCCATGAGGGAAAAACAGATTCAACAGGTAACCACCAGCATAGTTATCCAATGATTGACAAGGTAGTTTGGGATATGAATCACGGTGAATATTATAGAAATCTGGCTCAAGTCTACAATAAAGATCGGTTAACGAAGGCTGCGGGAGAGCATGAACATAAGGTCTTGTTGCAAAAAACAGGGGGGGATGAAACACGCCCCGTCAATATGGCGGTGGTTTATGCTGTCAAAGCCTGAGAATGAAAGCTTTGAGAGAGATAAAAATGATTGCAAAATGTCTGTTATGAGAAAAAAATCTTATAGAATATAAAATCTTATAGAATATATTGTGCAGAAAGTTTTGAGGCGTTCTTTATTATTTTATTTTTTGTGCTGCCTTTGTTGGATGTGTAACGGTCAGTTTGCCTATTGTTTTTTAGAGGATCAAGACAGTGATTATTGAAGGTAGGGGTAAAAGAGAACAAAAAATCTTCCTTTATTCATAGAGTTTTTTTCTAAGGAATAAAGTTGTATCCAAAATGCTCTCTCTTGTGGTATCGTGATACATTGTTTAAAGCGCTGGGCTTAAAGCGCTGGGTTTAAGGTGCTGATAGGCGATGACAAAAAGCCCATGGGTAGAATTTTATCCTGTTATACCGTAAAACACCGTCATTAAAACACTATTATTGAAGCTGGTGATATAAGGAAAATAAGACATACAATACTTGATCCATTTAAGTATTAAAGAGACATCTATTCAGGGGAAGGGGTGCTTCGTTAAGCCTTATGCAATTGAATCATATAAGTGAGCAGCAGACGGAATCCCTTCAGAGTCGTTGGATTGTTTACAAATCGATGTGGGGCTAAAATCTTCGTCTTTTGAGGTGGCGGGAAGAGATCAACGGATATATTTATTTAAAGCGAGAAAAGGCAAAATGGTACTCTCCCTCTTTTGGGTAGAGCGTGTATGCAAAAGGCGTTCTTTTTTTTCAAAATGGGCGCTCTGTTGGCTAGAGCAAATTGGCGATGCGTTAACACATGGTGAGTAATTGAACTCTCTTAGATGCATTTTGTACTTGTCAGGAAACTTCTTGAAACAGAATGAGAGTGATACGAGAAAATCTGTAAGACAATAGTTTATCCCGTTGTGTCGTAAAATACCATTGTTTGAGATGCGGTTAAAACTTTATGCATTGGGATGTTTTTCGTCTGTGCGTATTCTTAAAGCAGCGTTTTTTGTAGAATAACTCTAGACAAGGCTGCATTTGAAGGGGAAGCTCAGTCAAATCCGTTAGATAAGAAACCAGATTGTTTACAGATTGTTGTTTATCGATTGGCATTGTTTGAAGACCGGTGGAGAAGGCTTTGTCATTTTGGGGAAAGCCAACAAAGCATGCAAGGTGACATGTATTTTTCTTTGGTTTCAGGTGGTAAAATCATCATTTTAGGTGGAAAACAGACTATAATCTAAAAAAATACCTTGTAAAAATTTTCAATGAGGAAATTTTTTTCAAAAGCCTTTCACATGGTTGTCTGAGGTTGTCTGAGGTTGTCTGAGGTTGTCTGAGGTTGTCTGAGGTTGTCTGAGGTTGTCTGAGGTTGTC
>NZ_JBHILP010000006.1:128373-136566 GCF_042193375.1 Bartonella sp. TT67HLJMS
GGTTGTCTGAGGTTGTCTGAGGTTGTCTGAGGTTGTCTGAGGTTGTCTGAGGTTGTCTGAGGTTGTCTGAGGTTGTCTGAGGTTGTCTGAGGTTGTCTTGAGGTTGTCTGAGGAATGCAAGAGCCGTACAACGGAAAAAGATATTCAAATGCTTAATACGCGTTTAGCTTATCAAAAAGGGGGATATAATGGCACTTTTTCCATTTTCTATTGCTGATATTGATGATCCTGAATGTATTCGTGTGGTTCTTTATGCTAGCGGAAGAATGGGACATGCTCCTTTAAACGCATTGTTGAAGAAAGCATATGAAGATATTACAAAAATTTCAAAGCGCATGGATGCTTTAGCAAAGCGCATGGATGTGTTAGAAAAAAAATTAAATACTCTAGATCCTACCAAGGTCGAACAGAAAAAAAATACGAAAAAAGAGAATCAAGACAGTATTAATAATGTTGTGAGTGCTGGAATAACGGCATCGAGCAGTATTGTGAGCGGATCAGACATTAAAATAGAAGCATTGTCCGCTGGAGACATATTTTTTTCTCCAATAAACGAGACGCCAAAAATAGACTACAGCTCTTTTGTTTCAAAACTTACAGCACAGGAGCCGCTAGAAATACACAGTAATGTTAGTCAATACATGGGTGTTGAGCAGTCTAGAGGGATTTCTTCTTTGTTTAAAAAGGAAAAATAGAAAAAACTGATTATAACAATAGGTATGGGTTGAAGTTATAGATCAGATAAACTTTATTTATATCTTCGGTGGGGTGTGGAATTGCACTCTGTTTGAGATGTTAAAAAAGGTAAAAATTGATAGAGAGTCTAGTTTTAATAAAAAGAGAAGCCTTGTTGCAGGAAAGTTGATCATGAGTTGTTGGGGAGATTAGGGCGCATATTGAAATCTAAGGGTAAGTTTTTAAAACCTACAGAGAAAGGAGCTGTGCCCAAACAGAAACGCATGGCAAAAGAAGTTTGTAAACGATAAAAATCTTGCAATAATTTTAAAAAGCTTTTGGATAGAGCGTTCAGTGATTTTAAATTTATAAACAATTCGCTGTTTTTACGCTTTTTTAAAAGAGAAAAAAGCAGTCTGTCGCAATTTTAATTTGTCAAAAATCCCATAAAAAGAAAGTTTTAATTGTCACAAGAACAAAAGCAGAAAAATTCCTATAAGAAAAAAAATGTGTGTCATTATATCTTTTCTTATAAAGAAGAGCAATGTTGTACTGTTGGAGCAGGCTTGAAAGAGAAATTTTCACTTGTTTTCTTATCAAACAAGATTGTACAAGCGGTTGTTGATTTGTCTTATCTTGCTTATGCTGTAAATACTGTCCTTTCAGGTGTGATGATATAAGGTAAACCTCTTTGTAAGAGCCAAAATAACACAAAAAGTGTTTTTAAAGGCGTGCCAAATATTTAAGGCAGGGCTTATTTGTTGAGCTTTAAGTTTAAGTAAATCACATGTGGGAAAGCTAAATGGACCCCGCTATAATCCGAGCTATTAATAGATTAGATTAGGTGAAGCTTCGTCTTTTGAAGTGGTGGATGCAAGTTAAGAAAAACCAGCTTTTACAAGGGTAAAAGAACGGGTTTTATTATAATTATGTACTTAAATCATGTGTGTTTTTCATGGATGATATTGAAATAAAACTACAAAGTATTTTGATTTTAGAAAGTGCGTTGTTGCAAATCACTTCCATTAATACGAAGGCGTCATTATTTATACTCTTTTTGGATAAGTTTTATAAATATAATTAAAAAGCTTGCAATATTATACAATTTGTGTATAAGTATTTATTATTGATTTCTTTTGTATTTTATTTAATTATATCTCTATTCATAAGCCGCGCCATTTAAAGGTGCGGCTTTTTTTGTCTAATAGCAGGGGGGCTATATATCTATTATTGAGGTGGCTTTGGATGTTTTTTTCATTATTCGCATCATTGTATTTTGTGATTTCGTTTTGCAGTGAAATCTCTAAATTCTTGTGTGTTTTATCCCAGTGAGGAAGATTCAAAATAAAAATGCAGGTATCTGTTTAGTTTCTTTGCGTTGATTATAATGGGGGCGTTGAATAGTTAAAGAATGTTTGTTACTGTTTGACGGAGAGTGGTATGGGGTGAAGCGTAAAATGGTGGCGCACTTGAAGGGCAATTATTATGCATGCCCGCATGATCAAAAATGCAAATGTGTCTTTTACAGTGTTTGTTGATCTCGATTAGAAAGTCCATTCTTTTCTTTGTTTGGAGTTTTACATCAATAATTTCTTATCTTGTTGTCGTGCTGCTTTTTGAGAGTGCGGTGATAGAAGGCATGTAAGTTTTATATATTGAAGTGTTTGTGTGTGGTGAATATGAGGTGTTTTTTTTCGTCATGTGATGAACTCTTCGGGCGGTGGGGATTTTGTCCATAAAGCGTCATAAAATATCGCTTTTTGTTCTATGGTGATAGAGATCCCATGAGGGGTAAAGACAAAGGGGAAAGTCAAGTGGATTTTGCGAGCCAATCATGTAAACTGGAACGAATTCCATGCGGGTATAAATCAGGTTCTGTTTGTTGCATATAGCGCTATTTGTTGCATAACTTGTGATAGCCAATTCTCTAAATAAGGGGATTTGACCGGTAGCAGAAAAAAGGAATCATTACGAGACAGAAAGAGTGCTTGTTTCAGAATGTCTAATGCTTTTGCATGACATAAGGAACGCGAAATTCTGTCACGCCTTCCTTTCATATTTTCAAGTCTAGGGTTATCCATATATTTCCTTCAACTTGATCTTTATGCATAGGACACAAGGGAATTGGATGCAAGGGAATTGGATACAAGAAATTGGATGCAAGAAATTGGGATGAATATTTTTGGGATAAGCAAAGCTAATATGTTACGCTCGTTGTTTTACAGCGCGTTTGATAAAAAGCTAAGACATCTTTCCAATCCATTATGTGTGTAACTTTAAGGCGTTGTTTTCTTAAGAGAGTACAGAGCTTTTTTATTGCTTGTCAAACAACATCAAATTTCAAAGCTGTAGCATGTTTGAGAGAAAGAAGAAGAGAGCCTTACGGATTCAGAAGGGCAAAACTCTCTGAGCGATTCCAGCTTTTGTAAGCTAGACTTTATGTATGTCAGATGAGGGCTGTATTTGAGTGATTTCTGAAATAGGAAGACAGCCTTATTGAGAAAAATATAAAGGCATATTAATCACTCGTCGTGCTATCATTTTTTTGCTTTATGATTTTCAAAACTATCTATAGCGATATTATTTAAATAATAAAGATAATGCCTTATGCCATTGTGTATCGCGTGTCTTTTTGGGATTATGCCTCTCACATAAAAACAGAATGCTCAAAATATTAAAATATTATTTGTCTTCGAATATACATTTATTGCATATTCACGGACTTGTTTTAAAGAGATATCTCACTCCCAAGTCCCTTTCACAAGGACACTCGTCAATGGTATAAGGGTAAAGCTCCTATGAAATGTATAAAACTTATAAGATATCTCCCTTATCTTTATGCTTCATAAAAGTGCAGACTGGTATTCTCATACACTTTTTCAGCTCCTAATAGTATGAAAGTCTTGGTTCGTGAGACGCTTTATAAGAGGCATATGCCTTTTTTGTACAGTTTTTAATCCACATGCCAGCTCCGCTTGTAACTTGCAAGCGACATGGTTTTGATCGTTTCAACAGAAAACAAATTTAGGATGAGAGAAACTTATGGTATTCAGGTCTCTTATTCGATATGAAAAACAACAAATACTCTTTATAAATCAATGTGATTTGTCTTAAAGAAGACGAATTGTTTATAGCGCCACATGGATGAAGAATCTTCGTCTTTTAAGGTAGTGAAAGAAAATTATAATCCCTATTTTTTCATAAAGGGCATGAGAAAAGTGTTTCACAAAAATTTTATACGATAAAAATTATACGATAAAAAAGAGTCTTTTGACATAAGAGTCTTGATCGTTTGCCGCTATAACCTGTATTGTGTACACAGATACTTCTATCATTTTTTGCTGTAAAAGCTTCTCTTGGGATGTTTAAAGGGTGCAATCTTTATGGAAAAAAGAATTCGTGCAAGGCAAAAGGCTTATTTTAAAAGATTATATCGCAAGATTGCTTTTGTTTGCATAATACTTTTTTGTATAGTGATTTTGTGTTTTGTTGTTGCAAAGGTGATCAGTTATTTTTCTTCTCATAAAAAAATAACACAACAAGCACCCGTTGAATTGGTTATTCCTGTTTTTGATCTGCGTGTATATTGCAAGGAAATTTCTGCTTCCGTTATGCCCGATATGAAAAGAGAAGTTTATCAGCATTGTCTTAATTTGGAAAGTGAGGCCTATTTTGCTATTCGTGAAATGTGGGATCAGCTTTCTGATACTGCAAAAAAACAATGTTTGACGTTGGTACGACCTGGGGATGGAAATTATTTTCTCTTACGCGATTGTTTTCTCAATGAAAAAGAAAATAAAAAAGGCAAAAGACGCAATTACTTTTAAGTTTTTATACGGAAAGTTAAAAGGATGCGAATTTTGATGAAAAGATAAAAACCCCTTAAATTACGATCTGCCTCGAGACCAATAGAAATTTTATTTATTTATCTTGTTATATTGCACTTCTTATTTAAGGTGTGGCGCCATAAGGCATGGATGTCTCCTTGAAATGTTTAAGGGAGCGTGGTGGAGTTTTAGGAGGATTTGTTGAGCTTTTTTAAGGGAAATAACAGGCGTGGGAAATCCATTTCGTAATGGCTCTGGTGAAGGGTATAATGGTAAAGCCCCCATGAAGTGTATAAAATTTATAGAGCATATTCATCTTTACGTTTCAAACAAAAGTAAGCCCCAAGTACCACTTACACTTTGCGAGCTTTCAATGGTGTTTGCTGACAGCCCTTGAGCCTTAGAGATGGTTCATAAGAGGCACTTTTAGCCTTTCTTTATCGTTTTTACTCCACGCAAGCTTTTCCGTGTGTAACATGAAAGAAAAAGAGATTGATTCAATAGCAAACAGATTGAGGATGAAAAATCCTAGGGTATTAAGTTTTCTTACTCAACACAAAAAATATGAATGATCATTATAAATCAATTCAGTGTACGAATTTTACAAGAATTTTGATTGTTGACAGAGCAGTGTGACTTGAGAACCTTCGTTCTTTGAGGGCGTAAGTCAATAGAAATGACAAAAATGAGTAAAAAAGAAACATTCCTTTTATAAACATTCAAGGCTGATTCATGCGTAAAGTGCTGTGCTGGGTTTACAAATGTGCTTGTTTTATAATTCCAGTTTTCTTTATCAGAAAAGATAAGAGAGGAAATGCGTTATGCCATTCTTATTGATAGTTTTTGAGGAGGGCATGTTTTTGAGAAGAAGCTGATTTTTAGAAAAGTGTGACATATTGGTCATTTTTTTATAATTTTATATTTTTTTTGTATTTAAATATTTTGCTTTTTAAGCTCAATTTGTTATAAATAAAAGCTGTGATTAATTTAAAAACTCCATGGGTTAAAATAGAAATTGATAGTATCTGGCTTATTTAGGAAAGAAGATTAATCTCTTGGTGATTATAGGGCTTGAATAATACTTCGTATTAATCTATCTATAAAGATCAAGAGGTTTTGTGAAGCGATCGTGGATTATCGCTCGCAAGGGGTTGCTTTAGCGATGAAGAGAGGCTATATTCATAAAATAAAGAGGTTCGCGCAGTGACTCGTTGGGATGGAAGTGCTTGTGAGTTAAATGCACGAGGGGGTAGAGGATATCGGCGTTTTTAGGAGCGGTGGTTTTAGAGCAAAAAAGGAAGCTTCTAATATTCTCTGGCAGGAATTTTTCTTTGTCAGGTGTGTTGTATGTGTGTTTTCCTTTTTGTTTTCCACAAGATAATTATTTTTTTAGTGAAATATGGTTTATTTTAAAAAAAACACTTGGCATTTTATGTGAACATCATTAGGTTTCTGCTGTTTAACAGAGAAAGAGGGAATTTTTGATTTACGATTTCCCTGCTGTTTTATGATTTTCAAGAAAATATATGCTTTTATCAATATCAGTAGGGTTCGTTTGAGTAAAATAAACGCGGATAGCTTGATAACCGTATGTTAAAAATGATTAGCATTATCAAAAGGTAATGCAATGAGGAAGAGTCAATTAAGACATACATTAAGACAAACACTCCAAAAAGGGATAAAGATGAGGCCACAACAAAATAGACGGGTACGCGGTCGCAATAATAACAATAATGGTAATAACAATAATAATCGTCGCGGTCCTAATCCGTTGTCTCGTAATTATGAAAGCAGCGGTCCGGATGTTAAAATTCGCGGGAATGCTCAGCAAATTGCCGATAAATACATAAGCCTTGCGCGTGATGCACAAGGTGCGGGTGATCGTGTTATGTCGGAAAATTATTTACAACATGCCGAGCACTATTTGCGTATTATTTTAGCAGCAGCTGGACAAATGTCTCAATCGGCTCGACGTGATGAAAATCGTGGTGATGAAAATCGTGATGAAAACAACGAGCAAGAATGCGGTGAAATAAATCTTGACGGTGAAAAAAAGGATACTGTCGAGGGTGATACAGATGTATTACAGATGCCGTCGCAAAAAAATGGTAATGGCCAATATGCTAAAACGCAAAATGGGGATGCGCGTGAAAATGCTTTAGAGGCTCTATCGGATGAAAAAATGGATCAAGAGCACTGTCGCTCTGAGAAAAATGTTGAACCCGTCAAAAAAACACGTCGTTCTCCCCGTCGACGTACTGTACGGACCCAACAAGATGAATCATCTCTTGAGCTTTCACTTACAACAGCAGAAAGCACGAGCAATGGAGATGCATCAACAGCAACAAAAGAGGCTTCTTCGTTGCCTGGATTAGGTGAGGGAATACAGAGAAAAACGCGCCGTCGCCGAGTGGTCAATCTTGAAGCAGAGGAAAATGTTTAAACCTGAAGGGTGCTGTTTAAGCGCTTGTGGTGATGTTATTAGTATCATGATGGTGAATTATATATGCTCAAGAAGCTTTTTGCGCTTCTTTGAATTTTCACGGTCAGTACTAGGAACTTAACGAAGGGTGTCGACAGACAAGATTGCCTCTTTGCTGGGATTTAAGTGAGGGAATACAGAGAAAAACGCGCCGTCGCCCAAGTGGTCGTATCTTGAAGCAGAGGAAAATGTTTAAACCTGAAGGGTGCTATGTAAGCGCTTGTGGTGATATTAGTTTGCTTAATGAGGCATTGTTTTCGATATTTCTTTTTTTGTTTCAACAGAAAGAACGGCGATTAATGCACCGGTGTGATAATTGTAAATCATAAATTTTGTTTGTCCATCAGGGGTTAAAACTTTCAGTACAATATTGTGTTCTGAGAGGCTTTGCGACAAAATCTGTGTTTTTTCCGGTAGAGAGAGCGTATGATGGATAACGTGTGGGGTTTTGCTGGGAGAGGAAGATAGCTCTGTTTGTTTTGGCGCTGATCCGGTTGCTACCACTTTATAAACAATTAAAAACAGTACAGTTAGAATAAGGAAAAGCGTTATTAAAACAGAAATAATCATTAAACCCATAAGTTTTTTTCTCACTCGTTCTACAGCAGGATCTAAAGGGAGATCTTGAGGCAGAGAGTTTTGCTCTGTGTGATGGTCTTTTGAAGGTTGCATGCGCTTATTATCCATCATGTCTTTCATTGAGTATTTTTTGAGATCTGATGGGTTTATGCTTTTAAAGTTTTTTGTGCAAGAGGTTTGTGGAAGAAGAATGCAAAAGAGGAAGCGATGTTGGTAAAATACCTTCTTTCTGGACTGTAGATATCTTGTTATCTACGTTTTGGCTTTTAAGCAGGAAATTTCCACGGTTTGTTACAGACCAGATCAACTTTACTTCTTGTTGATGTAAATCCGCATGGACGTTTATACATTGAGCAAAAATTTGTTGTCCAGAAAATGAAAACTTTTTTGTGGACGGTATCATGGATTGTTCACATGCTTGAGCCGTTGGATAGATTTTAACCATTGTATTGTTCGAATAGCAACTATTAAAATCATCTGTACATGAAACTAATAAGAGGATAAAAACAAAGGGATTCATCAATCATTTTCCAAATGAGAGGTTGACAGCATGGGCTCCAATTTGTCAGCCTAGGGGCTTCTTCACTGTTAAACGTTTTTACAGTTTTTTAGTTCCCCTTTGAGATGTCC
>NZ_JBHILP010000006.1:136666-145339 GCF_042193375.1 Bartonella sp. TT67HLJMS
GTTCCTCCTTTGAGATGTCCGTTCCTCCTTTGAGATGTCCGTTCCTCCTTTGAGATGTCCGTTCCTCCTTTGAGATGTCCGTTCCTCCTTTGAGATGCTAGTTCTATAGTGAATTAATCAAAGTCATTGGCTTGCACGTCATAAAAGGGTGTGTATGGGCTTTGTGGCGGTGAGAAATATTTGAAAAAAGACTAAAATGCCTCTTATGAACGCTCTCAAAGGTCAATGGCTGTTGTAACATGAGGGACAAAGGGTATGATAATGCTCAGCTACTACTTTTATGAAGTGAAAAGAGGTATGAAGGTAAAGAAGGATGGGGAGTAAAAAGGGGCGTGCTTGATGGTTCACTTTACGGGGGCTATTATATTTTATTTACAGACACTGTTTTGAAATGAGCGTGGATGCGCTGGGAAATATTAAAAAAGTGCGTGAATGAAAAACACAAGTGTATTCTGTTTTAGGATGTCCTATTGTATCTGAAGAGGATATCTCCATTAAAGAATGCGATAAATAAAAGCATAAAATATGTAATTTCATCAGTTAATTGTCGTTGTCGTGGATGCTTTAGTCCCGTAAAGCTGAAGAGTGATGATGGATGTTAGCTTTACTCCTTAAAATTTTATATTCTGCCAAAATGGAATTGTATGCGCATTGCGAAAGTTGCACAAAAAGAGATAGGTAATAGGTTCGCTTTTATTTGGCATATAAAAGCTGAAACGGTTTACTCTTCATTGTTTTGGTTTCTCTCTTAAAATATGTGGTTCTATAAGGGATGAAAGTTGATTGACAGCGGAAATGGATTTTATGCGGCTTAAGTTCTCATTGTTAAGGTTGTGGGGAGCTATTGGGGGGCATAGTGGTTGGTTTAAAGAGGCTGGAAAATATCTTTGTGCTTAATAAAATAGATGAGAAATTTTGCTAAAAAAGGGGAAACTCCTCTTGTTTGTTATTTGAAATGCTCTTTTAAGAAAAAATATCAAAATAAGTATCAGGAACAGAGAGGCAATAGATAATTCCTTCTTTTGTCAATTTGAGGGAAGCGGAACCATTTACGGAAATGGGAACGATTTTTTCGAGAACGGCACTACCAAAACAGGCTTTTTTATTGTTTGTGGGAGGGATGCCAGATTCAAAATTTTCATGCCAAGTGATGATAAGTTGCGTTTTACCATTCAGTTTTGTTTCGATTTCACAGCGTACACAGATGCTACCCTTTTCTTGGGAAAGGGCTCCAAAAGAAAGAGAATTTACAATTAGTTCATGAAAAGCCAAACCAATATGCAAAGCGGCATTGGGAAAAAGATAAGGATCTACGCCTTCAAGTGAAAAACGTTCTGTTTCTTTCATAAAATAGCCTAAAGCCTGCGTTTGGACCAATTCGCGAAATTGAGCACCACGCCAATCGGAATCAGTAATCAGATCTTGAGAATGAGAAAGAGAATGAAGACGACCTTGAAATTTGCGTAAGAAAACCTGAAGAGATTCAGTATAGCGGGCGGTTTGGCTGGCAATACTTTGAATGATCGCTAGAAGATTTTTAGAACGGTGACTGACCTCGCGAAGAAGGATTTTAAGCACTTGTTCACGGCGGCGTAAACCGGAAATATTAACACCGGTGGTGATAATACCGATAATGTCTCCGTTATCATTACGATGGCAATCAATAGAAAATTTATACCAAATCTCTTGTTTTTTTGTATCTTCAAAACGTGCTTCAACAGTTTGCATTTTGCCACTCGCTAAAACTTGCAGTTTGATGGTTTCCATATTGTCTGCAAGGTCAAGCGAAAAAAAGTCGCTGTCACGACACCCAACCCGCCATTTATTGTGCAAATGGTGTGGCAAGTTTTCAGCCCATAAATAAACCAGATTTGTTGCCTGATAGAGAACACAAATATCAGCACCACGAATCGCTTGCATGAGCGCACTCATATGAGATCTATCCATGGGAGGCTTTGAAAGAGGCGTAACGATCATAATTTTAAGATGTTACTCTGTTCTAAGCCGCTTTAGAAGCATTCTCTTGAAAAAATAAAGCTTGGGAAATAAGCGCTTTCACCATGTCAGGGTTAAAAGGTTTGGTCACTAAAAAAGTTGGTTCTGGACGCTCGCCGGTCAGCAGCCTTTCGGGAAAAGCCGTGATGAAAATCACCGGTATACGGTCATTTTTCAAAATCTCGTTGACCGCGTCAATCCCTGAACTGTTATCGGCTAATTGAATATCAGCCAAAATCAACCGTGGTTTTTTCTTATGATACATGATGACAGCTTCATCACGCGTGCGCGCTATTCCTACAACATGATGACCTAAGCTTTCTACCATTTGCTCAATATCAAGCGCAATAAGAGGTTCATCTTCAATAATCATTACTTCAGTAGCAATTTGTTGAGAAATATCAATGGATGCTTGGTTGAGAAGCTTACGGAATTCTTTTGTATCCAGATTCATGATTTCGCTGGCTTCTTGTTCATGAAATCCTTCAACGGCAATGAGCAAAAATGCTTGGCGTGCACGGGGCGTGAGATAGGATAATTTGGCACTGGTTTTTTGTTCAAGACCAAATTGGGGCAAGGGTTCAGGGATGTTCGGTGTGGTTTGGTCAAAAAGATGGCAAAAAAGCCAATAGGTACCAATTCGGTCACTGGATGCTTTGGGAAAAATGGAGATATCGGCGATGAGTGCTTCCAACATCGCGGACACATAAGCATCGCCAGAGGATTGGCTACCGGTGACAGAGCGGGCAAAACGCCGAAGATAGGGAAGATGCGGGGCAATGCGCGTTGATAATGACATAATTTATAACTCCTTTGACCTTTCAAGCATTTTGTTGGTTGAAATTCTCAACAGATAAAAAAGTTCCTTGATTTGTATGGAACTTTTTACCGACAGCTATATTTACAACCATAAGGCGAAAAAATTCTTCGCGGTGCTACTGATATTATATGGATTAGGGGGATGAAAAATGAACGACCGTGATGAAAAAAATCTCACCACACAATTTACAGTTGGAGATGATCTTCTCGGGGTCAATAGCGAAATAGCACGGAAGTTACGTCAATTTTACATGGAAATTCAAGAAGAAGCACTGCCACGGTGTTTGCTCGAGCTTTTAGAGAAGTTGGAGCGCGCAGAGCAATTTGGCTTAAACAATGTGGAAAAGGTTTGAATCCTTTATGTCAAAGTGCGCGAAAAACTTTAAACAAGAACTTCTTTTGGTGTTGCCGGCTTTACGAGCTTTTGCTGTTTCTTTAAGTGGTAAGCAGGATAAAGCCGAAGATTTGGTCCAAGATACTGTTATGAAGGCATGGGCTAAGCAAGATAGTTTTGAGATGGGAACCAATCTTAAGGCTTGGCTTTTTACCATTTTGCGCAATGAATTTTACAGTCAAATGCGTAAAAAGGGAAGAGAAGTTCAAGATACCGATGGCGTGTTTACTCAAAATGTCGCTGTTCATCCGGCTCAATATGGATCGCTTGATTTGCAAGATTTCAAAAAAGCCTTAAATTTGCTTTCTGCCGATCAAAGAGAAGCCATTATTCTCATTGGGGCATCGGGTTTTTCTTATGAAGATGCTGCGGCTATTTGTGGTTGTGCTGTTGGAACCATTAAAAGCCGTGTGAGCAGGGCGCGTAATCGGTTACAAGAACTTCTCAAGGTGGATGGTGAGTCTGATTATGGTCCTGATTCTTATTCAGCTGGAAGTACATTGTGTTCATTTAACGGCTAAAAAAGCATAATAATTATGATCGATAGCCTTGTTTTTTTTATTCCCGTTATAGCTATTACAGTAAAGTCAGTATCTGAGGAAATTCAGAGTGTTTGGCGTGTATCCTTAGGAATAAAAGAAAAGCCTGTATAAACTTTCCCACGGGCTTTAAGTTTTATGTTCCATAAGGTTGCCTTCCTTTGTGCTGAAAAATGACGACTTTCAAGTTCGCCAATGGACATTCTATGACAACAAAAACAAATTTGATGCCTCAAATGCCTTCTTCTGATGCAACGATATCACGCTGGCGGTGGGTAGCGATTGTTGTTTCTCTTGTTATGGCTCTTTTGGCATCGGTTTTTATTATGTTGCTTTCAAATGCCGTTGATCGAGAAGTCGCACAGTTGAATACAAGTTCAGAATTGCGTGAACAGGCTGATTTGGTCCTTATTAGCTTGATTGATATGGCTGTTGCTGATCGCAGCTATGCAAAAACGCGCAAGGCGGAAGATAAAATACGTTTTGAAAATGCAGAGCGGGAGTTGGGGGATATTCTCGATTATATCGCACTTATTGTTTATGCGCATCCACAATGGGATGAATGGTTTACGGCTTTTAAAAAAGAGGTTGAAGCACGAAAAGCATTTATGAATGCCCATATGCATGCTCTTGATGCGATTCCTGAACAACCTTCTCATGCTGCCTCTTTTGAAGGATCAAAGATTCCTGTGGCACGTTTAGCTCAATTGATGACAAGCTTTATTAATGGGGATGATGTGGTGCGACAAAAACAGCGTGAGGGGATCGCATTGATGCGGGCTGCTTTGACATTGGCAGCTATTGTTTCTGTTGTGAGTACTTTTATTTCTGCCTATTTTGTTATTAATCGTTTTCATCGTGATGTACGCTCTTTAAAATTGTATCAATTGCTGCTTCATAGCGAAAATATCGCTCTGGAAGCCCGCGTGAAAGAACGGACACAAGAATTAGAAAGAGCACGCAATCACGCTGAAAAAGAACGCCAACGGGTTGAAATATTGTTGCAGGATGCAAGCCATCGCATTGGCAATTCTCTTGGGACGGTGTCTTCTTTGCTGGGGCTCCAGTTAAACCGGAGTAAAAATGAAGAGGTCCGTTCTGTTCTAGGAGCTGCACGTGATCGTATTCAGACAATTTCTACAGCACATCGTCGTTTGCGCTTAAGTGATGATATGGAAACGACTTTTTTGGCAGAGTTTCTCAGTTCTGTTGTGCATGATGTCGAATTGGCAGTCCCTTTTGAATTGCGTGAAAACATCGCCATTCACACAAACTTTAAAGATTGTCGCCTGTCTTCAAGAGATGCGACAACACTTGGAATTATCCTTGGTGAACTGCTGACAAATTCCTTAAAACATGCCTTTCCTGATCAACGTACGGGTCATATTTATATCTCTTTTGGTCCCCAGAAAGATGGACAATTGATGCTCATTGTAGAAGATGATGGCGTGGGAATGAAAAGCCAAACTTTAGAGCAAAAAACAGGACTTGGTCGTGTGGTCGTGGAACAGCTCTGTATGCAATTTGGTGAGAAACCTCTGTTTGAAACTTCTGCTTTAGGAGGCACAAAGATTATCATTCCTTTGCCAAAACTTAGCATGAATAGTTCAAAAAAAAGCTCTGACTGATTTTTTTAAGAGATAAATTCTTTACTCTCTGCTTGTTCGTTTTAATAAAAATGAGAAAAAATATAACTTAGATAACGCGAACACAGCACCATTCATATCAGATTGTCAATTGTCTTCAAGAGAAGCAACATTGCTTCTTTATCTTTTGGTCTCTTTGTTTTTTACTTTGCTGACTCTGATTATCGGCTTTCAAAATTCTCCTGGTTTTGTATGTTTTATAGCTTTGAAGTACTTGAGTTAAAATTTAAATTTATTTTGAATAAAAGCTCCTTTAAACCGATAATACTTATATTAGTAAGCTCTATTTCTTTGTGAAGAGATTGTTTTTTCAAATTTTGTTATTTTTTGTAAGGCATGTAAAACTTTAAATATAAAACTTTAAATATGTGGTGTTTTTGTAAAAGTGTGTAACGAATATTCTTAAGGATAACTTGCTCGTAAAGTTTATGAAACACTGTCCTTTAGGGCTATGAACAGCATAAGCATTCAACAGGTGAAATCTCTTCAACAAGAAGTCGGGTTATTTGTAGAATGATATGGGTTTTAGAATCTTCATCCTTTAGAAAAACTCACCTTTGATTAAAATTTTATTGCATGGAAAACAAAGGGATTTTTATCGTTTTGATAAAACAAACAAGAAGAGTTAGCCTTTTTGGGTTTCATATTTTGCACTTTTCTATCGTGCATAAACATACAAAGGGGAGGGCGTTTTATTTTTAATCATTGTTATGCGACCTTGGGTGGTGGCATATTTCGGCGAATTCTTTATAGATATTTAAAGTGCGGCAATCTCTTTAAGAAAAAAATCTCTTTGAGAAAAATAAGCGCTAAAGCATATTTTTAGATGTTTTGAGTCGTAAAAATGCAGATGCTTTTATGCTTTAAGTTTCTTCGGAGGGGGTTATCGGGCTGTTGATCAAGGCATCAATATTGTTTTTTTCTTGTAGGAATGTTTGTAGGTCTTGATTGGTTAAGGCTTTGCTATCCGGTATACGGATGCGCATGGGGTCAACTTTGACGCCATTGACAATGATTTCAAAATGACAATGGGGACCGGTTGCCATTCCTGTTGTTCCAACATACCCAATGATTTGTCCTTGTCGTACTTTCACGCCTGGTTTGATGTCTGGTGCATAACGGCTTTGGTGTGAATAACTGCTGACATATCCATTGGCATGTTGAATTTCCGTGTGATTTCCATAGCCACCTGTTACGCCTACTCTTGTGACAATACCATCTCCTACAGCAATAATGGGTGATCCTTTAGGAGCAACCCAATCAACTCCCGTATGCATGCGAACATAGCCTAAAATAGGATGTTTGCGTGGACCAAAGGGAGAGCCAAAAATCCCATTTGGTGTGGGTTTGCGCAGCAAGAAAGGCTTTGAACTCCTCCCTTCAGAATCATAATAATCAACGCTTCCATCTTTTAATTGATAACGGTAATATTTATAAGTTGTATTTCCAAAAGTTGCGCTAATATAACGAATTTCTGGATCAGTGTTTTGGGATGCTTCCTTTGCTTTCAAGTTCTTTTTGCCATTTTGGTTTTCTTTATCGCTTTGTGGTACGGCATAAAATATTTCGATTTGATCATTGGGGGTTATCGGACTTTTCATGTCAATATTGGTGGCAAGCAGACGAATAAGACGATGAGAGAGAGATTGTGATATATTATGGCTTAGCAAAGCACGATAGAGTGCATCATAAGCTGTTGGTAATTGCGCGCTATTGATATAAGAATGCGGAATACCATTTTGAAAAGCCGTTTTAAGAGCTTTAGACATTTTAGGCTCTGTGCTTTCAACGAATTGGCCTTTATCATTTAGCGCAATGGTGAGAACATGATACATCCCTTGATAGATACTTGCGCGTACGAGATGATCTTCTTCACCAGCTTGTGTCACGATGCCAATGCGTAAAAGACTTCCCTCTTTAAGGGTATCGGAAAGGTTAATTTTTTCTAGCGTTTTTACGACCTGTTCAATTTGCTTTTTTGTATAACTGGTTTTTTTGAAAGCATCGGCTATCGTTTGTTTTTTACGAATAGGAATAATATCTTCAACATAGTTTTTTGTCAGATCGATACGGTGACTTTGAGGGGAAACGGTTACATTTTCTTGAACAATGCGAACTTCAGGGGATTCTGTACCTTGGGAATCAGTGGATGCATCTTCTAACTTTAAAGGATCAATCAATGTGAGAACTGAAAGAAGTTCGGTACTTTTTTCTAACGTAAACCCAGCTTTTTGCACTTCTTGTTGTGCCTCTTCATCTGTCAGGGTATCGTTGTCATCAAAATCGAATTGATTTACCTTAAAATCATAGCTGCGTAAGGTGATTTTTGTTTCAACCTTTGCTCCATAAATCTGTCCAGAATCTTGTGGTTTGGCGCTTTGATTTTTCGAATCACTGGCAAGAATGCTTAAAGAATCAAATTTTGGATAGCTATATTTCTGGGGGCGCTTTTCGGCTAAAGCCATACGAATCCATTCAAAATGTTGTGTTTGAATAACTTGTTCATCGCCTTTTTTTTGCAGAATCGATAGTTCAAATTGACGCTTGCTGTCAAAGCTTTGTCGTGCATGGGTGGGAGAAATACGATCCCCTTTATACCCATTGGCCTCAGGATCTTGTGTGTGTGAGAGATTTTCTTTTGTAAACCATTGCGGAGGGGTTACCAATCGCTGTTGTTCATCAAGAGCCGTAAAAAGTGCAATACCCATAAGAATGCAGGAAGTGATTCCTGTCAGAACGGTTCCCGTAAGCCAACGGGCCGAAACTTGTCGGCGCGCAGGACGCAAGCGTTTAACGACAAGAGCAGGGTCCTGTCCGGGATCGTTTTTTTGTTGTTCGTTATCCCACATAGATTCTAAGAGTACTTTTTCAATATTAAATAAAGAAAGCTAGCATAGCTTAGCATGTTTCTACAAGAATTTGATTCTTTTTACAAATTACAGATCATACGAATTCTCTTTATACAGTAATGTCTTTATGAATCGTACCTGTGCAGAAAAATTTCCTTATTAAAGTAACATAAAACAAGCGTTATTGTGATTAATCCATTCCTAGGCACTTCCTATTTTTATGCATTGCAATGGGGTGCTATATTTTACTTTAAAGGCGCTATGCTCCCTTTAACTCTTTCTGTTTTCATGTTTTATTTTTATTTTAGTGTAATGTATTGAAATACAACCAGATGTTTGCGCTATTTTATTTTTAAAAAAAGTAAAAAATGATATTGACTCTTTATTTGAAAGAGTACTATATACGACGAGTAACGAGAGCGGTTTCTGCT